>PWVB01000495.1 GCA_003562365.1 Anaerolineae bacterium
CACCGCCGTCTTTTGTCGACCGCTATGGCTGATCGTGGTGGGGGAAAGACGGACGGAGTTGAGTTTGCGGCACGTCTTTGACGCCTACACGGCCCGCGAAGACATCGAGCATTTCTTCCGCCTCAGCAAAGAAACAATGTCGGCGAGTCGATGGCTCCCGCCGAAGGGAGAGAGCGTTAGCCAGACAGAGGAGGGACGATGCGGCTTGGAATCGATTTCGGAACGACAAACTCATCGGTTGCTTACTATGACGGTGAGCAGCTCCACCCCATCCATCTGGATCCTGCCAGCGAGACTCCGAATATCCTACCGTCACTTATCTGGATCGATCGGGATTACAGAACGCAACTGGGCGCCTCGGCTGCCCAACAATACTTGGAAAAGGAGACCGGGCGCCGAATCGTCTGGTCACGGCAGGACATCGGTGCGATCGAGATCATCGTCGCTGGTGCCGGATCCAGCCCGATCCACTACTGGCACGATGTTCATATTGTGACAGACATTAACGCGCACGGTCGGCTACTGCAGTCGATCAAGACGGCCCTTCGAGACCCCCGCTATGAGGGTACCGTCATCTTCGACCACTACTACACCATCGATGAACTGATCGCGCTGGTGCTTGAGGCGATGAAGGCACGCGCCGAAGCCCAGACGGAGGAGCCCTGTGACACCGTTGTGCTGGGGAGGCCAGTGCGCTTCTCCGATAATCCTGGCGTCACAGCCCGCGCCGAGGAGATCCTCTTCCGAGCCGCTCGCTTCGCGGGTTTCAAAAAGATCAGCTTTCAACTGGAACCGATCGCGGCAGCCCATCTCTACCATCGTCAGGTAAGCCAACGTAAAGTCGCCCTCGTCTTTGACTTCGGGGGCGGCACCCTTGACCTCACCGTTGTGAACGTAGGAGGGCGTCAAGCGCCGGAGGTTATCGCTACCCGGGGCACCCTCATCGGTGGCGACGATCTCGATCAGCGCATCATGGTCTCGCTGTTGCCCTACTTTGGTGCGGGGGCCAAGGTAGACGGTGGGGCCGACTTCCCTCCCGAGTTCCTCGATCAGCTTCACACTTGGCAGACGATGCCCGAACTGTCACGGCCGGAGCCGCTGAGCAAGATCCGCCACTACCAGAAGACAAGTGATCAACCTCAGGCGATGCTGGCCCTCGAGACGCTGGTGACGCAAAACATCGGCTTCAAGTTGTTTCAGGAGATCGAGCGAACCAAGAAGACCCTAACCACTGAGCTGCTGGCCGACCTGCACTTCCAACATGATCACATCACCATTCGCGAGCGACTGCTCCGCAGGAGCTTCGAGACGCTGATCCAGCCTGAGCTCACACAGGTAGAGGCCGACATTGAAGCAGTGCTGCGCGATGCTGGCATTCGTACCGATCATATCGATGTCGTGTTGCGCACCGGGGGCACGTCGCTGGTCCCGGCATACGTGGCAATGCTGGAACGGACGTTCGGCCATGACAGAGTGCAGGCAATGGACCCCCTGACATCGGTGGTAGGTGGTATGGCGATTGTCGCCCACGAGGGCGCCGGTATGGCACCTGACTACGCTTACCGCTATGAGAGCCCGCTGGCCTACGTCAAGGCCACCAGCGGTCGCCACTACGAGCCAACGATTCTCCGCACACAAATGTCGTGCTACACTGATCGGGACTATCGCATCATCAACCTCCCACTCACGCTAAGCGGGCTCCACGGGATCCGTACTGCGGACCTAGACTATGAGTCCAGGTCCAGTCGCCTGCTGCGGTTCAAACTGCTTAGACCTAGCAAAGTCTACGTCGTTTACCAGGCTAAAGCGGATCAGTTGCCACACTGGCTACGGGGCTTTGAACGGGATGAGACACTCACTGTCGACATCAAGACCCCTGGGGGCCTGTATCCCTTCTTCGTCTACACCCGTGACTTCCCGGAGGGTGCCTTCGCCATCGGCGGAGCCCACGCCAAGGGCTATCGGGGTGTAGTCTTCCTCAACTACCTGGTGGCCGTCAAACCGCTATAACCCGCCGGTCATCTGGAACGAGTCGCGGTCATCGTCGTATCTCTTATGAATGATCATCCGCTTCCCACCTGGATTGGCAAGCCAACGGCAAGGATCTAGGCATGGCGAGTTCGCCTTTGTGATCCTTTTTGGAGCTGGCTGACCTCAAGAAGAATGATGCGCTGACCGATCCCCAAGCGGCCCAACATCATAGAGGAACGCTAACCGATCAGAGCAAACTCGTCTAACTCTTCCGGGAGGGGATCAATCCTTGACATTTTGCGTTATCTGACAAGACGCCGACGCTGACCACCTATGCGATATCTCCGGCTGTAGGTCTTGCTGCTAGGGAACTTTGGACATACTCACATGGCTAGTGAGCTTTGACAATATGATCGGATAATAGCTTCGCCTGCTCGGCAGTTGCGAGAGCCGGACCGTACAGATTCTCGCTGGATTGGCGGCCAACGTAGCACAATAACTCGGACGAGGTTTGAGCAAAGCGGCAGAGAAACATGTCGACGTGTCGCCATCGATCTGCGTAACGGTTGTGGGTCTCGACACCGTTTCAGGTACCGAAAACAGGCTTAGCGTTGCAGTTCCTCACAAGACCCCTATAATAAGAATATAGGTTTGTGTTTTTCGCAAAACTCGGTCCTTGTCGTCAGGCTGAGCCCCACGAAAGGAGGCACAGATGGCCGCACCAGCACAATTGGAAGATACACCCCGCGTCGATCTCAACCAAGCCACAACCGAGCAACTGGCTGAGCTTTCCGGTATTGGATCTAAGCTAGCCCACCGCATTGCTGCATACCGCGAGGAAGTCGGACCCTTCCTCGACCCGAAGGAAATCCTCGAGGTTCCAGGAATCGGGCCAATCCTGTATGAACGCTTGTCAGATCGCCTTATGGTCACTCCGCCGGCGTCGGGCTTCGAGAGGATGGCAGCATTCTCTCCCCCGATGGTAGAGGAGGCGAGCAACGGTGGCGAACAGATGCCATCCCCCCCGGACATCGAAGAGCCGCCCGCAGTTGATGCTGGCAGTACCACATTGCCACCGAGGGTAGGATCCATCACACCGTCACCGCTGGAGGAGTCTGAGACAGACACCGAGCAAATCCAGCCGAAAGCACCAAAAGCGGAACTGTCGGCCGCCGAGCCAGCCCCGACCGCTGCCGCGCCGTCGACCACTAGGCGCTTCGGCTGGCTCTGGTCAGCTCTCTTGGGCGCGGTGCTCGGCGGACTTCTGGGCATGATTCTCAGTCTTCTGGTTTTTGCCGGCATCAACGGAGCCATCGACGTCGGGCGCACACAGGCTGTCGACCAGCTTCGAGGACAGTTGAGCGGCGTGGGCGTGGAGGTTGACGCCATTCGCAGTGACGTGAGCACGCTGCAGGGTGATGTCAGCGGCATACGCCAGCGACTTGAGGTTCTGGCCGGCCTTACAGCCCGAATGGAACAAGCAGAGGACACGCTGGAGGTGTTCACGCAGGAAATCCGGTCGCTTCAGCAACAGACCGGGGCCCTCCAGACCACCGTTGACACACTGGGCCAGGATCTGGACGGCCTCGAACAGACAGTCGACGCGGTGGAGGCCCAGACTGAGAGGGCAATGTCTTTTTTCGAGCAACTGAGAGGGCTTCTCAACGACCTGTTCGGTGAAGCAGAGCCAGAATCCGAGACCCCCGCACCAGTCCGCCTGGAGGTGCAAGGATGACGGAGCCAAACAGCCAACGCACGCGGCCGGGAAGCTTTGGGCGGGCGCTGCGCACCGGGCTGAAGGTGCTGGTCAGGCTGCTCCTGATTGTCATCCTGGGCGTATTCCTGGGCGCCACCCTATACTTCGGAATACCCTTGCTCTATAGGGCAACCGTCGTCCCAATCCAAAACAACACCGAGCGCATCGACGGTCTTGAGCGGCAGATGGGGAGCATGGCTGGCAACGTTGAACAACAGCTTCGGGCTCTTCAGGCACGGACGGCCACGATGGAAGGCGAGATCGCCACATTACAGGAGACGGTAGCAGTACAATCTCAGACCCTGGCCAGCACCAGAGCGGAGACAGCGGCACTGTTGTCCCAGGCCAGCGACCTAGAGGAGGCCATCGCCATCCAGGCAGTAACACTGGACGCGGCGCTCGAGGAGGCACTGGAGGAGACTGCTACGGAGATCGATACGCTCAGCGCAGAGGTAGCGACCCTGGCATCTTCCCTCGCGGATCACCATGACGCGCTGGAGCGCTTGGATCAGGCCCTTGACGATCGGCTGATGACGCTCGACGCACGGCTTAGGGGCCTCGAGGGAACGCATGCGGCCCTCCTGGGGCGCCTGGCTCTGGCGCAAACGGCCCAAGACTTACAGCGGGTGCGTCAGGAGTTGGGAGAAGATAATCCTCGAGTGGCCCGCGATGCACTGGCGTTGGCCATTGATCACGTGGCGCAGGCAGCCGCACTGTCCCCCGAGTTCACCGCGGAGGTTGCCGACTTGATCGAACGTATGGAGACGCTGGACGTGCTGATCGAAGAACGCTCCTTCCGGGCCATACCGGCCCTGGAAGCTCTCTGGGCCGATGTCGCCGATCTCGTTCTTCAAGGGGCTCTGGAGGACGCCCGGATCGGGGAAGTCCCGGTCGAGGAAGCATCTGCTGAGGAGCAAGCGCCTCCGGAAGGCGAGCCAACGCCGGAGGTCGAAACAACATCCCCCGAGCCGACGCCTGCCGCCACGCCGACCCCCTGAAAGCGTTGTTGAGTTGCTACGGCTTCCTGGTACGATCACCATTGCCGCCGTCGGCAAGCTGAGAACCGCCCACTGGCGTGATGCACAAGTCGAGTACGTGGAGCGCATCCGCCGCTACTCGAGGCTGGAGATCATCGAGACCCGCGACGTCGCCGGCGGCACGTTGACCGATGATGTCGCCATCGCGCGGGAAGGCGATGCGCTGCTTGCAGCGGTCGCCGATATCCCCTGGATGATCGCGCTGGATTCCAGGGGCAAACAGGCAGAAAGTGTGCGCTTTGCCCGCTATCTGAGGCAACAGATTGAGGTCCATCGCGACATTGCTTTTGTCATCGGTGGTCCTTTCGGGTTGGCAGACGAGGTCGTTGAACTGGCTGACGAATGCCTGTCACTCTCATTGCTTACCCTACCCCACGAACTGGCCCGGGTTGTGCTTCTGGAACAGATCTACAGAGCGATGACCATCCTCAGCGGAGAACAATACCACAAGTGAGAGGTTTTTTTGTCAGTAGGTTAGGGTATACTCCGAGGGCGATGTGATCAATGCGATGACAAACGCAGCACTGACTCTGAGAAAAGCTTGGGAGTGGATGCGAAGATGGAGCTACTGGAAAATCCGAAGCCGAGCGATCGCATCCATTACGCGATCGCCTGGGTGTTCACCGCCCTCTGTGGTGGGCTGGGTCTATGGGCGGCACATCAGATTAGGGTCGCCATACTTTTGGCAGGCTCGGTTGCCGAGTCGCGCCAACGTGGGTTTCGCATCGCCGACCGGTTTGGGTGGGTCATATTGGGCCTCCTCTGGTTCATCTACATAATGGCGGTTGCCGACGCTCATCGCGCCGGCGTCACCCAGGCACGGATCAACCGCATCCGCGGCGAGGTCCAAACCACCAAGCTTCAGGATCGTCCACTGCTGCGCTGGCTTTGGAAAAACGATCGCCACATCGCCGTCGGACGCTTTTTGCGCAACGTGCTGATCCCCCTTGGCGTGCTGGTGACCGCCTTTCTGGTCAGCGAAGTGCTACGTGTTCTTGCCATTGGGTAACAGTGGGTGATGTTCTTCCAACTCTCCAAGCTCCTGCCCCCGCTTCTCTATCCCATAGGCTTCGCCGTAGGCATCCTCTTGCTTGTACTGGTGTTGCGCCATCGCCGCTGGAGGACAGCGCTCACCGCTATCGCCTGCATCGTGCTTGGCGTGGCAGGAAACCGACTCTTCAGCATGACGCTGGTGCGCAGCCTGGAATGGCGGATAGCCACCCTCCAGCAGACAGATCGGATTCGTGCCGATGCGATCGTCGTCCTAGGCGGCGGCACCCGGGAGGGCCGCGCTCCACGCCCGTTTCACGAAGTGGGTGAGGCAGGAGATCGGGTCATCTACGCTGCAAAGCTCTATCGTGCCGGCGTGGCCCCCGTCGTGTTGGTCAGTGGCGGCTACGGGCCAGTCGACACCTCAGCCGAGGCAGAAGTGATGGCCGAACTGCTGGTCTTCTTCGGCGTTCCCCGTGAGGCAATCCTCCTAGAGCGCGCCTCGCGTAACACTTACGAAAACGGTGTGGAGAGCGAGAGAGTTTTGGCCGCCCACGGTCTCTCTGAGATTGTACTGGTGACCTCAGCGTTGCACATGCCCAGAGCTCACGCTGTCTTCCGGAAGCGCAATCTAGAGGTAACGGCGGCACCAACGGACTTTCTGGTTACCGAATCCGACTGGAGGCATTACACTCAACTCCACCCGGGAATCCAAGTGGCGAACGTGCTGCCCAAGGCAGAGTATATGGAACTCACCGAGAAGGCAATGAAGGAGCTATTGGGCATCCTGGTCTACCGTTTACGAGGCTGGCTGTGAGTCGCATCCGGGCGTGAGGAGGGGAATAGATGACCACACTCTTAGCTGTGCTGCTGATCCTTCTTGGCATTTTGCTGTGGATCGCGGCGGGCCTACTTCCCGTACTGCAGCTGCAGCGAAGCGGGCGCGACGCTGCAAAGGTGACATTGCAGCTCACCTGGATGGGCGCCTTCAACCTCTGGGAACACGCGATTGACGGCGTGAAAGGGGCTCGTGCCGCCCGCGTCTTAGACCATCCTCAGCAGACCCGCGTTGAGCTGTTGACTCGCGAAGGGGTGGTCCCACTGACGCGCGGATATATACAGATGCTGGGCTCGCCCAAGCGGCTCGCAAGAGGTATCCACCGTTTCGCCACGGACACTCATGTGCCGGAAACTAGCTTGCCGCTGCGGGGGCGGATGAGCGTGATGGTGGGCTTTGCCCTGCTCTTCCCTTTAGGCACGATCAGCCTGTTGGTTGGCATGTTGATGTTGCAGCGGTAACCCCGTCCGGGGAGAACCACTGATCTTATCTTCAAATCAGGAGGGTCCATGAACCACCGATTCGATGATCCGTTTGCTGTCTCCATAACCCCTGACTGGGAAGCCTTTCGCGACTGCATCATGCGCCGGGGTACGCCCAGCCGCGTGCACCATATCGAGCTGTTTCTGGATGCCGAGGTCCAAGACGCCATCTGTGATCGGTACCATCTTCTCGATGGACTGGACACTGAGGATCGGGCTTTCCCATTTCAGCGTATGGTGCGCCTTCAGCGCTTCCTGGGCTACGATTACGTACGCCAGGGGGTAGACGCCCTCGATATGCCGCTTCACAGAGTCACGACCGAGGACACTGCCGAGATGCAGCGGCGCGAGGGTAGGTCTTACGTTGACGAGACCAAAGGACCTATCACCAACTGGGATGAGTTCGCGCGCTATCCCTGGCCTGACCCAGATCAAGTGACCACCGTCGCCCTGGAGTGGTATGAGCAGCATCTGCCCGCCGATATGTGCATCATTGGCAGCGGTGGCTTCGCCCACTTCGCCGAATATCTAACCTGGCTGATGGGATATGAGACCCTGTGCTTCGCCCTGTATGAGCAAAGGGATCTGGTGCGTGCCATCGCCGACAAGCTTATGGACCTCTACGTTCCTATGCTCCAGCGCATCCTGGCTTTTGACCGCGTGAAGATCGTCTGGGGAAGCGACGATATGGGCTTCAAAACTGGACCGATGATCAGCCCGAAAGATCTGCGCGAGTTCGTCCTACCCGGTCACAAGACGATGGCGGCAATGTCCCACGCAGCGGGTCGCCCCTACATCCTCCACTCGTGCGGTAACCTTTTCTCGATCTACGAGGATCTGATTGAGGACGTCGGCATCGACGGGAAGCACTCCTTCGAGGATACCATTGAGGACGTTCGGGAGCTCAAGCCGCGCTACGGGGCTCGTATGGCGCTGCTGGGCGGCATCGACCTAGACTTCCTGTGCCGCGCAGATGAGGCCGCCATCCGCCAGAGAGTGCGCGACACGCTGGACGTCTGTATGCCCGGCGGTGGCTACTGCTTGGGTACAGGCAACAGCGTCGCTAACTACATTCCCCTCGGCAACTATCTCGCGATGGTCGACGAAGGACGTCGCTACGTCGTCCGCAGCCTGTGAGTTCCACCAGCTGAACTTAGACTGGCTCGACCATCCCCGACTACCTTGACAAATACCATATTAACGTGATATAATTCTATTAATTCAGCGGGGGCGCTTGGCAGGAGAGATATCCAAGAGCGCAGACCCTCTGATAGGCCGGCGGCCGCTGGCGCGATGCCAGCATAGGCCCATCGCTTTGGACCAGCGGCAAGACGCCTCCTCAAAGATCAGATGCCCGCGGTCGCTCGACGGACCGCGGGCATCTGCGTGGTTCACCACCCGCACTTGTGCTCTTACCCAGGCCTCCCATAATAGACGGGGCGGGGAAGCTGACAACAGAGAAAGGACCTCGCGATGAGCAGTTCAAGACTGCATTCTCCTGCGTTTCATCCCCTGCAATTGGGGACTGTGCAACCGACTGGATGGCTGCGCCAGCAGCTACGCCTTCAAGCAGACGGTCTCCACGGCCATCTGGACGAATTCTGGCCCGACATTCGCGACAGTCAATGGTTTGGCGGAGAGGCGGAGGCGTGGGAGCGCGCCCCCTATTGGTTGGACGGCCTGATCCCCCTAGCTTACACCCTCAACGATACCTCTCTTAAAGAAAAGAGCGCCCGCTATCTCAACCACATCTTGACTCACCAGCACGACGACGGCTGGTTGGGGCCGCGCACGATGATCGCAGCCACCGGCCAACCGGCGCAGTCCAGCTACGATTTGTGGGGCCAGATTCTGATCACCAAGGTGTTGATGCAGCACTACGACGCGACGGAGGATACCCGCGCCCTTGTGGCCCTTGACCGCGTACTGCGGGCCATCGACGCCCACATCGATCGCGCCCCTCTCTTTAACTGGGGTCAGTTCCGTTGGTTTGAGGCGCTGCTGAGCATCTTTTGGCTTTACGAGAAAAGTGGCGAGAGCTGGTTGCTGGATCTCGCCACCAAACTGCGAGCCCAGGGATTCGACTGGCGGGCATTCTTCGAGGCGCCAACGGGCTGGCCTGCACGCGAGCCTACGCCTAGAGGGCGCTGGAACTATATGAGCCACGTGGTCAACAATGCTATGGCGCCCAAGGCGCCGGCCCTCTGGTGGCGGCTCAGCGGGAACACGGATGATCAACGCGCTGCTGCGACCTTGATTGACCAGCTTATGCGCCACCACGGTATGGTCACCGGGGTCTTCAGCGGCGACGAGTGCCTGGCCGGACGCCGTCCAACCCAAGGGACCGAGCTGTGCGCAGTGGTAGAGTTCGCGTTTTCCCTGGAGGTCTTGCTCACTATTCTGGGTGATCCGGGCCTGGGAGATCATCTGGAGCGAGTGATGTTCAACGCTCTTCCCGCCGCGTGCTCTCCCGATATGTGGGCCCACCAGTACGATCAGCAAGTCAACCAGGTACTGTGCACCTCCCGTGACGACCGCATCTGGACCACCAATGGGCCAGAGGCAAACCTCTTCGGGGTAGAACCAAACTACGGTTGTTGCACCGCCAACTTCGGCCAAGGTTGGCCTAAGTTCGCCGCTCACCTGTGGATGGTCTCAGCCGATGATCGGGCTCTAGTAGCCACCGCCTACGCCCCCAGCCGGGTGCAAGTCATCCGCTCAGGGGTGCCCGTCAACCTGGAGATTGAGACTGACTATCCCTTCAAGGACAATGTCGGGATAACGATTACCGCTGCTCGCCCAGTTCGTTTCCAGCTCTGGCTGCGCATCCCCGGGTGGGCTTCCGGTGCTACGTTAAAGCTACCGCAGGGCGAACAGCACTGGCCCGAACCCGGAACATTCCACAAGGTCGAGGGGACCTGGGAGGGCACCACAAATCTGACACTGACGTTACCAATGCAGGCGCGGCTAGAACGCCGCTATCGTGGCGCCGCCACCGTGAAACGTGGACCGCTGACCTATGCCCTCAAGATCGAGGAGCACTGGAAGCGAGTCCATGCAAAGGCTCCTTACCGGGAACTGCCGCACGCCGACTGGGAAGTCTATCCAGGCACGCCATGGAACTATGCCCTGGCCGTCAGTGAGGCCTCCGTGCCGGAGAAGATCGGCTTTCAGGAGCTTCCCATAGGCGTACTTCCTTTCTCTCCAGAGGGGGCGCCAATCACCGCCCAGGTCAGAGGGCGCCGGCTGGACGATTGGAGATGTGTACACGGCTCTGCCGCCGACCCACCAGCGAGTCCGGCGCGTTCTCATTCACCGATGGAGACACTCACCCTGATCCCCTACGGATGCACAAACCTTAGAATCACAGAATTTCCGACCACCGAACAGAGCCAAGATCAACCTAGCCAGCCCAGCACGGTGGCGGATAATCAGTCCTCAAAAAAGGAAGGAGCCTAGATGAACCGCCAAGCTTGGCGCGAAGCCATCCATGCGCTACCCGTCTTCGACACCCATACCCATCTAAACATGCCCGATGTGCCCATCGCGGCCCAAGACTTCTGGGACATAGCACACTACTTCTGGTTCCAACAGGAGCTTTGGTCGGTCGGGTATCCCCTCGACGCAGCTGCGCTACCAGAGGAGACTCGGGTCGCAAGATTTGTGCAGGCTTTCAATCGAACACGCAACACCCATTGGCATCGGATCGTGCGACACATATGCCAAGATCTGTACGGGGTCGCCCTCGTCGACACCCAGGGGAACGCCGATCGCAAACGCGTCAGAGCAGTCGATGACGCCATCCAAGCTCGATCAGGGGAGGACAGTTGGCCTCAGGCAGTCATTGACCAGCTCGCCATCCGCCGCATCGTCGTCAACAACCTGCGCGACGTGCCCTTTCCCGGGCTTCCCAATGTGGGCATCGCGATACCCACCTGGGAGGATCGCGCCACCTGGGCCCAGCGCATCCTGATGGCTGCCGATCCTCGTCCGGTGGGAGAAGCCGCCTGTGCGGCGGCGCGCGACAAGGTTGCTGCCTTGGACGAGATGGGCATCCGTGGTATGCGGGTGGCTGCCGAGCCCTTCGAGGTCTACGGGCCTCGAGCGGTCGAGGCACGGAAAAGCCTGCCGGCTGACAGCATCAAGAGCTCCCATGCGGAAGCGTTTCTCTCCCACGCGCTCTTTGATGCTCTAGCAGAACATCAGATGTTTGCGCAGCTCTTTCTCGGCATTGAACGTGATGTGAGCCGGCGCACCTCCATGGCGGTCAATGATCCGCGGCGCATCACGAACCTCTACCCTCTATTCGAACGCTATGAGTGTGACTTCGAACTGGTAATCGGTGCGCCACAGAATAACATGGACGCCGCCCAGGCGGCCCGCATCTACCCCAATGTCCACGTTGGGGGCCTCTGGTGGTACAACTTCCGCGCCAGCACCTACAATCGGACGATGCAGATTCGCGCGGAGGCGGTGCCAGCCGGCAAGAGTGCCATCGTGGCTTCCGATGCCCGCTGTATCGAGTGGTGTTACGGAAAGATCCTACTGGTGAAGTGGTTGTTGGCCGACTTCCTAAACCAGCAGGTTGAGTGGGGTTGGCTGACGCGCCAGGAAGCTCTGTGGCTGGCTCGCGAGTGGCTGCACGACGCAGCGGCGCGAAGATATATGAGCCGATCGACCGAGCGGGGTTAGGGCGCGACGCCGCCCATTACACTCAAGAGCGCTGTAGCGTCAGCGCCGTAGTCGACCGAAAGGTAGCCAGCGAGGCCATCTGATACGGCCTCGAACTTGTGGCGTCTCAGGCTGCGGTGGGGATCTGCCAGAGGAGGTAGGGGACGAGGCATTGGCAGAATCGATTCTCTGCTCGGCGACCTGCCCAACCGCAGCAGGATCGGGTTCTGCCTCCGGCGTTGCTGGCGTTGACGCCGCGGTGTCCTCTGGGTCCAATGCGGCGCGGAGCAATCCCACGTCCCACAGGCGCTGCGCTGCTGCGGATGAGAGCGCCTCACCCGGAACACAGAGCACAACGTAGGTCTGTGGATCGAAAACGGCCCGCCGCGCTACTAACCGCATTGGCGGTGGGGCAACCAGTACCCAACGCGGATGGGAGGGTAAACCAACGTTCTTGAAGAGATCCGGGCGCGCCTGCAGCGCAGTTGCCAGGCCAAAGCGCACAGCCACGGTGCAAGCCTCAGGCGCGTAGAGCAACGAAAGCAGCGCGTCCAAAGCCATCGGCCCGTCCGATCGCCTGAACATCTCGCGGGCCAGGCGGATGATCCGCTTCTCAGCCGGAGGCTCAGCTAGCTCTTTGAGAAACCAGAGGCCATCGAGCTCAACAAAGCGCGCATCAGCCTCCAGCGCCTGGATCAACCGACCTACAACCCGACCGCCGAACCGCCAGAGCACATAGTCGACCTGTGCGACCTCATCAAGTCGGCCTTCCAACGCGGCCATCTCAGCCTCCGCTGTTGCATCGATCTCAGCAGCAGCACCTAGAGCGTAGACCTGCGGAGCCTTGATGCCATCTACCTGCATGATGACGTGATCTTCACCCACTCGCCGAACCTCACCAACACGCGGCGCATAGGCCCGCTGCTGTCCGCCACGGGAGACCAAGAGAACAGCCCGCTCGCCAACGCGCCACGTCAGGGCCGCATCCCAGGTGCGTACAGCGGGATGCGGCACGTCAGCATTCGGAACGGCCTCACTATTAGGTTGTGGCCCGTCACGCAGACGCGCCAGGATCACCTCGCACGCCAAGCTGGTGAGATCCCGCGCAACACCGGAAGCACGATACTGCTTGGCAAAAGCCAGCATATCGGCCTGGGCGATGTCAAAGAGCTGAGACCAGTAGCGCTCGTAGAATTGACCGTGCGCCCAAGAGCGCTGCAGTGACGTCCCTTGATCACGCGCCTCTCCTACCCCGGCCTCCTCGTCGGCAGTACCGTTGGGCGCAGCACCATTCTCCGACTGGATGCGCCACATCGATCAAATACCTCCAGCAGGGTCGGCGAGCCACTCACGGGAGAGCACATAGCTTGTGCGTCCGCTCGAGGCGCGCACAAGCCGGCGCGCCAGGCTCAAGAAAGCGTGATGCACGTTATAGGCTGCCTCCTGAGATTCCCCATACCGTGCCGTATAGAATTGGGACAGCGCTTCATCCGAGGGCACAACCCAAGGAGGATTCCCTAGGACTACATCAACACCAGGAAAGTCCGACCATTCGCCCGAGGCCAGATCCACAAACAATTCGGGAAACGCCAGCTCCCAATGGAAGAACCCCTCTGCTTCGGCCTGAGTCGTGATCCACGGCGGCGCCATCTCATCGAGGAGCGCTACCCACGGACCAGGTGTCACCCTGGACAACGCAGCCTCAGCCTCACCGTCTCCCAGGTCAGCGCTCACCGCCAGATCCAGGAGCAAACGATAAGGGGTCACGCCCTCTCTCAGCTTCTCGAACTGGCCAGCGCTCCAGCGCACGTCAAGCGGCGTTGTGTCCACCCGCTCCGTGAGCGGATACAATGGGAGCACAGCAGCGACGACGGCGTCAGCGAGGTGTTCCATCCCCAGCCTTGCCGCAATGTCAGCCACATCGGCGCCTAACAGGGCGTTGCCGCTACGCACATGGTGGTCCAGAAAGGACAATGGCGCCCCTGGCACAAACGTATGGAACCACAACCCAGTCTTCACCAGTTCAACCGCCAGGGGATGTTGCGCGACGCCGAACAAACACCGCTGAGCCACCAGGCGCGATAACAGAGTGGCATCATCCAACCGCCGCACATCAAAGTCGATACGCTGGCGCTTGAGTTCGTCTCGGATGTCCTGACGCATCTCATCGATCAGATGGTAGATTGGGTTCCAGTGTCGCGGCACGTCGGAATGAGCCTGATGATAAGCCTCCAGCCTATCGATGATGCCGTCGGTCAGTACATCCACGGCACCTAACAAGAATCCACCCGCCCCCATCGCCGGATCACAGATCCGGAGGCCGAGGAAGGCGTCGCGCGCCATACGCGCTGCCGCCTCCCAGTCAGCATAGAGCCCCGCGCGCTTACGACGATCCAGAGCACGACCGAGTTGCTGCCGCAACGCCACCACGTGCGCCATCGCTGCAGCAAAATCATCACTGCGCGCTTGGAGGACGGGGGCTAGAGCCTGTTGCACTGAGGAGGTGACGACATAATCGGGTACGACCGTTACCTGCTCCGCTGGCTCAGTGATGCGCGCCACCGCCATGCTGCCGGCCTCGGCATCTGACACGCTGAGACGGCTACCAAGCAAGCTCGCGCAAGCGCTGGTCAGATCGCGGGCATCCAGAGTCTCGTAATCAATGCCATAGGTCAGGGCATCGAGAACCAGCGCGATGGATCGGTCGCTTAACTTGATCTGCTCCAGAAAGGCATGTGCCTCACGTTCCGCCGGGTCGAAGAAAAGGCGCCCATAACACGGCAGACCCTTTTCAGGATCCCCTTTGCTAACTCTGTGCATAAGCGACAGCACCAGATCGTAGTGCGGGGTCGTGTAGATGCTGTCGTTCAAGGACAGTGCTCTGCGGATACGACTCGTCGCCCAGCGCGCCTGCGCCGTTAAGCTGTGCGCACGATAGTCAGGATCATCCAGAGGCAGTAGCCTGTGCGCCTCGGCCGCCAACAGGAAGAGTAATCGTACCAGAAGCAACACTGCAGCTTGCTGCATATCACGCAGCGAGGCGGCGCTCTCCTCCAGGATACCCAACCGCTGACAACGATAGACCATAAAGCCATCAATCATGGCGGGCAGCGCACTATTTAGCAGCCTATCGGCGAGCATCAGCTGAACCTTTCGCTCACCCTGCGGAAAGGACTCGCGGAGGCGCCGTAGGAGGCAATCTCCTTGACTGTCCACAACATAGGAAGATTTTCGGAAGAGCAACCACCAGCGGCGGAAAAGGTCCCAGCGACGGGAATCCGGCAGCTCTCCGGGCGTTAGCCCTTCAAATACGTCGCCCAGATCTATCTCGTAGAAGACTCGGGACAGGCTGTTAGCGTCCTGGCTAAAGAGACGCCAGACTGGTCCATTGGTGAGGATCCCCCAACGCACAGCCGTCCGCTTGAGATCCCTCACCATTCTGTGACTCGGAACCGATGATGAGGGCACCAACTCCTCCAAAGCGGGCAGCCGCTGCGACGATCCCGGATCGGTCGGTCGATCCAGCGGCTCCTTCCAACCAGTCAGCTGGGCCAATGCCAGGACCCAGGGTGCGAATGTCTCTTCCGGATCGTAGCGTACATAGAGCTCAGCGGACGCCATTTCATCGGCGCATAGTGCATAAAGCCCCTCTGAGACCGAGGCGTCCGGCAGTGGGACACCCGACCAACCCAGGGCTCGCAATACCGGCTGGACAAAAGCCTGGCTTGTTGGCGGCTTGTTCGAGGTGGCCACACGCTGCTGAGCACGTAACCATAGCGAACGTACCGTCTCAAAGGCCTGGCGAGCCGGCTCTTCCCATTCGGAATGCGTCCCCAGCGTTTTGTCAAGGTGAGTTGGTACGAAGAGCGTCTCGTTTGGTATAGGGCTTAACGCAGGTGCTCCGGGCTCGGCAGTCTGCTCGCCCGTCAGCCGGGAGATCGGAACCTGATCGAAGAGCGCATCCAGAAGCAGTGCCAATGCGGCGTCCAACACGTCGGGGCTCATCGGAGGAAAGAACTCCCGCAGCGCCGCATATTCGCCATCGCTATCGTATAAGGTGACGAAGCGCGGATCGGATGCCAACGCCTGGCGAAGCTCGCCGACGACCTTTGCCTCCCTGCTTGCCAGCAAATGGTCCACGGCATCATCGCTGACAAGTTCAGGGACGGGTTCAGTGGGGCCGTCGAGTACCTCGGTCGCCAGACGCACGATCCCACCACTGTGCAGGCGCAGCACGGCGACCTTGAAGGGACCCTGAACTGGATTCTCGCCGCGCTCAACGCCAATGACATCGCCCACGCGCCCATCCAGAAGACGAATCCGCTCGCCCCGACGATAAGAGCGTCCCGCGGCGTAGACCTGAAGCTGACTGTCCTCAACTATCGCCGTGCGCAGCGCTTGACGGGCCAGGTCCTCAAGGGGAATGGGACCATCCGCAGCACGGATGGCAGCCGCCAGACGATCCAGGTCCAGATCCGCCGGCAGAAGGATGCGTTTTCGCTCAATCCTCTCGTGTGGCGCACGTAATGACATAAGCGCAGACAGTCCTTTCCATGTCCAAGTATATCAGACGAGCGGAAAGTGGCGATTAACGGAGAGTTACGGGCCCGTTACATCCGAACCGACCAGCAAATGAGGAACTCTAGGTCACCGTCACCGCTGCACCACATCAGCGAGCAGCCCCAACGCCCACAGGCGCGCCACGACCGCCGGCGACAGCGACTCTCCCGGCTCGCAAAGTGGCACGTATGTCTCCGGATCGTAGGCCGCGTAGCGGGCCCGGTAAGGCCCCGGAGGCGGTCCGGACAGAACCCAACGACAATGGGGACCCGAGGCGATACAGGTGAAGAGATCAGGTCGCTCGGTAAGGGCCAGTGCGATCCCGAATCGCTTAGCTGCGCCGCGGGCCTCAGACGAGGGCATCCAGTGCCCCAGCTCAAGGTCGGTCAGTGGACGATCAGCCACCCATAGCATCTCACGGGCCAGGCCGAGAACCTGCGCGGTTGAGGGTCTAATGGCTAAACGCCGGAGGAACCAATCTCCGTCAAGCTCCACAAATCGGCGATCCTGACGCAGCGCAGCCAGAAGGTGACTCAAAAAGGCCCTGCCGTGGAGCCACAGCACGTGATCAATGCAGAGCTCAGGGTCCTGGCAGTCCGCTACAGCCGCGGCCGTCCCTTCAAAGGACTGGCGCCAGCGCTCCAGTGCCTCATAGTTGCGTCCCTTGGCGGCAATACCATAGATCCGCGTGCCCGGCTGCCCATCGATCCGTACCACCAGCGTCCGTCCTTGGCGTTTGAGGATCTCACCGCCGACGGGAGCAAAAACTCGGAAACGGTCAGTGTAGCGCGGGATTGGGAGGAGCACCCGATCGCCCGCCTGCCACGCGGCAACAGGATCCCATTCACGCACGGCGTCGGCCACCGGCACCTCGCATCTTGATGCATCGCCCAGCTCACAGCCATGCCGCAGGCGTTGCGCCAGTAGACGGCGGCATAGTGCCGTCAGATCATACGCCATCTGGGTCCGCTGCATCCAGTGGGCGATACGATCCAGGTCCTGCTCAGAGACCTGCAGCCTTTGAGGGATCTCCAAACAACGAGCACCCTGAGTCACAACATCTATCCCCTCTCCGCCGAGCGGGTCATCACAAAGGCGACTCGACCATGAGGCTGGCGCAGCAGACGTTGTGCCAATGCCTGAAAGTCAGCACCGTCTACCGCCGGCGAAGCCAATCCCAAAGGCGTGAGCGGAGGATTACCCAACACCACATCGAAGCCCGGTCGCTCGTTTTCGGCCTGACCAGAGGCAAGGAAGACCTCCGGGAACTGAGTGTCCCAGCAGCCGAAGCCCCCTTCGGTGACTGTCTCCTTCAGCGTGGCGCCTTCAGCACCATCCATACCCTCCACAGGGGCAGCACCCGCCACGTCCGAGAAGCGGGGGCTCAACAGGCTATTGCCCTCCACCAAGTGTTTTCCCAGCGGCAGAAAAGGTGCCCCAGGTAGCAAGGCCCTCATCCCCACACTGGCTCGGCTCAAGGCCACCGCTATTGGGTCTATGTCCACCCCATAGACAGCGTATTGGACGATCAGGCGCGCTAGAATCCGGTCATCACTCAGTAATTCCGGATTGAGCAAGATACCCCGTCGAGCGCTTTCAGCCACCAGTGCCGCCCGCATCTGGGAGATCGCCTGCATTACCGGATTCCAGAACCAGGGCACCCCGGGTCGCGCCGTATGATAAGCGGCCATCACCGCCATCATACCATCGGTTAATATGTCCACGCTGCCCACAAGAAAAGTGCCTGCACCCATCGCGGGGTCGACTACGCTGATGCCCAACAGCGCTTCAAAGGCATGCCGCTCGGCGGTAGCGAGCGTAGCAGGCTCACGCGCCTTGTCGGGTTCGGGACTCCCAAACTCGCGCCGCAACGCAGCCACGCGATCCATGGCAGATTCGAAGGACCTGGCCCGCCGCGCCAGACTGTCCGCCAAGGCCCGCTCGATTGACGAAAGACCGATGTAGTCCGGCACCGGAACGCTGCTGGTCGCCTGAGCACGATCCTCGTCATCCACCAGAGCCACCTGCCCCACAGAGGGTTCCACTACTCGGAGCTTATGAGCCAGCAGGCCTTCCCCAACAGCACTGAGATGTCGCACCGTGAGGACCCGATAGTCAATTGGCAAGCCGTCGAGCTCACCAAGCGCCACCAGCATACGTACGACGACCCGATCGCTTAAGCGGTGACGCTCGATAAAGCTCCCATCCACATCGACCGGGCTGAACAGTCCTCCTCCACAACCAGGCAGCGTCAAGGCTGGCCCGCCATACTCAAGCCTGTGGAACAGCGCGAGAAGTGCCTCATACCGAGGCGTTGACCGGGTCGACCGGCTCAAAGGCCGCCCCTCCTCCTGATCAGCATTGGCCTGCTTCAGTAGCGTCGTCAAGCTCTGCCCCCGATAGTCAGCATCGTCCAGGGGCAGAAGCCGGTGATGCTCAGCGTGGAGAACGAATAGTAAGCGGTAAATGAGCCTGAGACTTGCCCGACGTATTTCTAGCAGGTCCCCCGCGCACGCGGGGCGTCGGTCGCGCTCGTGAAACCGGAAGGCGATGAAGCCGCCGGCTACCTCAGGAAGCACGGTACTCAACAGACGCGTCCGCAGGCGCTGCACCACTTCGCGGGCATAGGCAGCCGTCCTAGATTTCAGATCGGTCGTCCAGACGCTGCCAGCAGCATCAGGCACAAAGCTCGCCGCGCCAAAAACAGCATGCCAACAGCGGAAGGCCGCCCACTGCGCTGGCCGAACCTCACCATCCGATGATAGGTCGAAAAAATCCGCAACGTCCACCTCGTGGAACTGGGCAACCGTGCTGCCAATGTCTGCATCACCCCATGCTTTCCGATAGAGACGCCAACGTCGGCCGTTGGTCAGAATACCCCAAGCTGCGTCACCCTTGAAGAGTTCGCCCACGAGCCTTGTCGCAGGACTGCGCATCGCCGTCGTGTCTGGATCTAACCCCAATGGGTCTTCCCAAGGCAGCGGCAAAATGAGCGCCAGACTAGGCATCTCAGCAGGCGACCCAGCACCCAACTGTGCTGCAGCGGCGTATTGACTGGCGGGATGAGGTGTGAGCCTGAAGCCCTCTCTAGCCGGTAAGGGCTCTGCAGACCACCCCAGCGCCGCCAGCACCGGTGCCGTGAAACATCGCCACGTGGTTGGAGCATCCTGGGGCAGCGGCATCACCCGCAATGCCCGCCACAGCTCGGCGATCTCGGCAAAAACCATCCGGAGGTCGGCCTCGGTTCCGCCGCCGTCGTAGAGCTGTGGAAGCGCTGCATCAACATATCGCGCCAGGAACAGGGAGGAAGATAGATGGCAAGATGCCGTCTGGCCCTCGGGCGGGGAGGACAGATCCTCAAGAAGAGGAGCCACCCGCGGATGAACGCGCAGCGCATCTCGGAGTTCCGGCGACCATGCCTGTAGGCGCTGCGCCACCATCACCTCGGAGACGTTCGGAGAAGGTGCAACCTGTCGTGCCCCAGCTACGGCAGCGGTGGCCCGTCGAACGGCACCATCACTCGTCCTTAGCTCGATGATGTCGAATTTCCCTTGCCGCGGACTCTCACAGTGACGAATCGCCACGACTACGGCGCGCTCACCCTCGAACCAGATCTGCTCGCCCGGTCGATAGCTGGCGCCGGGCGCATAGGCACGGAGGTCTGCTTCCTGATCAAGCGACAACCGCACCACCCGGCGCACCAGATCATCGAGGCCCAACGGACCCTCATCGATACCGAGAACCGCGATCAGGGCGTCCAGCTCGGCAGGTTCAAGTCCCATAGACCTCTCCCGTGATCGACCCAATCCAGAGTGTACACCTCAGCATCTGCCCTAGCTACCGGACACTTTCAGAGAGAAGGGGACGAGACCATCACCCGGATGATGGTCTCTCTACTCCATCAGTACGAATCCAGGCTTTCTGGTATTTCCCACCATTCAGACAGTACTGCAATTGCCTGAGATCTGTTGTCCCGAGCTCTTCAGATCCGATATGGCAGCCAACAGATAAGTCCTGGCTATCCGCATTGATCCATAGGACCAAGACACTGACCGAGAGCGGAGCTTGGTGCGCAAACTGTCCGATAGCCAGGCATCTGCCGGAGGCACGCCACAGAGTATAACATCAGGCTCATATCCGACAAAGAAAACAAGCAGCGGGATGCCGCAGCAATTCTAGTGCATATCAGAACCCCTATATGCTGTGCGCAACAATTGACTCGCATCAATATGTCGGGGGAGAGAGTTCATCGATATCATAGACGGAACTCATCCAACCCACTTCCTGAGTTCACTGACGCCAAGCGATAAGTCGAATTCGTCACTTGGCTCTAGATTCGCCGTCGCTCTTATGTTAATTGTTGCGGTACCCCGCAGTAGGCAGTAATAGTGGATGGGGCACACTCTCAATTCTGCAGTCCGTAAGCCATCTAGCGGCTGCGCGACACCAGGGAGCATCTGAGTTGAACATGAGGCACAAAATAGCACCCAGATTGCTCTGTGATTATGTCAGCTGCTGCACTTCCGCCATTAGCCAGCGCTTCAGGATTCGGTGTCTACCGCCGTGAGCCTCCCCACCAAGACCACCTGTCCCTCCTCAAGACGCAAAAGAAGGACAGGCTTGATCGGATTGTGGAGAGCATCAAAGGTCAGCGGGCCGGAGACGCCCTCGAACTCTAGCGTCTCCAGAGTTTCGGCGACCCAGATAGGGTCGGCTTCGCCAGTCTCCGCAATGGCCGTAAAAAGCAGGTTAGCGGCATCGTAGCTCAACGTCGCCAGGGGGGACGGCGGGGTCTGATAGCGTGCTTCATAGCGCTGCATCCAGCTCTGCGCGATCGGGCGCGGGTCGTCCTGATAGGTGTGCGCCGTAAAGTAGACGCCCCCGACAGCTTCCAGGTCCAAGGCTGGGGAATCCCATCCATCGCTGCCCAGGATCGGCTGAAGGAGACCAAAGCTCCGCGCCTGAGGCACCAGTCTGTTGGCGACGTTATGATAACCGGGCATGTATAGCACATCTGGATTGACCGCACGTATCTCCTCCAGAGTGTCAAAAAAGAACTCGAGATCCTGATCGTAAGTTTTTCGTGCCACCACAACGCCCCCTCCAGCCTCGAAGGTTGCCTGAAACGCCTCAGCCAAAGATTGTCCGTACCTGCTGCCTTCTGCATAGAGTACGCCTGCCCGCCGCGCCGCCAACTGCGCCAGGGCGAACTCCGCCGCCACCACACCCTGATCGGGATCGATAAACGGGACACGGAAGACCAACGGCCACACTTCGCCCTCCGGACCTAACGTGAGAGCCGGGTCTGCTGACGCTGGACTGATTTGTAGAACACCAGCTTCGCTGACAAGATGCGCCACCCCCCGGGAAGCATCGGCACAGACGGCCCCAATGATAAAGTCTGCGCCTTCATCAATCGCCGCCTGCGCTGCGGACCGCCCACCCACATAATCGCACTGACCGTCCTTGAGCACCAACTCAACCTGGCGACCCAACACGCCGCCGCGCTGATTCCAGAGCTCGGTTGCCAGAATTACACCTTCGGTCACCTGGCGGCCCAACGGCTCGTAGGCACCGGTTAGCGGCGCCACCACGCCCACTGCTAGCTTCTCAGTGGTGGGCTGGGGAGCTGGCCTGCAAGCCATAAGTACCACGACCAGGAGCAACACCCGCGCCGCCCGCTTGACCATCCAGGCAATGATCCTACCCATAGCATAAGTCCCAAACCAAAAACGGGAGGACCACAGCCCTCCCGCCACTATTAGCCTCCCCAATGCCGTGCGGGATCATCGTTGAGAGTGACAATCGACGCGATCTAAAGTGACCGTCGAATGCACAACGTCAAATGCGTGATCTACCCGCCGAGATAGGCAGCCCGGACGCTGGCATCTGCCGCCAGGTCGTCGGCCGTTCCATCAAGCTGAATGGTCCCGGTCTCCAGCACGTAGCCCCGATCCGCCACAGAAAGTGCCATATGCGCATTCTGTTCGACCAGAAGGATAGTGACACCTTCGCGACTGATCTCACCAATGATCTCAAAGATCTCCTCGACCAGGATCGGGGCCAGTCCCATAGAAGGCTCGTCCATCAGCAGCAAGCGCGGTTTGGACATCAGCGCCCGCCCCACGGCCAGCATCTGTTGCTCGCCGCCCGATAGCGTCCCGCCGGTCTGCTCCAGTCGCTCTTTAAGCCGGGGGAAGAGCTGGAAGACGTAGTCCATTGACGCCGCAACCTCCGCCCTGTCGGTCCGCGTGAACGCCCCCATCTCCAGATTCTCGCGTACCGTCAGGGGCGCAAAGATGCGGCGCCCCTCAGGCACTTGAATCAGTCCTTTCTTGACGACACGGCTGGCATCCGCGGCGGTCACCAACTCACCGTCGTAGATAACCTCTCCCTGAGACGCAGGCAGCAGCCCGGAGATAGTACGCAGCGTCGTGGACTTGCCAGCGCCGTTGGCCCCGATCAGACTCACCACCTCTCCCTCATTGACGTGGAATGAGATGCCGTGCAGGGCACGGATCGCACCGTAAGCAACATGCAGGTCTTTAACTTCCAACAAGGCCATAGAGTATCCTCTTTATCGCTCCCGTCGAATCCACTCAGGCTGCTTGGCGACCCAGATACGCCTCGACGACCTGGGGATTTGAGCGCACCTCGTTAGGCAGGCCGCGCGATATGATCTCGCCAAAGTCCATCACCGTGAGCCACTCGCAGATATTCATCACCAGCCGCATTCGATGCTCCACCAGCAACACCGTCAGGTCAAAACGATCGTGGATGAAACGGATCAGCGTCATCAGATCATCAATCTCCTGCGGGTTCATGCCGGCGGCCGGCTCGTCGAGGATGAGCA
Source organism: Anaerolineae bacterium (assembly GCA_003562365.1). Taxonomy (GTDB): domain Bacteria; phylum Chloroflexota; class Anaerolineae; order B4-G1; family SLSP01; genus PWVB01. Next base: position 23,159 of record PWVB01000495.1, read on the forward strand.
ACCGCGGCTGAGCAGCTAGCGCTCGGGCGATCTCAAGTCGGCGCTGCAGCCCGTAGGGCAACCCCCCAGCGATCTCGTTCTGCCGCGAAGCCAGTCCAAAGATCGACAGAAACTCCTGAGCGCGTTCGGTCATCTCGGCTTCCTTCTGTCGAAAGCGACGAGTATGCAGGATTGAGTCCGTGAGTGTATAGCCAGCGTGAGGATGGTAGGCGATGCGGACATTGTCAAGAACGGTCAGGTTCGCAAAAAGCCGTATGTTCTGAAAGGTCCGCGCTATGCCCATCTGGATGATCTCGTGCGAGGGAAGTCCTACCAATTCGGTGCCGCGAAACCGGATGCTGCCCTCGCTGGCATGGTAGACGCCGGTGATGAGGTTGAAGACCGTCGTCTTACCAGCACCGTTCGGTCCAATCAGCCCCACCAGCTCTCCGTGATGCAGGGTAAGTTCGAAATCGTGAACCGCGCGCAGATTACCGAAGAAGTGGGTCACGTTGTCCAGCTCCAGCACAACAGGCTGTCGCTCGACCTCCTCACGCAGTCCAGTCGGCCGCCTCTTCATACGGTCACCTTCCCTGTCGTCTCGGCGGCGACCTGTGGTGCCGGATCCCGGATGGGCCCCGGAGAGACCTCCGTCGGAGCCGTGGTGGGAAGTGGTGGCATTTCTCTGCGCAAGAACGGTATCTCATATCCTCCCATTAGACCTTCCGGGCGCAAAAGCATCACCAACAGAAGCACCAGCGGATAAATCACGAAGCGCCAGGTCTCGAAACCTTGGGGCAGCACCAGCCTCAGCAGGCCTTCCAGCAAGAAGATCCACAAGAAACCCGTAAACACCGTACCCGTAATGCTGCCCAAGCCCCCCAACACGACAATGATCAAAGGATTGAAGGACTGGATGAAGTTAAAGGACTGCGGGTGCAGGAACGCGAGATCATGGGCCCGGATGCCACCGGCAAGCCCGGCAAAGACGCTGCCGATAACAAAAGCCAGGATCTTGGACGTCGCTACGTCAATGCCCACCAGTTGTGCCGCACGCTCGTCCTCCCGCACTGAGACGATGGAACGCCCGCTGCTGGAATGCAGCAGGTTGCGCATCACCAACACGATCAGCATTAGCGAGAAGAAGACCCAAGGCCATGTCGTCCACTGCGGGATGCCGATCATCCCTCGCGCGCCTTTCATCTCTGGAAACGGCAGTATTGTATCCGTGTTATCCAATAGCACCTTGACGATGATCGTAAAACCCAGCGTAGCGATGCCGAAGTAATCTGAACCCAATTCCAGCACCGGTATTCCGAAGAGAAAACTGGCAATGCCCGCTGTCGCCCCGCCGCCTAACAACGCCAGAAAGAAAACGATGGGTTGCGAGACGCCGTCCGGGAGGCCGCCGATGGTTGCCTCTACGATAGGGTTCAACACGGGTGCAGCTACCTGCACCGCAACCCAGAATGCTAGGATCGTGACGAGCACTGAAAAAGTAAAGCGCGTCATCACGCTGACACGGTAGAACCCCCCTAGGAAACGAGAGAGCAAAATGTACAAACCCAGCGCGAGCAACGAACCGCACAGCACAACTACCAGCCCAGAGGCATCACCCCGCACCCAGCGATAGGTGATATCCGCAGCTGTGTAAGCGCCAATGGCATAGAAACCAAACTGCCCCAAGGAAAACTGACCGTTGAACCCATAGATCAGGTTGAGGCCAAGGGCCACCATCGTGAGCGCCGCACCCCAGAAAATGATCCCCCGCCAGAAATGGTTCAGGATACCAAAGCTGAGCAGCAGCTGGATTACCACGAAGACTAGCAGTGCACTGGCAAGAAAGACCAGATCTGTCTTCCGAAATCTCGACAACATTATCAACCTCCCCTACACCTTCTCCGCTGGTGGCTCCCCAAAGATACCCTGGGGCCAGACGAGAAGGACAATGATCAACAGCGAAAAAGCGATCGCGTCGCGCATTGGCGTCGAGATAAAACCGGCTGTGAGCACCTCTGTCTGGCCCATAATCAGTGAGCCGACAAAGGCACCGGGAATACTACCGATCCCACCGATGACTGCGGCGACGAAGGCCTTCAAGCCGGGGATAATCCCCATCAAATGGTGAACCTGCCTATAGGCCGTCGCATAGAGCACACCGCCAGCCCCAGCAAGTCCGCCCCCAAGGGCGAACGTCGCCGCAACTACCGCGTCGACATCGATGCCCATCAGACGCGCCGCCTGTTTGTCGTACGCGGCCGCGCGCATCGCCTTGCCCAAACGCGTGCTGCTGACCACGTATTGAAGTACCACCTGCAACACAATCGACGCACTCATAATGAGCAATGCCACATTGGATGCCGACAGGTCCCACACTCTACCCTGCGTCTCGATATGTAAGCCGGTGAGGGTCAAGACCGCCGCCAGAAAGCCACCAAACTGCAGGCCGAAGATCAGTAAGGGGTGACGCAGCCGCGCACTCGCCAGCAAATCACCTCGGCGACTTCGCACCCAGAAAACGGCGTAGACCGCCAGTGAGACCGCAAAGAGCGCCCACATCCCGACAAGCAGGATCGGCGATATCTGACCGGCACTGTACACCTCCACTTCAAAAGGGCGTGGATATGTGATGTAGTTGCTGGTATAGGCAAAGGGCAGAGCAGCGAAATACTCGAGGAAGAAGGAGACACCTACCGCAGTGATCAGAGCCGCAATCCGCGGCTTATTGCGCAGCGGACGGTAGGCAAAACGCTCCATAATGACCGCCAGCGCACCACAGACCACCATCGACACGCCGATTACCGTGACGGTCCCCAAGATCGTTGACACCACCTCAGGCAAGCCCGGCGCCACCCAGACGACCCAACGGTGTAGATCGAGCGTGGCAATCATATAGAAACTCGTAAAGGAGCCGATCATAAAGACATCACCGTGGGCAAAGTTGATCAGCTTCACAATCCCGTAAATCATCGTATATCCCAAAGCGATCAAGGCGTAGATGAAGCCCAACTGCAAGCCATTTAGAACCTGCTGGAAGAAAACACTGGGGTTCTGCCAGAGACCTCGGCCTAGAACAGACAGCACCCACAGTCCCAAGAGGGCAAAGATCGCCTGACTGATGCGGTTCAGGACCATACCATCGCGCCGACGCAGGGCGGCGCCTTTGCGGCGTAACAGGAGATCGCCTTTGTCAACACCCGCCTTCACACTCTGCTCCATGCCTTCACCTTCTTCCACCGTTCTCCCAAGGGAAAAGCCAGGGCCCACATCCGTGGCCCCGGCTTTTCTGAGTCTGCACCCACCAGAACCGCAGTGGCAAAGCAAGCCCCCATTCACCCTGTCCCCCATTCACCCTGTCGCCTTTGAGGGTGCCGAGTGGGAGGCTAGTCCGCCCTTGAACTACGGAGCAACCGTGTCAGTGTAGATGATCTCGCCACCCTCAACCTTCAGCACAACCGCGGCCTTAACCGGATTGTGCTGACTGTCATAGGAGATCTCCCCAGAGACTACAGGGAAGGTCCCGCTCGCGATAGCCGACGCAACCTGATCCACCTCAGTGGAGTCCGCATTGACCATCGACTGGAAGAGGATGTTCGCAGCATCGTAAGCCAGGGCCGCCAACGCATCCGGCGTACTACCATACCGGGCCTCGTACTTGCTGACGAAATCCTGTACGACGGCACGAGTATCATCGGGGGAGAAGTGGTTCGTGTAGTATCCACCTTCTACCACAGAGCGATCCAGTTCAGCCGAGTCCCATCCATCGCCACCCAGCATCGCCGCCTCAATGCCCCGCTCCTTGGCCTGTGAAGCAATGAGGTTCACGGTGGAGTAGTAGTCCGGCAGATAGAGGACGTCGGGATTGGCATCGCGCACCTTAGTGAGGATCGCGGAGAAGTCCTGATCGTCGCCGGTGTAGGCCTCCTGAACTACAACCTGACCGCCGACGGCCTGGAACTCGGCGATGAAGACCTCGGCCAATCCACGAACGTAGTCATTCCCCTGATCAAGCAGCACGGCAGCCGTCTGAGCGTCCAGGTTATCGCGAGCAAAGGCAGCAGCAACAGCACCCTGGAAGGGATCGATGAAGCAGGCGCGGAAGATGGTGGGTTTGGTTGTGCCGTCCTCGTTCACCGTCACGCTGGGATTAGTGGAAGTGGGGCTCATCTGCAGTACATTCTTGGCCGTCGCGATCTCTGAGACCGGGATGGAGGCGCTGGAGCAGACCTCACCGAGAATGAACTTTACACCATCCTGATCAATGACCTTATTCGCAGCGCTCACAGCGGCCTCAGCGTTGCACTGGCTGTCCTCAATGATGACCTCAATCTGCTTTCCGAGGACACCACCAGCCTCATTCCACTCCTCAATCGCCAATAGCGCGCCATCACGCGTTGACTCACCAAAGGTCCGAACGTCACCGCTCAAAGGCGCCAGGATCGCAACCTTAAGGGTGTCATCGCCAGTGGCGCCACAGGCACTCAATGCGATGATCGATACAAGTACAGCGAGAACTAGAGCTATCCGGGTCCGCATGCGCTCTCCTCCTAGATGAAATTAGATCCTGCAGCACGTTCCACCGGGAACTGGGACATGAACAACCGCGTGGAACAATCTACAACGCCCCCCAAGCAACCATTTCTAGGCAATCACCTCCCTGGTCAGTTATTGGCGAATCCCTCGTGCTTTGCCAAACAAGCCCCATTTTACCCAAAAAAACGTCAAGTGTCAAATTTGACCTTTTTCGAATGTCGAATATAATATTTTCCGGATGTTGGGCTGTGGGAAGGGCCATCGGGGGAATCACCCTGATCTGTCGGATGGTCAATATGCAGCCGAAACTGACCAGGATAGCGAAAAGTATACCATAAAATCGACCCGATAGTGACCGAAGGAAGGGAATCTATGTCAAAGTCGAAACTGCCGCTGGGAGTCCTCCTGGCAATCCAGATAGTGGCGATTCTCATCTATCCCCCAGCTTTTTTTCAGCGTGCACCACAGGCATTCGTGATGCCGCCCGCCTTGGTGATGCTGTTTGTCCTAGCGATTGTCGGTATCAACACCCATACTCTCTCACCCGAGCTGACGCGCGTCTCTCTCATCTTTATTCAAGGCATCAATATGTGCATAAGGATCGTGACCCTCTTCCCCAACCTGATGTTGGCGGACGGCAGTTGGGCGTGGCCACTCCTATTCACCCAGATCGTCGGGTTGGCGCTCTCCTGGTACGCTATGATCGCGATGGAGCATCGCTCAATGGAGGGACTGCGCCTCAGGCAAGTCCGGAGCTAAGCAGCGCATCTGGGCCATGGAGGTTGACAAGCCGCCCATTTGCGATAGAATTTTGGTGTCCGTTGCCGATGCTGACGAGGCCGCCACGACGCGGCCTTTTTGATTGAGTCGCACGAAGGAGTGAAGACATAAGCAGCGGTATCCTGCAAGCCTATTCACATGACGGAGGAAAAGAGAATGGAAGCGATTGAGCTGCACGCGGAGCGGCGTACCCTGGTGGGCAAGAAGGTCAAGCTCCTGCGTCACGAGAACATAGTCCCTGGCATTATCTATGGGCGCCATATTGAGCCCATTGCCATTCAACTAGACAATCGAGAGTTGAACAGAGTCCTAGGGCAGGCAGGTACCAGTGCAGCCGTGCAGGTCCATCTGAAGGGCGCCGAAGAACCCTACCTTGCCATTTTCCGCGATGTCCAACACAATCCGATCCGCCGCAACATCCGGCACGTTGACCTGCAAGCCCTGAGCCTCACCGAAACGGTACGTGTGGCAGTTAACGTGGTTACGGTGGGCCTGGCACCGGCGACCGAAGAGGAGGGGGGCGTCTTGATGCAACTTTTGACAGAGTTGAACATCGAGGCGCTACCGATGGCGTTGATCCCCTCCATTGAGGTTGATGTCTCCGGCTTAACCGAAATTGGCGACACCATCGCTGTTGACGATATTACAGTTCCTGATGGCGTAAGCATTCTAAACGCGCCTGACGAGACCATCGTGCAGGTCACCTTCATGGCCGAAGAAGACCTAGAGGAGGAAGTTATCGAACCGCTGGCCACGGACGTTGAGGTCCTTGGTGAGGCCGAGGTAGTCGACGAGGAGGATCTCGAAGCTACTGACGGTGAGATCGAAGAAGAGGAACCCGAGTCCTGATCGACTTTGGGCTCATCGACTAACAGGCAACAGGCGGGGCGCTAAGCGCCCCGCCTGTTCATGTGCGCCCCGCCTGTCGTATGTCTAGGAGGTGAAAGACCTCTGCGGGCCGTGATGACCGGAACCGCGAGTCGAAGCAAGGGTGTCCGCTGCGAGGCGGAATCTGAAGGAAGCGGCCTGTCCACGGACAGGAGGACAAAGCTCAGACCCGACGAACAGAAACCGGATAGAAGGCCAGCGCTGCGGGGTAACC
>PWVB01000346.1 GCA_003562365.1 Anaerolineae bacterium
CTCGAATCGCCCCATGGTTCCATGAGTCCGAAAGATGCGAGCCACAGAGTCGCTGGGCTGAGCGCCCACCGACAGCCAATGGAGCGCTCGCGCTTCCTCAATTCTTACCGTCTCGGGTTCGGTCCGCGGATTGTAAAAACCAATAGCCTCGACGAACTTGCCATCTCTGGGGGCCGTCGATTCGGCAATCACGATACGATAGCTGGGCTGCTTGCGAGCCCCAACACGACGCAATCTTATTCTAAGCATGAGATTTGAAACGCCTCCTAGTTAATGTGAGCTCTGTTATCTGTGATTATGATGCACGCTCTGCGCGTGCGCTTCTAATCCTGCATGGGGTAAGCTATCGAAACAGCCCTGAGATGCCGCCGTGCAGCTTGCCTTGGTTGATGCGTTTGATCATCCGTTGCATCTGACGATGCTGCGATATCAGTTGGTTGATCTCCTGCACCGACGTACCGCTCCCAGCTGCGACACGCCGCTTACGACTAGCGTTCAGAATCCGAGGATTCCTGCGCTCTTCAGGCGTCATAGAAAGGATGATCGCCTCTACAGTTTTCAGGCTATCCTCAGTCTGACGCTGGTCGATCTCCACCCCACGCAACGCATTTCCCATCCCAGGGATCATATCAAAGATCTCCTGAAGGGGTCCCATCTTCCGCACCTGACGCAGTTGCTGCAAGAAGTCCTCCAAGTTGAAGTCGCCCTTTTGCAGCTTCTTCTCCATGCGCGCAGCCTGTTCAGCATCATAGCTGGCCTCTGCGCGTTCGATGAGGGTCAGCATATCCCCCATCCCCAGAATCCTTGAAGCCAACCGCTCTGGATGGAAGGACTCCAAAGCATTCACCTTTTCGCCGGTACCAAGAAACTTGATAGGGACCCCGGTCACGGCTCGCATGCTGATAGCCGCACCACCCCGTGCATCACCATCGACCTTGGTCAGCACAAGCCCGGTCAACTCGACACGCTCGTGAAAGCCTTGAGCAATGCTGACGGCTTCCTGACCGGTCATAGCATCCGCAACTAGGAGGATCTCAACAGGATTGACAAGCCCTCGGATAGCCTCAAGCTCTGTCATCATCGCGTCATCGATCTGAAGCCGGCCTGCCGTATCTAAAATAACCACGTCACAGCCTCTAGTACGAGCCTCGTCAAGGCTGCGCGCACAGATATCAGGCGGTGCGTCGCCGTTGTCCTCAACATAGACGGGAATGTCGATCTGCCGTCCCAGCACCTCGAGCTGCGTAACCGCTGCTGGCCGATAGGTGTCTGCTGCAACCATCAAGGGGTAGTGCCCCTGCGAGCGAAGATGCAGAGCTAGCTTCGCCACCATGGTCGTCTTGCCAGAACCCTGCAGACCTACGAGCATAATTGCATAAGGTGCCGGCCCTGTTAATGCCAGCCGACCTGGTGCGCCAAGGGTCTCGACGAGTTCTTGGTGAACAATCTTTATCACCTGCTGAGCCGGGTTCAGGGCGCGCGATACCGCCTCCCCCACAGCCTTATCGCGGACCCTTCCCGTGAAGTCTTTGACAACCTTGTAGTTGACGTCAGCTTCTAGCAGCGCCAGCCGTATCTCGCGCAGCACGGCCTTGATATCTTCCTCGCGCAGTACGCCGTGTTTGCCGAGACGATCAAAGATGTCCTGCAGCTTGTCCGTAAGTGATTCAAACATACTCTGTCAGTTCTTTCCTTTTGCTATGTCATACATTCTAATGGATATTGCGGATTCGTCAAGCACAAGATAAAATCGCAATGAGATCTATTTCTAGAAACTATTTCTGTATCACCAACGGCCACCTACACGCCAATCATATATGGCATCCAGCGGTGGCTTGCCAAAGGGTCCAGGTCGGGCATAATACCTAGGATGCAACCTAAGGAGAACAGAGGAAATCGGACTATGACAGCCAGAGGACGCACACCAGTGTCAATGATTCGTACGCTCATCGTCATCCAACGAGAGCGGAAGCGGAAGCAGAATCGGACAGGCTTCAGCCTGGTCCTGCGCATATTAGGGCTTCTGGTTTTGTTGGTTACCCTTGCCTCTCTGCTATTTGCCGGCATGAGCGTAGGCGCCGCGGCAGGCGCCTATAGCATGATCACCGAAGGCCTTCCGACTCCCGATGAAGTCGAAACTGCTAGCGTCGAGACTTTTGAGACGACAAAGATCTTCGCTTGGGGCCCCGATAGGAATGGTAACGGTCAGCGTGAGCCAGAGCTCATCTATGAGGTGATTGATCCCAATGCCGGCGACCGTAACTGGGTTTCCTTATCTTCTATGGCAGAGTACGTCGTCTGCGGTACGGTGGCGCTCGAGGATAAGAGATTCTGGAGCAATCCAGGATTTGACATAGCCGGTATCGCCAGTGCCTTTCTGGACAATCTGCGCGGCGAGGATATCCGAGGCGGATCCTCGATCACCCAGCAAGTTGTCAAGAACTCGGTCATCCCGCTTGAGCAGCGGTTCGAGCAAAGCTATGCCCGCAAGGTCCGCGAGGTGCTGATCTCCATTGAATTAACTCGCCTCTACGAGAAAGAAAGCATCCTGGAATGGTACCTCAACACCAACCTATATGGCAATCTTGCCTACGGAATTGACGCGGCAGCCCGAGTCTACTTTGACAAGTCGGCGGAGGAGCTTACTTTATCTGAAGCCGCTACCCTGATCGCCATTCCGCAATTCCCTCGCCTGAACCCCTTTGATGCTCCCGAGGCAGCCCTGCAGCGCAAGCACACTGTTCTCCGCCGTATGGTCGAGGAGGGCTGCATCACCAGCGAAGAGGCCGAGATCGCCAAGTCCGAGGCTTGGCAGCTTGCGCAATCACAAACACGCTTCGACATCAAGGCGCCCCATTTCGCCATGTATGTGCGCCGTGAACTTGAGGATATGTTTGGGCCGGAGCTTGTTGCTGGTGGCGGTTTGCGCGTCTACACCTCCCTTGATCTGGAGCTGAACAATCAGGCTCAGTGCGTCGTTCAGACCTATCTGCGCATTCAAGGGGGGGAAGACCCCGCTACGGCAATCCCGGAAGCGATGGCTAGCGGCTGCGAAGCAGCACAATACTTGCCAGATGTGCCCGCTAATCGGGTCGGACAGGACTTTAACGTCAAAAACTCCGCCCTGGTAGCTATACGACCCACCACGGGTGAGATTCTAGCGATGGTCGGGAGTGCCGACTACTGGAACCAAGAAATCGACGGAGCCTTTAACGTTGCTGCTGACGGGCTACGGCAACCCGGCTCCTCTTTCAAGCCTTTCACCTATGTCACCTTCCTCGCCCAGGGACATAACGCGGCGCATATGTTCCTGGACGTGCGCAAGGCGTTCGAACAGGGCCCTGGAATGGCTCCTTACGTCCCCGAGAACTACACGCGGGACTATTCCGGACCGGTAAGTATGCGGGCTGCGCTTGCCCGCTCCCTCAATATACCGACCGTGGAGACGATGTCGATTACGGGCATTGAAAGCGTGCTGCGTACGGCGCACCGGATGGGCATCACCACGCTGGACAAAGGGCTGGATCACTACGGCCTCAGTCTGACGCTGGGCGGCGGTGAGGTGAAACTGATTGACGAGGTCTATGCTTTCACCGTCTTCGCGAATAACGGTACGATGTATGGCTCGCCAGTTCCCGAAAGCGATCTGCGTCCCAACTTCCGGGAACTCGATCCCATTGCTATTCTCCGCGTCGAAGACCGCAGCGGTCGGGTGCTCTATCAAGTCGAGGCACCGGAGTCTCGTCAGATATTGGAGCCCCGTCTCGCCTACCTCATCACAGACATCCTAGCCGACCGTCGGGCCCGCGTGCCAACCTTCGGATCGCCCAACGCCTTGGAGCTCTCCAACAACCGCCCTGCCGCCGCCAAGACCGGAACCACCAACAACTTCAGCGACAACTGGACCGTCGGCTACACGCCGCAGCTGGCTGTTGGTGTCTGGCAGGGCAATAAGGATGGCGATGACTATATGATCAACACACCAGGATCACGCGGCGCCTCCTACATCTGGCACGCTGTGATGGAATATGCCCACCTCGAGGAGCCGATCCTTTCCTTTACCAACCCCGGTGGCCTGATCGAGGTAACGGTTTGTGACGTGTCCGGTATGAAGCCCAACGAACACTGTGCGACCCGCAGAGAGTTAATGATTCCTGGTACAGAGCCCACTGAGGTCGACTCATTGCACCAGGTCTACCCAATCAACCGAGAGACCGGAAAGCTAGCTACAATTTACACTCCACCAGAGTTGATCGAAGAGCGCGTCTTCATTGTGCTGCCTCCGGAGGCTCAGGATTGGATCGCGAGTTTGCCGGAAGAACGCCGGGCACAGTATCAGCCGCCAACAGAATTTGACACCATCCACGGGCCCAATCAGGCCGAGGCCGATGTCGCCATTCTCTCCCCCGCGCCCTATGCCTACGTCAGCGGCATCGTCCCCATCGTGGGCAATGCACGTGGAGATATCGCATACTACCGGTTGCTCTATGGCGAGGGCGTAAACCCCGGTCAATGGACCCCCATCGGACCCGACCATCACGGTCAACAGGTCGACAACAACGTACTCGAGAACTTCGACACCACCGGACTCGGCGATGGCGTCTATACACTCCAACTGCAGATGGTAGGGCACGATCAGCAGATACAGCAGGCCTCAATACAGGTCACCGTCGACAACACGCCGCCTAGGGTTGCCCTGACCCATCCCTTGGCCGGGTCAGAGTTTGAGTACGGCTTTGTCGAGTGGGTGAATGTCGACGCGCAGGTACGCGACAACTACGCCATTGCACGTGTCGAGTTCTTTATGAACAATCAGGAGGACCCCTTTGCCGTGCGCACCTTGGCACCATTCAACGTCAACTGGACCGTGCGCCCACCCGGCACCTACCAGTTCCACGTGATCGTCTATGATGCCGCGGGCAATAGTACCCGGAGTGACACCGTTAGGGTTACTGTTGTTCCCCGCAGAGAGTAGCCATCAAGAGAATCCAGCGATGAAGAAACGCTCGTGATGCGAGCCGTCCTGATCTCCCAAGATCCCGACGAAACGGCGATTCTGTCCCTGACTTTGCAGCGTTCAGGGCTGAACGTAACACGCTATCGGGAGGTCCCAGATCCGATTCCACAAGCTGAGGACAATCCCGTCCATCTGATCGTCCTGGCTACTGAGGAGGGCTCACCGCTCTCCATTGTCAAGAGCCTTCGCGCTCAGTGCCACGTGCCTCTCGTGATCATCGCCGAGCAGCTGGATGAGTCAACCCATACCGTAGCGCTCGAATCAGGTGCCGATCTGATCATCCAGCGGCCCTTCAGCGCCCGCCTGCTGATCGCGCAGATCCGTGCCCTGCTCCGGCGCGCTGCTAACCTCCCCTTTTTCACGCTGCCCACTCTAAGCGTACAGGATGTGGAACTCGATCCGGCGACGCGTACGGTCGTCGTGGGTGGGCGCAGTCCGCGGCGTCTGACACAGTTAGAGTTCAAGCTCCTCTACACACTGATGATCCATAAGGAGCAAGTCCTGCCCCCTGAGGTACTGGTTGAGCAAGTCTGGGGTTACAGTGGAGACGGCGAGCGCGACCTCGTTCGCGGGCTTATCCGCAGGCTGCGCGCCAAGATAGAACCGGACCCACGACATCCGTGTTACGTCATCACTGTGCCAGGCGTCGGATATACCTTCTCGCCCGAAATCTGATACGGTACCACTGATTCGTGTGACCCACAGCATCGCCCTGAACCGGGCGATGCTGTGGGTTGTGGGTCGACCGATACCGACTGCAGATCGGCACCTTAGCCTGAACAGCTCATCCTCAGCAGGCCATCAGACAAAACGCTTCTGTTTAAATCTGAAGACAAGGAGCTTCTGGACCTCAGCCACAATCGAAGGCAGCAATATCAATGGAGCCATTGCCAGCCAGTGGCGCGATCCCAATGGAACGGTGTCAAAGATCTCGTGGAAGAACGGAACGTAGATGACGAAGAGCAGCAAGATCATCGAGAAACCTACTGCGTACTGCATATACTTATTGGTGAAAAGCCCCAACTTAAAGAGCGGGTAGCGTTCGGAGCGAGAGGTATACGCCCGGAAGAGCTCCGACATGACCAGTGTGACAAACGCCATGGATTTTGCGACTCTGAGGTCGGTGCCCGTAGTCGCAAACACAGTCCGGCCTAACCAATAGGCCGCTAGCACCGCACCAGAGATCGCGAAGGTCTGCACCGCCACGCCTAACGTCATCTCGCGGTTGATGACCGGTTCGTCAGGGGGCCTCGGTGGGCGCTCCATCAAGTCTGGATCCCCTTTCTCCAACCCCAGTGCCAGTGCCGGGGCGCCATCACTTAGCAAGTTCAGCCAGAGCAGCTGGATTGCCGTCAATGGTGGGGCCCACCCAAACAGCGTGGACGTGAACAGAATAGCAATCTCCGCCACATTACAGGAGAGCAGGAAGTAGACAAACTTGCGGATATTGGAGTAGATCACCCGACCCTGCTCGATAGCGCTGACGATCGAGGCATAGTTATCATCGGTCAACACCATATCCGCCGTCTGTTTGGTCACGTCCGTACCTGTAATGCCCATCGCGATCCCGATATCCGCCTGCTTGAGCGCTGGCGCATCGTTCACCCCATCACCCGTCATCGCTACCACATTACCGCGGTCGCGCAACACATTGACTATGCGCATCTTATGATGGGGAGCCACCCGTGAGAAGACATCGACATTATCAATGCGCCGATGGAGCTCCTCATCGCTCATTGCCTCAAGCTCGGCCCCCGAGATGGTCTCGTTGCCAGGGCGAAGGATGCCAATCTCCCCAGCAATCGCTGCCGCAGTAGCTGCGTAGTCGCCGGTCACCATTATCGTCCGCAGTCCGGCACCCTGTGCTTTTTTGACAGCCGGCAGCACCTCGGGCCGTGCAGGATCGATCATGCCTTGCAGGCCGACGAAAACCAGCTGCTGCTCTAGTTCGTTGGGCTGCGGCTCCTCGGGCAGCACCTCCAGCGGACGGTATGCGACCGCCAACACCCGCAGCGCTTGAGACGCCATGGCTATGTTTGCCTCGAGAATTGCCTCGCGATGCTCCGCCGTCATCGTGACCGGTCCCGCATCAGACAGAAATCGATCACAGCGCTCTAGGACGAGATCGGGCGCCCCCTTGACAACCGCAACATACGGAGACCCAAGAGATTGGGGGGCTATGGAGCCACTCCCAGAGCTATCGTATCCATTTAGCTCATGAATAGTGGACATGCGCTTGCGCTCTGAGTCAAAGGGGATCTCATTTACCCGGGGAAATACGCGCGCCAGTTCGTTCCGATGGTAGCCGGCCTTCTCGGCAGCGACAATCATCGCGCCCTCTGTCGGGTCTCCCACCATCCGATAGGCCGTGCCATCATCATTTTCCAGGATCGCATCGTTGCAGACTGCTCCCCCCCACAGCGTATGGCGCAACGTGGCATGCTCTGCGAGATCAACGGTTTGCCCATTAAGCGCGAAATCGCCAGCCGGACTATAGCCGCGCCCCGACACAGCGTACTCTCTATCATCCGCCCAGATGCGAACGGTTGTCATCTGGTTCTGCGTAAGGGTGCCGGTCTTATCAGAGCAGATGACCATCGTGGAGCCCAGTGTCTCAACGGCAGGGAGGCTGCGAATCAAAGCGTGACGCTTTACCATCTCCTGCATACCCAGAGCCAAACAGATCGTGACCACCGCAGGCAAGCCCTCCGGCACCGCCGCAATCGCCAGACTCACCGCCAAGATGAAGAAGTCTTTGCTGTACTCCACCCAGTTCGCGATCTCGGTAGCCATCACCAGAGGACGGACCAAGCCGATCACCAGCACCAATCCCACAGTGACAAGGCTGCCCAAACCCAGCGTCTTGCCCAGTTGATCGAGCTTTTTCTGAAGTGGGGTGTCCTCTTCCTCAACCGACTGGATCATCTCGGCAATCGTACCGATCTCCGTCTTCATACCCGTGCGAACGACTACCCCCTGTCCTCGCCCATACGTCACCGTTGTACTCATATAGGCCATATTACGCCGGTCGCCGATGTCTGCCTCCGGCGGTAGAACACGATCTGCGTGCTTATTGACCGGCACCGACTCGCCGGTTAGCGAGGCCTCCTCCACCTTCAGGTTCATGGACTGTATCAAGCGCAGATCGGCGGGCACGATACTGCCCGCCTCCAGATAGACAGCATCACCAGGCACCAGCTCGCGCGTGGGAACCGTCACCCTGCTGCCACCGCGAATGACCTGTGCATCAGGGGCGGCCATCTTCTTGAGCGCAGCCAGCGCTTCCTCAGCCCGGCTCTCCTGGATGACGCCAATGGCTGCGTTAAGGACGACAATCGCCATAATCGCGGCAGCTTCGATGTAGTCACCCAGCAGCGCTGAGACGATCGCGGCGACCAGCAGAATGATGACCACGAACTCAGTCAGCTGTGCCCAGAGGCGATCCCAGAAAGTCGGGGGCGGTTTCTCCAGGAGCTCGTTCGTCCCATACTCATCGATGCGGCGCTTGGCTTCTTCTGGTGCCAGGCCGATCTGCCCATCGGTCTGTAAGGTCTCAATGACCTCCGGCACGCCAAGGGCGTGCCAATCCCTGGACTGGTCAATCATGAGTGTCTCCTCCGCACGAAGATGTGGAAAAGCGTACGGAGGTCCATTTTAACACGGTCCACTTGATGAGCAAGCTTGTTTAGCGCTAGGGTGAGAAAGCCGCTGGCGTGGCGTGAATCGGGGACTGTCGTAGCGCAACATAGTGGAAGAAGAGGTTAAGGTCGCCAGCTGCCCAAGAACTGAACAGACTAAACAGGGCCAGGCGGATTCTGGAGCCGCCAGGACAACGCGAGTCGCCGCCGATCTTGCGCATGATGGCCCAGTGCCGTAACACTCGCTCCGCCAGGCTATCTTCCGCGGGCACCTTCGGCACCAAGACGAACTAGATTGACCCATCGTGATGGTGTAAGAGCCGTCTGGCCAAGCGACAGGGTTCGCAGACACCCACGTATGTTGTTGCCCCAAGGCACACAGGCGTTCGAGCTGCCCATTGTACTGCACCAAGCGCGTCCGTGGACCTCATCGTACAGCTGGCGCACCGCATAGGCTCACTGGAGCACCCAAAGTTTCTTGGCTTTCTCTTCGTTGAGCGCATGCAGGTCGCGCAGCAGCTGCACCAATAGGACTGAAGCGGGCCGCGCAGTGGATTGCATGCAGCGTAGGAGTCGCTCACCAGGTATCCAAGGAACAACCAGTCCAGGACCCCTTGGGGCACTCCGGCGCTGAGGCTGGCATTATAGAACACGCAGCGCAGCGGTGCGCCGCTGTCCCTCACAAACGCATACGCCCACGCATACGCTTTCTGACCATCCTCCCGTCAACCGATCTCGTCGGCCTGGACCCCCGCACTGGCCTGGACCTCCGTCCACAGCGCGTCGCTCTGCAACTTGAATCGCTTCTATGCGGCGTGCGTCAGCGCCACCATCTCGCCTACACTGATCAGCAACTTGTGTAGGGTCGCCAAGTAGCTTTGGATTTGCTTTGGC
>PWVB01000155.1 GCA_003562365.1 Anaerolineae bacterium
GTGTCGTCACTGCGGCTGCATCAATTCGGAGTTGAAGGTGTCAGACAGAGAATGGACATGTGACTGTGGTGCAATACACGACCGCGACTGGAACGCGGCTATCCATCTACGCAATTTGGCATCAAAAACTACCGTCAGTTCGGCGGAAAGTCACGCTTGCGGAGAGGATATAAGACCAACGGCAGTATAGTTGGCGGCCTCGTTGAAGCAGGAACCAAGCATAGAATCTCATGGTAGATTTTAGTAGGTATTGGAGAACGGTAGCCCACTATATTCGTGAATTAAGGGGAGGATACTGTGGCACAGCACAACGATGCAAGGGTCGGTAAGGATCTGATCGAGAGGACACTCAGGCACGAACCTACCGACGCCATTCCGTGGGTGCCGTTCGCCGGCGTACACGCCGGGAAACTGGTGGGTTACACGGCCGGTGAGGTGCTGACGGACGGCGACAAACTGCTTGAATCTCTGTTGGCAGTGAATCGCACTTATGATCCTGACGGACAGCCGATAGTATTTGATCTTCAGATTGAGGCTGAGATTCTGGGGTGCGATCTGGTGTGGGCTGACAAGGGGCCGCCGACAGTGGCGTTGCACCCCCTGGCGTCGAGGATGGAGATTCCTGACCACCTGCCTACGCCGAATGATGGTCGTTTGCCGATGGTCCTGGACGTTATGCGCCGGATGAAGGTCGAGGTCGGGGCGAAGACGGCCCTTTACGGACTGGTGACTGGAGTCTTCACTCTGGCATCGCATCTCCGGGGCACCGAAATCTTCATGGATATGTTTGATCATCCGGCGTTTCTCTCTGAGCTGCTGGCCTATGCTTCAGCTGTTGTCAACCGTATGTCTGAGCTCTACGTTGGCGCTGGGATGGACGTTATCGGCGTAGTGGACCCGCTGGTCTCCCAGATCTCTCCGCGGCACTTCAGGAAATTGCTCCTGCAGCCCTATGCGGGCATCTTCGATCTCATTCGCCAGCGCGGTGTCTTTTCGTCCTTCTTTGTGTGCGGGGACGCGACGAAGAACATTGAGGTGATGTGTGAGACCGCACCGGACTCTATCTCCATTGACGAGAACATCGACCTGGCAGCGGCGAAAGAGATCACCGATCGCTACAACATCACGATGGGCGGCAACATCCCGTTAACCACACACATGCTGCTGGGATCCCAACAGGACAATATGAAGTTTGTCGTGGATCTCCTGGCCACTATCGATACTCACAATTTCATCCTGGCACCTGGCTGCGACATGCCCTACGACGTGCCCACCGAGAACGTCGTGGGCGTGGTGCAGGCGATACGCGATCCCGAGGGCACTCGGGCGATGTTGGCTAATTACCAGGCTGAGACGCTGGATCTTGGCGCTGTTCGCCTGCCGGAATACGACGCCCTCGATCGCCCGCTGGTCGAGGTCTTTACACTGGATTCGGATACCTGCGCGGCCTGTGCCTATATGCGAGATGCTGCGGTGCGCGCCACTGCGGAGTTAGCGGGGCGGGTGGAGCTGGTGGAATACAAATTCACCGAGCGTGAGAATGTCGCCCGCGTTAAGAAGATGGGGGTGAAGAACCTGCCCAGTATCTATATCAACGGAGAGTTGAAGTACTCGTCGTTGATCCCGAGCAATCGGGAGTTGGTGGACGAGATCAAGAAGCATCTTGAGGCTTAGTCGTGGATTTGCACATCGTCGGTGGGTTCTTGGGCAGCGGCAAGACCACAGCGATCATCAACGCTGCGAAGGTCTTGATGGGCGAGGGAAAGCGCGTAGGTGTGGTTACCAACGATCAGGGTAAATATCTGGTGGATACTGCTTTCTTCCACAGTGCTGCCATCCCTGCGGTGGAGGTCACGGGGGGCTGCTTCTGCTGCAACTACGACGATCTGGATGTGCGGCTGGCCCAGCTTGGTGAGGCAGCGCAACCAGAGGTGATCTTCGCGGAGTCGGTTGGCTCTTGTGCAGACATTGTTGCTACCGTGGTGAAGCCCCTTCTGGCGCTGCGGGCGCCCGATACTGCAACTCCTCGCAGTTTCTCGGTCTTTGTCGATGCACGTCTCCTGCATCGGCGCCTATTGAACCTGCCGATGCCATTTAGTGATGAAGTGATCTACTTGTTTGATAAGCAAATTGAAGAGGCCGGGATGTTGATCATCAACAAGCGGGATCTGCTCTCCCTCGCTGATGCTCACAAGGTGTTGGCGCTAGCAGAGACCGCATTTACTGGGATCTCGCTACGGCTTCAGAATTCTCTGGAGACACGGGAGGTGGTGGGCTGGGTTAACGCTTTGACCTCCGGGGGAGCCAAACCACCGCTGGAGCCGCTTGATATCGACTATCGGCGCTACGGATCCGGTGAGGCGGCCCTGGCCTGGTTGGATGAGACCCTGATTTTCCGAGTGCCCGATGGCGCCGGACGGGGGATTGTGTGTCGTTTCGCGGAGGCACTCCTCGCGGGCATCGAGCGTCGTGATCTGGCCATCGGCCATGTCAAGCTGCTTATAAGTGCCGGTGATGTCTCGGCCAAGGTGAGTTGGGCAACGCTAGCGGCGGATTGGCGGGATCTAGTTCCTGACCTGCCTGGTGACCGTGTCTCGGTCTTGCTGAATGCACGGGTGGAGACCGATGCCACCGAGCTGCATCGACTGGTGGAAGAAGCGCTGGCGCTGGCGGCGCGTGAAGCGGACGTTGAGGCCGACCGGGTTGCGTACTTCCATCCCTCCTTTCCGAATCCGACGCATCGGATGGCATGATGCCGGTTGCAGAAGGCTTAGTCGGTTTCGGGAGCGCTTCGTGAGGTTGTTTTGGTTTTCGGATGTTGTCCTATATAATAGCCAGCTAATGCGGGATCGTTGTAAACACAGTGGCTAACCCAGGAGGTAGTGGTATGGAGAACAAGCTCGACGTTATTCGCGAAGGCATTATGGATGGGGATATGCATCTGGTCGAGGACAAGGTGCACGAAGCCCTGGATGAGGGGACATCTGCTCCCGAGATCCTTAATGAGGGTCTGATCAAGGCCATGGCCGAGGTCGGACGACTTTTTGAGGATGGCGAGTACTTTGTCCCTGAGATGCTGATTGCGGCCCGGGCAATGAAAGCCGGACTGGCGATCCTGAAACCAAAGCTAGTTGATGCGGACGTCAAACCCGTTGGCAGAGTCGCCGCCGGAACGGTCAAGGGCGATCTCCACGACATTGGCAAGAACCTCGTCTGTATGATGCTGGAAGGCGCTGGATTCGAGATCGTGGACCTGGGCACCGATGTGTCTCCCGAGCAATTTGTGGATGCGGTGAAGAGCCAGGGCGCTGGCGTCATTGCGATGTCGGCCCTGTTGACGACAACGATGCCGAATATGAAGAACACGATTGATGCGCTAGAGGAATCCGGCGTGCGCGACACCGTCAAGGTGATGATCGGCGGTGCCCCCGTGACGCAAGCCTATGCGGACGAGATTGGTGCCGATGGATATGCGCCTGACGCCAGTCGAGCAGCGACGCTGGCAAAGCAACTGGTGGGCGCCTGACGCGTCTCCATTTACCCCGTCCGCGCGACGGCTCAAGCCAGCGCGAATGACGTTTTACGCTTTCGGATCAGTGGGGCGGCACTGTACATCGCCCCACTGACTCTTCTTTCACTGAGCCGGCTTCTCATAGAGCTCGATCAACACCCCTTGAGCGCTCTTGGGATGGATAAAGGCATAGCGGGTGCCATCCTCTTGCACTCGGACCGGTGTGGCCATCCGCGCCCCTTGCGCTTCGAGTCGCGCGATGGTCCGCTCGACGTTATCCACCAACAGGCAGAGATGGTGAATCCCCTCCCCACGGTGTTCCAGGAATCGCCCAATGCTGTTGTCTGGATCCAAGGGTTCCAGGAGCTCAATCTCCGACGTTCCCAAAGGAAGAAAGGCGATCTCGACGCCCTCGGTGGGCACCTCCCGGCGCTCGGCGACCTCAGCACCCAGGGCATCCCGATAGAAAGCTAAAGCTGTATCTAAGTCTCGCACCGCGATAGCAATATGGTGTATATGCATCGAAGCAGCCTCCCTGTTCTGTACAGATATGTGCCTCTATCCTAACGCTCCTGGTCTGTTGTCAACCCAGTCCCGATTCTTCTGAATCAGAGCTACGGCAGCATAGGGCGGGCTCGCTGGTTTGATTTTTTGGATGCCCTCCCTATACTTGGCCCACTTCACGGGTGGAGGTCGGGTATGTTTCTCGCGGCCGAATGGGTTTCGGTTGACGTGATGGCGCAGGCGTGGCACTTCCACCTTGCTCAGGAGGAGGAGTGGTATTGTTTTTCCGGGCGCCACGCCCTGCGTCGGCGGTGGGGCCATCTTGGCCTTCAACCTTACTGCGCCTTGTGGGTCGGATCACAGGGCGTTCCACTGGTTTGCAGAGACCGGCGATCACGCGTTGGTACTCCGCCGCCACTTTTTCCCGGACGCGCCCGACTATCAGCCTGCTGTGGAGTCCTATCGCAAGGGGCAACTTGGTCCGTTGATCCCCCTTGACCCTCCCGTTCTCGGCCTCGGTGGCGGCGGACAGACTTCATTACCATCGTACGGGATCGGTTTTCTGCTACTGAGGTGGTCACGGAGGTGCGGAACGGTAGACCGGTATTCCAGGATGCACTATGCGGACGTGGTGCTCCAGCGGTTCAACAGGCCGTAGCAGGGTTTGGCGATCCAATCCTCTCCACAGTGATGCAGGGCATCTGAGGTGCGAGTGTCGAAGATTGAGCCGCTGACCAAGAACTTATGGGTAGCACAGAGCGCCGTCTTTGCCACCAACAGCGCGCTGTTGCTTGACGCAGGGAGCTGCTACCTCGTCGATCCCGGTATTACTCCGACAGAACTTGATCACATCGTGGCATTTGTTGCCGGCAGCAGGGCCACGCTTCGAGGCATCGTGCTCACGCACGCTCATTGGGACCACCTTCTGGGTCCGGAGCGATTCCCACAGGCGCCGGTGATCGCGCAGGATGCCTACCGGGCATTGCTGCGGCGTCACGCTTCCGACCTGATCCGCCAAGTGACCGATTGGCGTACGGAGACGGATGTGCCTCAGGAGAGATCCTTCGTCCCACCGAATCCCGACGTCACCTTTTCCAAGCAACTCAGGTTGTATCTTGGCCCTACGACGTTGAGGGTGCTGGCGACACCAGGCCACGCACCTGACCACTGTAGCCTCTATGAGTCCCGCAGCGGGCTGCTGTGGGCCGGTGATATGCTGAGCGATCTGGAGGTTCCTATGGTGATGGATACTTTTGCTGCCTATCGGCAGACGCTGCGACGCCTTGCCGCCCTCGAAATCCGGAGCCTGGTTCCCGGGCACGGCACCCCGACCACAGACCCTCGAGAGATCCACGATCGGTTCGCTGGCGATCTGGTCTATCTGGGCGAGGTCTATGACTGCGCAGCCAAGGCGGTGGAACAGGGCGCCGAGCTGGCGGAGACTCTGGACTGTTGCGTGTCCATACCGTTCGCTCAGCCTGATAGCTATCCGAACGCTCATCGGTGGAATATCGAGCAGGCCTATCTGGAGGCTGGGGGCAAAGTCACGGGTATAGCCGGATGGGCACAGGATTGGGCATAACTATGGCCCGAGGCGTGCGTCAGGTTTTGTTATCCGCTGAGATCTGAGGCTGATCAGGTTACCAGGATTCGATAACTCCAAGGCTGCATTATCCACTCTGTCGTGCCATCAACTGTCAGAGGTTCCTCTCTGAGAGCGTCAGTATAGTACCCGTGACAGAGGCGCTGTTCAAAGGTGACCCGCTGCTCAGTGGGAGAAAAGTTGATCGTGGAGAACACCTTGTTGCGATCGTTCGCCCTCACGAAGCTAAAGACGCTGTCGGGTGCGTTGTTGGGGATATGGATCATCCGCGCGCCCCACTGTCCATTCCAGAGTGCGCTGTTGGCTTTCTTTAACTTCAACAGCCTGCGGTATAGATCGCCCATCGGATGCGGCTGCCAGTGGATTGGGTCCTTCTCAAAAAAGGCCAGGCGTCGCGTATTTCCCGCCTCCTGCCCATTGTAGATGAGCGGCATTCCTTCCCCCACGATGGACAGCACAATCGCGGCCTCTACACCGTCGCCGAACTGCTCATACTCGGTTCCGTCCCAGGCGTTCTTGTCGTGGTTTGTGACGAAAGTCATCCGCAGGCAGTCTCTCGGATAGGCTTTCTCGTTCCACGAGTAGTAGACAAAGAGAGGCGCAAGCGTCTTCCCACCGGTGGTGGCGGCCTTTACGGCATCGAACCAGCTCCAGGCATAGGTCATGTCGAAAGCCTCGGCGTGAAGATCGCGCGCTTCCCATTCGGCCAGCATGAAGACAGGCTTTATGAGATCGAGCTCCTTGCGGACGTTGTTCCAGAAGTCCGTGGGAACAAAACCGGCTACGTCGCAGCGATAGCCATCGACATTGACCTCGGACACCCAGTAGATCAGCGCTTCGGTCATATACTGGCGCACAGCCGGCTGGCTGTAGTCGAGGTCGATGATATCTGGCCAGTCCCACCACGGCGTCGGGCGGAAATCGCCCTTCCAGTCCCGCACATACCACTCAGGGTGCTCATCTACCAAACGATTGTCCCATGCGGTATGATTCGCGACCCAATCAAGGATCACATACATCCCCGCCGCGTGCGCCGTGGCCACAAAGTGCTTCAGGTCTTCAAGGGTGCCAAACTCAGGGTTCACGCTGTAGTAGTCCTTGACCGAATAGGGGCTGCCCAGTGTACCTTTGCGGTTCACAACACCGATCTCGTGAACGGGCATCAGCCAGAGGATATCGACACCTAAGGTCTTGAGCCGGGGCAGATGGGCCTCGGCGGCTGCGAAGGTGCCTTCTGGTGTAAACTGCCGGGTGTTGATCTGATAAATCGCAGCCTGCTTGCTCCACTCGGGATGGGCAATCTTGATGTATGGGGTCGGCTGATAGCGATCACCAGGTGACATTGAAACGCCTCCTCCTGCTGGGATTAGGCTTCGGTGTAGATTCATTACCGGACACTTTTTACGATGGTTGGCTCATGGCGGGCTCAAGCTGACATCACTCAGCAAAGGAGCAAACCATGAGCGACAACCGTCGAAGACATCTTGCCATGAAACGCGCATTAAAACAACTCTATCCGACAGAACCTCAGGGGAATCCGGCGCGGCACTCGAACACGTTGGCGGCGATGGCCAGCGACATTGTGGGGAGCAAGGTCACCAAGCTGCCGGTCATTGCTAACAAAGTCCTCGATGCAACGAAGAAAGAGGGTCATGTCGAAAAGTTTCGCCGTTGGATCTAGAATAAGCGTGTCGATGGTAGGATCACAGGGAACCGTGGTCGCCCCAAAAGCGATTGGCTGCACTCTTAAGAAGGCTTTTTTGGACGCGAAAGTGGGGAATCTATACCCACATTTGGCTCTACTGAAAAAAGGTCGGGAAGTGCAAATAATCTCAGCTTACCCACTACATATGCCGTTTTGTGTCCTAAAAAACACAATATATATGGTGTGCCGGTGACGTACCCACCTTTTTACAGGGGAGCCACATTTGGATCAAAACCACCTCGCAGTGGGGGAGTTTTGACTGACCACGGTTAAATGTGGTCCTACCGTGTCGATGCTGACGTCTACTTTTTACCCTTTGTCGACGCACTGTTGCGGGAACTCGTCCAAAGGCAGCCGCTGCTCTTGGCCATCGACGGCAGTGAAGTAGGCCGATGCAGTATGACTTTGATGATCAGTGTCATCTACCAAAAAGCGCGCGCTGCCTATCGTCTGGATTGTTATTGGAGGCACCAAAGGCTATCTCCCAGAAGAGCTCCATATTCAACCGGTAGAGCACGTTGTTATCGGCCACTTTGTTTTCTCAGAATAGCGACAATGTATCGTGCGGACTTCCAGGCGAAGATGGAATCTGTCCAACAGGAAGTCGATGCCGTGCTGCGACAAGGCACTATCTACGCCTATGACAAGACTGCGGAGACGTGCCGTGACATCCTCAAACGCGAGGCGTTCCTGTGGACCTTCGTGCATGTCGAAGGCTTGGACCCCACCAACAACCTCGGCGAGCGGCAAGTTCGCCCGGGCGTCATCTGGCGCAAAATGAGCTTCGGCGCGCAGAGTGAAGCTGGTAGTCGTTTTGCCGAACGGATTATGACCGTCGTTAGTACCTTGAAACAACAGAGGCGCAACGCGCTGGACTATCTCACCGAAGCCTGCGAAGCGGCCCATTCGGGGCGGCCGGCGCCGTCTCTGCTACCGACAGTGTCTACCACCCTGAACGGTTACCTCAAGTTGAATCTGGGCTTTGCTATACCTGTGGATTCTGCTATACCTCGTATGATAGAAAGTGTCCGGTAGTGAATACTGGTGCAAGATTGGTGCAGCCGTCAAACTGCTTCACGGGCAGCGAGCAAGGATCCCCTCTTGGCGGCGATAAAGGCTGGGGTTGTGTGCTGTCCGGTGTCCACTAGAATATGGGCACCTTGATATGGTATCTGACGACTCGTGAATTTGCACCACAAAGCATACGATCAGACAATACAGGAGAGATCTATGACGCCGTCTCCCAAGTTTTGCACTCAGTGTGGCGCGCCGCTAGCTGAGGCTGCCCATTTCTGCGGTCAGTGTGGTAGCCGGGTGCGCGTTGCCTCAGCAGCCGACACCCCATCTGCAGGGTCGCCCCCCGTTGGCGCACCCGGTGCCGAGAATAATGCATCACCACCGATATCGCCGCCCTCGAGTTCGTCGCGACCGCCCTTTTTGCCACCGCGTCCCCCAGCAGCGTCTGCCGAATCCGAGGAGGCCGCGGTGACAGCGAAGCCGCCAGCGGGTCCCGTTTCTGTCTCGAGTGAGCCTGTCATGACCTGTATTCCAACTCTCCAACGCAAGAAAGGTTTCCTCGGATTGGGTGTCGAAAGCTTTGTCCTGTTAGCTACCTCCACGCGGTTGGTCTTTGTGCACATCGACAAGCAGACGATGAACGCGTTTGTCCAGGAGGCTCGGGAGTCGGCTAAGGCGGAGGGGAAGGGCTTGCTGGGTCAGGCTGCGGCGCAGATGGGTTGGGTGGGCCTTATGGTCGAGCGCCTCCAGGCCTTGGGCCCGGATGGTGCTATAGTAAAGTATCCCGGCAGCTTCATTATTCCCAACCAGGCCGTGCGCCGAGTGCGTGTCCGCCGGTCCCACGCAAACGAGGATGGGTTTGAGCAGGCCATCACACTCGAGTTGCGCACCACGTCGGGCAAACACCGGTTTATGGTCCCGCAGACCTCGCGCATCTCTCAAAAGGAAGTGAGGCAGCGCCTGCAGCAGACGCTGGGGGCGATTGTGCGCTGAGGATCAACGAGCCGCGGCCAGTTGCCGAACCGTCTGATGTGGTTGATGTGACACTCTGGGTGAGGTTACTGATCCTGACAAAACTAGCTAACTACGAGATCTGGATAGACCTGGCGGATGAAACCTTGAATGACAGATACCTTGTGTCGCAGGCGCGCCATCGCCTTGCGCAGCTCGTCCCGTAAC
>PWVB01000060.1 GCA_003562365.1 Anaerolineae bacterium
CATCTGTCGAGCCGAAGCGGTCGAGGATCAGAAGATCGTTGCCCGCACTCAGCGCGTCCTGTATCACCCGTCGAGGATTAAAAGAAACACCGCTCGGATCGTAGCTTCGATGCACTGAGGGGAGACCGAGGTCGTCAGCGATCAGCACACCTCCCTCCGCACGCCACGGTGCAACTTCTGGGAGACCGACAACCAGCTTCAGCGCCGTCGCGTCCAGGCTGATCGGACGAGTCTGCCGGCGGATGTTATTCCCTTGAAACCCTCTGTAACGTATGTGGGTCACCAGGAATGCGTCAGCAGCCGAGTCCGCGCCAGGAAATTCATTGGCGGCTGCAAAAAACGGCACAAGCTCAATCTGCTTGAGTTGCTCAAGCGGTTTCTGAACCGTAGGAATCTCTTCTTCAGGAAGACGGTCAGCGCTGCCCAAACCCGGGAGATGTCGCGGTGCAACGAGAAGCTGGCCCGCACTTCCCTGATGTAGGCCACGGATATAGGCCGTGCCGTGCTGGCCTACCCAAAACGGGTCACCACCGAAAACCCGGGTTCCCAGATCGGCGGGATTGCCAGGACGCGGTGTGTAGAGGACATCAAGATTCGGCCCCAAGAACAAATTGAACCCCAGCGCAGCCAACTCACGACCCAGGACTTCGCCAACGGACTCCGACAGAGCGGGGTCCCAAGTCGCGCCGATGGCCATGGGCGTGGGTAAGTCGGAGGCGCCAGAGACCAAAGATGAAGGAACTAGACCTGACTCATAGGCTTGGACGCCGATAGCCAGGGGAATGTAGGGCGCAGGCACACCGGCAGCGTCAGATCCGCCAGGGAACGGCGGGCTTGGGAGACGAGGTTCCCAAGCTGCCATCTGAAGCTGGTTCGTCATCGAAATCAGCTGACCGGCGGCGATGCCCCCGGCGCCGAAGTTCCCGTTTCTGGCACGCAACACCACCCCACCCACCCCATAGTCGCGGATGAGGTTGACAATCTCAGCATCGGACCCCACATCGTCGCCCGGATAAGTCACTAATACCAGCTGACCTACCTTAGCCTCTGGGGACATCTGAGCCATGAGTTCAAGAACGGGATCAGGTGGTGACTCCTGGGCGCGCAGCGGCGGGACAACCGACATAAAGAGCAGCAGGAGTAAGCAACCGATCCCGTATCGCCTTCGACGGGCCTTCATATCCTGTCCTGATTCTCCCCTTTCCCTTATTGTAGCGCAGTCACACCGGTTAGGCAAACAACTTAGGTTGTCAGCCCATCATTGTCTGGTACACTTCCCAGGCGGAGAGATCAATGACCACAATCAAGATACCCATGTACACTCAGACTCCGGACTTACCAGCTGAACCCAACGCACTTACAGAACGTCGGCCGCGGTATTTGCTGGTCGGGCTGGCGTTGATTTTAGGCGTTCTAAGTGCTGCCTTGGCAGCCTGTCAACCGCGACCGCTATTGGAGGGCGTCACTCTTAGCCCGACGCTGATCACACCTAATGCTGACGGCGAAGCCGACCTCACCAGGATCGAATTCTACCTCAATCGGAACGCCATTGTCAGCTTCAGGCTCATACCAGTTGAAAGCGTAGTGGGCGGCGAACTGCTCACCGGTGAGGAAGTCTACTACTTCCGGCCGCCGCGTCCGGTCAGCGCCAGCGACGATCCATATACCGTCTATTTTGGGGGCGTGGTTGAAGGCTATGATCATCCCAGTGATGGACAACTCGATTACACGGTCCTGAATCGGATGCTTTCGGATGGCCTCTACATGTGGGAGTTGCACGCTGAGACCAGGGAGGGTGAAACCAAGGCTGTAACTGGCACACTCACGATTCAGGATGCCGACACGGCACTCCCCGGCATCCGTGGATTCAATGTACACCCGAGGATCTTCTCGCCCAATCAGGATGGGATTAACGACCGGGTTACCATCAACCTGGTGTTAGAGAAAGATGTCGAGGAACTCCGTGTCTACTTGAAGGGGGTAGATGGTTTCGAGCACCACATTCCAGAGGACGAACGGACAACACGGCCCAACGCGAAGGGATGGCATACTTACGACTACGACGGTGGCATCGATGCCGGCAGCGAACCGCCGCCGGATGGCGTCTACACCATCTATGCCGAGGCTCGGGACGCGGTGGGACAGAGGGTCGTCGTGACCGACACTCTCACAATCGAGAATGCTGGAATGCCCCGCGCCTACATCGTAAACGGAGAAGTGGAGTGGTCAGTCAACACGCTCGTGATCTCCGACACCCTGTGTTTCACTCTAACCGTCGAGAACGATAGCCAGACCTATATCCGCACGACCGGGCCGTGGCCTGGCACCCTCTATGAGAGTGATCAGAATCATAACACCCTCGGCTGGCATCAGGAGTCCGGCGCCTTCCGAGTTGCCGTGGATTTCGACACCAGTATGCGCAATTATCCTTTCCGTTGGGGAATCGGACAACCGGGCGTCGACCTGGTGGAAGTCGATGGTTATTGGTATCTACCTCCACAGGCGCGTTCACTGGTGACGGGATGCATTCGGATTGTGGACGTTCCGGTCCGCAATCCCCTCTATTATTGGGCAGGGCTGATCCACGAGGATGTACGAATCGCCCCGGTAAACAACCGGGTTGCGCCAAACTTCGTTGAGATCTGGGAACCCTAGAGGCCAGTGTCCTCCAAACCCCGCGACCCGCAAACAGATCTGGGCATCATCATCGTCTCCTGGAACGTTCGCGAGGACCTTGACCGTTGTCTGACATCGTTATGCGATGCCCTGAATCGTGAGCAGTATCGAGCACAGACCTGGGTACTAGACAACGGCTCCGTTGATGGAAGCGCCGAGTTGGTGGAGGCAAAATATCCTTGGGTCCATCTCGAGGCTAGGGACACAAACCTAGGATATGTCAGGGGCAACAATATCGCAATGGCGCAGCTGCTGGACACAGCTGCCTATCTCTGGCTTCTCAACCCAGATACAATTGTCAGACCAGGCGCAATCACGACGCTGTTAGGGTTCTTTGATACTGAGCACCAAGCCGGGCTCGTAGGGCCAAAGCTTCTCAACCCTGACGGTTCACTTCAGGAAAGCGCGTTTCGTTTCCCGGGCTTGACCCAGGCTCTCTTCGGTCTCAACCTTATGCCGGAGCGTTTCTACTATTCGGCACTCAACGGACGCTATTCACCGGAGCAATATACACGCCCCGATCCCTTTCGCGTCGATCACCCGCTGGGCGCTGCTATGATGGCCCGGACAGAGGCTGTCCAGAGCGTAGGACTCCTGGACGAGCGTTTCTTTATGTACTGTGAGGAGATCGACTGGGCCTGGCGGATGCGCAAGGCAGGCTGGCAGAGCTGGCTGGTCCCCACAGCAGAGGTCGTACACGTCGGAGGAGCAAGCAGCCGACAAGCACCTCCTGAGACAACTGCCTGCCTTTGGGAGAGCAGGGCTTACCTCTACAGTAAGCACCGCCGCGGTTTGGTCAGCACTCTTGCCGCTTTGGCTGTGCGGTTTGTCTTCGCCCGACGGCTAAAACAGGCGGAGACCGATGACTGGGCGAAAGCCTATATGCGTATCTTGGAAGCTTGGGCATAGGCGGGCACCACAGCGATGCTTAAGGCCGTGATCCTCACTTTCAACGAAGAGACTCATATTACCGCCTGCATTGGGAGCCTCAACTGGACCGATGGTGTCGTTGTCCTGGACAGCTATAGTACAGATGCAACTTGCCGACTGGCGAGCGATGCGGGCGCAGAGGTGATCCAGAATCCTTGGAAGGACTACGCACAGCAACGCAACGTCGCCCTGGAACGCGTCACTGCCGACTGGATTCTGTTCGTGGATGCCGACGAACGAGCTACGCCGGAGCTGGCTAGCGAGATCGGCACCATCCTCCCTGACTGCACGGAAACCGGTTGGTGGATCCCCCGGTACAACTACATCCTAGGCCACCGAATGCGCGCCACAGGCTGGTATCCCGACTATCAGATGCGGCTGCTGCACCGTGCGCACGCGCGCTATGATCCTCAACGCGGAGTTCACGAACTGGTGATGCTCCAAGGTAAGGCAGGTTATCTCAAGTCCCACTTGGTGCATTACAATTACGATACCTTGCGCCAGTTCTGGAACAAACAGCGGCGTTACCTGGACTACGATATCAGTGTACTGGTCAACTCTGGAGAGCATCCACAGTCCCACGCACCCTACACTCAGGCCATCCGGCACTTCTGGTGGCGCTTCTTCAGGCTACAAGGTTGGAGAGATACCGTCTGGGGATTGGGGCTCAGCCTTGTGATGAGCTACTATGAGTTTTTGAGACACAGTGGCGCTAGACGGACGCTGAGCAAGATGCAGGATGTGCAGAGTCTCGAGATTGGTGAGGATGCAGATCCGTGATCAAACGTCATAGCTTGTTGATTGCGCTGGCGCTTGCCATTACGGGCGCTGGACTTATCATCCTATCCTATGTCCACGCCTCCAGCAGAACAGAGATTAACACACAAAGCGCCAGCGTCGCACCCGGGCCGGCGCCTACTTGGGCTCCGGTGCCAACCCGGGTGCTGGCGACGGTATCTGCGCCAGCTGAGCCGGTCAGGACAGAGGGAGTTCTGGAGCATCTAGGTCTAGAGCGAGCGCTGCTACAGGGTGATCTGGTCGGTGCCGAACAGGCATGGCAGGCAATGCGAGAAACCCCCTTATCGGCATCCAGTACATCTCAGAAAGCGGGGGCTCGGTTAGCCCTAATGCAAGGTGATTTTGGGTCCGCCAGCCTTCGCGCTTGGCGGGCCATCGTTCGACAACCACAGCAAGCCCAGGCCTGGTCTTTGCTCGGGCTGATTCTGAAGAGAGCCGGGCAGCCACAAGCTGCGCGCCGAGCGTTTGAGATCGCACAGTCATTGGATCCGGATCTTGCATCTCTTCTCTTTCAGGAGCGATGGCGCATAGCATATGAGATGGGCGATACCGGTGACTTAGCGGCCCTTGCCGAAGGGTACCGCCAGCAACAGCCTGAGAGCGACCTCAGGCCCTACTACGACGCAGCCGTGCTGTTATTGGCCGACGGCACCGTAGAAGCGATAGAACTGCTCGGGCAAGCCCTGCAAAGTCGACCAACCTCGCCCGCGCTTCTGTGGTATCAGCTGGGGGAAGCTTACCTTCAGAACGGGAACCCCGAAGAGGCAGCTCTGGTCTTGGAGGTCGCCGCACGGCAGTTTGCTCGCGGCGACAGCTCCCTCTATCTCATCAGCGAAGAGCCTCTCATCGATCTCAGTATCCATCTAGCCAAAGCCTACCTTGTTACAGAACGGTGCACGGAGGCAGAGCAGATGCTAAGTCGACTACTAGGGAGCCGTCCCGATCTTGAGGTTTGGGTCGAACGTGCAGCCGCCTGCGAAACGTCGATACCGACGCCTTTACCTTAGTCTCCAGCCGCATAGAGCCCAGTGGCCCGCTTTCCCAGAAAGCCGCGACGCACGGGCGCGCACCTCGTGTTGTGCTACGCAGAGCTCGAACACCGGCGTATCGAGCAACGAGCTCCGGCCTAGCCGAAAGGATCATCCGGCCCCGGCTGGCGCCGTTTCCACTCCAGTCTGCAGGGCAGACATCTGATCGAGATCATAAGCTAGCTCCCGATCACGGCGGAACTGCTTCGTGTATAGATCGAAGTAGTGACCACGCAACTGGATAAGGAAATTGTGCGTCCCCATCTCCGCGATGCGTCCGCCTTGAATAACAAGAATACGATCAGATCGCTTGATGGTGGATAGGCGGTGAGCGATAACAAAGCTGGTTCGCCCAGTCATCACTGCCTCCATTCCCATCTGGATATGCGCCTCGGTAAGCGTATCGACCGAGCTAGTCGCCTCGTCCAAGATCAGGATATCCGGATCGGCCAAGATAGCGCGCGCTATGCTGAGCAACTGCTTCTGTCCTACCGACAATAGGTTGCCCCCTTCCCCCACCTCTTCGTCATAGCCTTTATCCATCTCCATGATGAACTCGTGCGCGTGCGCCAGTTGGGCGGCTTGCTTCACCTCTTCATCCGTTGCATCGAGCCGCCCGTAACGGATATTCTCCCGAATAGTGCCCGAGAAGAGGTGCGGGGCCTGCAGCACCATGCCGATTCGCGATTGAATGCCCTGCTGGGTTAGTGTCGTATAGTCCCGACCATCGATACGGATCGCCCCCTCGGACGGCTCGTAGAAACGGCAGATGAGATTGACAATGGTTGACTTACCTCCACCGGTGGGTCCCACGAGCGCGATATGCTCACCCGGCGAAACATGAAGACTGAAGTCCTCCAGGACATTCTGCCCCTCAGCATACCGAAAAACGACTTGGTCGAACTCGACTTCACCCTCGATCTTGCCGGGGTCTGTAGCATCCTGACGGTCCACAACCTCTGGCTCGGCGTCAATGAGGGAGAAGACACGCTCCGCCGAAGCCACCGACCGCTGCATCTCGGCATAGACACGCGCCATGTCTTGGATGGGCCACATGATAAAGAGCAGATAACTGAGAAAGGCCTGAATTCCTCCAACCGTCAAGCCCGCAGCCTCAATCCGCAGACCCCCGTACCAGACAACAGCCCCGGTACCCAAGGCACCAACAATCTGAATGATGGGTAGAAACAGAGCCGATAACCAAGCCGCACGAAACGCCGCCCTATACATAGCCGAACTCTTGTCACCAAATTCATCTGCATTGCGGCGCTCGCGGACAAGCGCCTTGATCACCCGCACACCACTGACCATCTCGTTGTAGGCACCTGTGATCATCGAGTTCATCTTGCGAACTTCGCGATACTGCAGCAAGATGCGCTGCCGGAACCAAAAAGCGAGGGCCACCATCACCGGCACAACGGCAACCACGATCAGACTGAGGCGCCAGTTGATCACGACCATAAAGGCAACCGACGTCATAATGTTCAGAATCGACCAGATGACATCGATCAGCCCCCAGGTGACCAGCTCCGAGATTCTCTCAGAATCCGACGTCACGCGCGACATAATCCAACCCACCGGCGTTTTATCGAAATACGAGAACGACAACTCCTGTAGGTGTCCGAACAGCGCGCGCCGCAGGTCGTACTGTACCCGCTCTCCCAGAACACCGGCCAGGTAGATAAAGCCGAAGACCGTTGCCGCCTGAACCACGGCCAATGCACCGTAGCGCGTCAGGAGCTGCGTCAGACGCTCCGTATTACCCAGCAGGATGGCGTCATCGACGATCTCTTTTCCCAAATAGGTGAAATACGAGTCTAACACCGAGGTACCGGCGATCATTACAACAAAACCCACGACCCAGTACCAGTAAGGCTTCACCTGGCCTAGGGTGCGCAGGATCACGCGCCCGTTGAACGATGCAGTGAACTCTTCTTCCTCAAACTCGTGCGTCATCCCGTAATCTCCATCGTGGTAACTGTCTGACGTTCCTCACCACCGCGGCTCCGGAACGGCTACCTCAGCGACATCAGTCTCCTGGTGGACTTCATCGTCGATCCGTGACTGAATCTCGTAGATCTGGCGATAGAGTCCGGCTTCCTGCATCAGTGCGCTATGCGTTCCCGACTGAACGATGTGCCCCTTATCGAGAACCAGCACGAGATCAGCATCCATTACCGTCTGAATCCGATGAGCCACCAGGAACGTTGTGCGACCGGCCATCAAGCCCGCCAATGCGATCCGGATCTGCTCCTCTGTTTCAGTATCTACAGACGACGTCGCATCATCGAGCACCAGAATGCTGGGGTCCTTGAGCAGAGCTCGCCCAATGGCCACCCGCTGCCGTTGGCCACCGGATAACGTCACCCCTTTCTCACCCACGATGGTGTCATAGCCATCCGGAAAGGTGAGGATAATGTCGTGGATCGCTGCCGCCTTCGCGGCAGCCTCAATTTCTGCCTGCGTCACCGGATGCGTAGCGCCGTAGGCGATGTTGTCACGAATGGAACGCGAGAAGAGAAAGGGCTCCTGCTCAACAATGCCAATCGCTTGACGCAACAAGGCGCGCGGATATTCGGATAGCTCGATGCCATCCAACTCAATCCGCCCCCCCTGATGATCGTAGAAACGCAACAGGAGATTGATGATGCTCGTCTTGCCTGAGCCCGTAGATCCAAGAAGCGCGACGACCTGTCCCGGCTCACAGCGAAAGGAGATGCCGTGCAGCACCTCAACGAGCTCCTCATGACCACTGTCCGCGGCCGGCTCCGGGGTCTCCTGTGCGTTGTCCGGAAACACCGTCCGAGGTTCATAGCCAAAGCGAACGCTGTCAAAGGCGACTTCACCACGAATCGTAGCATTCAGAGGCACTGAGCCAGCAAAGATATCCTCACGATCCTCCCGGATTACATCGCTGACACGCTGATATGAGACCAAGCCTGTCGAGATCTGTACGATGAGCCGGCCCAGATTTCGCATCGGCCAGATGATCCAGACAACCAGCCCCATAGCCGCAACGTAGGTGCCGACCGTAATCTCGCCCCGGATCGCCATCGTCGCACCAACCATCATTGCAGTCACCGTTTGCGCGGCACAGAGAACGTCAGAGACAGGCCAGTACAATGAGTGCATCGCGGTCAACTGGCGGCCACGCTCGTATTTTCGCCGGTTTTCTCGGTCGAACTTCTCTCTCTCATAGCGTTGCCGCGCAAAGGCGCGGACGACCCTCACCCCGGTCAGATTCTCCTGTAGTACCGTCGAAAGCTTTGCCTCCTGATCCTGGTAAGCCTCGTAGGCCTTGGAGACGCGCCCAAAGAAAAAGTAGGACAGTGCCACGATCGCCGGCATCATTACTACCGAAATCACGCCCAGGCGACGGTTCATCTGCAGCAACACAGTGAAGTTGATGACAAACAGAGCAACAATCCGACCGATACCCAGTGCCTGATCGGCATAAAAGCGGCGGAGTGCATCGACATCTGAGGTCGAGCGCTGGATGAGCTCGCCGGCCTTGACGTAGTCATGGAAGTCAAAGGGAAGCCGCTGCACCTGGTCGAAAAGGTAATTGCGCAGCCGCAGGATAACGCCTTCGGCAGTCTTGGCCGACCAAATGCCCCGCAGATAGGCAAATATGCCTTCCAGGAGAGCCAACCCAACAAAAGCAGCCGCCACTAGAGGCAGTTGTTGGCTCGCCCCAGGATGTCCGATGACCTCATCGAGAGTATAGCGCACCAGCCGAAAGTAATAGGTGCGGGCCAGCGCACCCAATGCTACGGCCAGAAGCGCACCTGCATAGAGCCATCTATAACCGTCCATCATCCGCAACAGTCCAACCAAGCGGTTCTTGGACAGCGTGGCCTTCAGATCAAGATCTAGGGTCGTTGCTACATTCTTATCCAGGTACTCTGGCATCTCCAAGTCCTTAGGAATCTCGCGGAGGGGATGCGGACCAGACCAACACTGACTGGACCGGCACACTCGCCACCACCACTCCTGCGACACGCGAAACGAGCGGGCAAACTCCGCATCCTGATGTGAGCAAAAAGGCACTCACACCCATAACGTCTTGACCCGCTCG
>PWVB01000379.1 GCA_003562365.1 Anaerolineae bacterium
GGGGTTATTCGCCCAGGCTCTCACCCAACTGATAGCGGGCGAAACGTCGAATCACGACGTTCTCGCCCGTTTTGGTAATCTGGGCCTTCAGCAGTTCATCGATCGTCAGGTCTTCATCACGGATGAAACCTTGCTCCAGTAAACAGACCTGCTGGTAAAACTTATCGAGCCGACCCTCAATAATCCGGTCAATGACTTGCTCTGGCTTGCCCTCCTCCAGAGCCTGTGCGCGGTAAAGCTCACGCTCATGTTCCACTACTTCCTGCGGGATGTCGTCGCGCTCTATATACAGGGGCGACATCGCTGCGATCTGCATCGCGATGTCGTTGACAAATACCTGGAATTCGTCGGTCCGCGCCACGAAGTCTGTCTCACAGTTGACCTCAACCAGAACTCCGATGCGGCCGCCACTGTGGATATAAGCGTGAACCAGCCCTTCCTGGGCTTCGCGGTCCATACGTTTGGCAGCCTGGGCGAGACCTTTCTCCCGCAGGTAATCAACCGCCTTGTCGAAGTCTCCCTCCGTGGCTTCTAGAGCTTTACGGCAGTCCAGAATGCCCGCCGAGGTGGCCTCACGCAGCTCTTTGACCATTGCCGCCGTGATCGTCATTCTAGGTCCTCCTCCTCGTCGTCGTCCGCGTAATCAAAATCATCGTCGTTATCATCGTCGTTGTCCGCGTAATCAAAATCGTCATCTTCCTCATCTTCGTCCTCAAACTGGATCCGTCGTAGGCGGGCCAGTGTTTCAGCACTTAAGTACTTCTCATCCTCAGCGTAAACCTCTTCCTCTTCAGGCACCATCTCCTTCCGGAGCGCCAGTCCTTCGAGGACCGCATCGGCCATCTTCGAAGTCAGC
Organism: Anaerolineae bacterium; assembly: GCA_003562365.1. Lineage (GTDB taxonomy): Bacteria > Chloroflexota > Anaerolineae > B4-G1 > SLSP01 > PWVB01. The sequence goes on from PWVB01000379.1 coordinate 857, forward strand.
AATCGGATGGCGCGAATGGCATCATCGTTAGCCGGGATGATATGATCGATGAGGTCGGGATTGCAGTTGGTGTCAACCACGGCTACGATGGGGATGCCTAGGCGATCGGCTTCGCGCACGGCGGTCTCCTCATGTGTCACGTCGATGACGAAGACGGCGCCGGGAAGGCGGCCCATATCCACAATGCCGCCCAGTCGTGAGGTCAGTTTAGCGATCTCACGATCGCGCATCAAAGCTTCTTTCTTCGTCAGTAGGTCAAACTCTCCGGCTGCCTTCCGCGCCTCAAGGTCCTTGAGATAATCAATGCGTTCACGAATCGTCTGCCAGTTCGTCAGCGTACCACCAAGCCAGCGCTGGTTGACATAGGGCATCATACAGCGGGTCGCTTCTTGCCGGATGCTCTCCTGTGCCTGGCGCTTAGTACCTATGAAGAGGACTTTCTGACCCTGGGCCGCTACATCACGCAGTAGCCCATAGGCGTGCTCAAGCGCTCGCACTGTCTGTTGAAGATCGATGATATGCACACCGTTACGCTCGGTGTAGATAAAGCGCGCCATCTTAGGGTTCCAGCGGCGCGTCCGATGCCCGAAATGGTCACCTGTTTCCAGTAGCTGTTTCATTGTCACAATTGCCATGCAGTTCAAACCTCCTGGATTTGTTTTAGACCTCCACGATGTTCAACCCGGTCGAGGACCGATAAAGCCTACCCTTGAACCTTTAGGTCCCCAAAAGCTACGTTTTATACTTAGCTCAGAGGATAAAGTTCGACTGGGCGACACGGTCAGTATCGGCACGCCCTCTCCAGTCCCATCGTGTGTGTTTTGGGTCACAGTACCAGTCGGGAATTCTATCATAGAATCCTAATCCGACAACTGTGCCGCCATATCCTGCCGCCCAGAGATGCGCTGGCATATAGAGGGCCTCAGCGTGTCGGATGCTCTTTGGCAGTTCTATCAGAGTCTGGTAAGATGGAGTGGATGTATGGGGGCTGGCTGTCTGTGGTTGCGCTGTTTGGAGCTTCAACTGCCTGAATTAGGGACGGAATATGGAACCCATTTTGCCCGTCAATCCGGTGGCCTTTGAGTGGCTCTGGGGATACTTGATCCCGTTGGGGTTAATGATGTTGATCTGGGGTGGGCTGTCGCCGCGAAAGGCCCGGCGCGTGACGCCTATCGCCGCCACGTCGATCGCTTTCACGGTACTGGGGTATTGGGCGGTCGGATTCGCACTGCATATGGGCGGCGCCCGTCCAGTTACACAGGATCCGGCTCTCGCGGGACTGGATCGTCTGTTCTCAATTGTGCCCGACGATCCGGGTTGGGGTATTGTGGGATTGTCGGGCTTTTTCCTCGGCGGCGATGCGATGACCCCGACAGTCTTCGGACTCTTCCTTGCCTATCTCCCCCTGATCGCTACCGGCGTGCTTCTGGTCACGCTAGCACTGGCTCATACCCGGCGATGGGTGATGGCTACCAGTGGATTCTTGGCCGGCGCCTTCGTGATCCCGGTCGCTGCCTGCTGGATGTGGGGCGGTGGATGGCTCGCGCGTCTGGGTGAGACCTTGGCGTTGGGACACGGCTTCGTCGACTTCGGCGGTAGTACTCTAGCTCTATGGCTTCCGGGAATGATGGTGTTGCCGATCCTGCTACTGCAGCCTCGGATGAAGCTTTCGACGGCATCAGCGCCACCGCCGATCTATGCTCCACTCATCGCCAATCTGGGCGCGTTGCTGATGGGGATTGGTTGGCTTGGATGGGAGCTCTCTCGACCATTTCACGTCGCTGGCGCGCAACTGGATTGGCAGCGCACGGCAGTCAATGTGCTCTTGGGAATGTCTGGAGCAGCTATCACCGCTCAGCTCTATGCGTGGCTGATGATGGGCAGACCGGAGGCTTTGCTGGCATCCCAGGGGCTGGGGGCGGGTTGGGGAGCGGTGGTTGCTGGTGCTCCCTTCGTGCCGACTTGGGCCGCCGTTAGCATTGGGCTGGTGGCGGGGCTGCTTTTCCCGCTGGTGCACTACGGCGTCAGCGTTGGCCTACGTGTTCGCGACGCTGCAGCTGCCACAGCACTGGCTATGACCAGCGGTCCGCTAGGACTTCTGGGATTGGCGTTGCTGGCCGATGGACGGTGGGGACAGGGGTGGAACGGTATTGGGGTCTCCCCAGAGGGCGCTTTCGTAGGTCCGGGTGTGGCTGGTGTGTTGGTTAGTCGATCCTCTGGACAGCTTTCGGCTCAGCTGGCCGGCTTGGTTGCGGTAGGTCTTTGGGGGCTCTTGTGGGGTGGCTTGCTTGGAGTGATCGCCAGTCCGCGGTTTTTGGGGCGCTGGTCGCGGCAGGCCCCGCATCGGAAAGGAATAGCCTCATCGGGTGGATTCACCATTGATAACTCTGTAGAGGCGGTCGAGGGAGTAGTCGAAGATGCAGATGGGGCGGGTGAGACCGTCATCGGCGAGCCTGAAAACCGGGCAGCATCCGCGGCTGGAACTGATATGGGCAACGGAACGGATGAGCTGTAGAGAGCAGAGGTGCGATGCGCGTTATTGCAGGCAAAGCTAAAGGGCGACAGTTGTACTCTGTTCGGGGCCCCGGCACTCGCCCGATGACGAATCGAGCCAAGTCGGCCTTGTTCAGTATTTTGGGCACCCACATAAACCGTTCCGAATTTCTGGATCTCTTCGCAGGCACGGGGCAGGTGGGCATTGAAGCGTTGAGTCGTGGTGCCACACGGGCCGTCTTTGTAGAGCTTGGCGTGGCTGCCTTGCGCGCGATTCAGGCTAACCTAGAACTCTGTGAGCTTGATGCGCGGGCGTCCATCGTACGTGCAGATGCTTTCAAGTACCTGGAGAGCACGCAACCTTACCCCTTCGATTTCGTCTTTGTTGCGCCTCCTCAGTATCGTGGTTGGTGGGCGCAGATCCTGCAGTTGATCGACGCTCAACCTGCATGGCTTCGTGCCGATGGCTGGGTAATCGTTCAGATCAATCCTACAGAATACGAGCTCGTTGAGCTAGAAAATCTGGTTATGTTTGATCAACGCACTTACGGCAGCGTTATGCTCTGCTTCTATGCACAGCCTCCCGAAGAGCTGGAGACTGAATAGGCTGCTAACAGTCTCGAAAAATTCTGTAGATGAGTGAGACGCGCACTCATATCTCGCGGCGAGCCAGTGTCTAGCGGGTCTGTATCATCTGGAATATCTCGCCCTTTCGTTCTATCCAGCTCAGCATCTGGTCTGTGGCGAAGCTCAATGGGAAATAGAGCGCGCCGGTGATGGAGAAGATGAGCAGCAGCCGGTGCAGGGTGGCGTTCACCTGTTGCGCGCGAAGCACCAATTCGGCTAGGCCCACTGCATAGACTAGTGAGGAGCACTTTACCACGACGGCTGCCTCACTGGACTAGCTTGGAATCGCGTTGCGGAACGCTTGGGGCAGGATGATGCTGGTGATGGCCTGCGGCTGTGTCCTGCCCAACGCGCGAGCTGCCAATCTTTCCTCCGCTCACACCTTGGATTGCCACTCGGAATATCTCAGCCTGATAGGCGCCGCTGCAGATGCCCAACGATATGCAGCCAGCTGGAAAAGAGGGCACGTTGACTGTACTCGCAAGCACACAGTAGGCCAGGACGCACCACCAGCGACGGAAGCCCGCGCAGCGCTCGACAGAATCGGCGTAATGGTGTACAAGGACCACTTTGGGGCGCCTCCCCTTGTGGTCTTCTCCGAGAAGATTTGGCCACTTTGGGAGGCGTTCTCCTTTCCGGTATCGTTCTCTCCGGGCGCTATTGTCATCTCATCGGCCGTTTTCGTCAACTCGGGCGGCGTTTCAGTGTCTCCCGTTGCCACGCTGTTTCCCTCCGATCACCCTGACCGAGGTTCTCGCCATTCTCCAGCTCTCCATCCAATCTGGCTGACATTGTCGCTATTCTGAGCAAACGAAGTGGCCGATAACAGCTGACAAAGGAATGCGCGGCGTGATAATCATTGTCACAACACCAATGCGCCCACTTCTGAGATCTATAATCGCCTGCTCAGCATGTTCGTAGCGGAAGACTTCGGCATCAAGGTTCTTATCGATCCAGTCCTCCTGGATCGTGCCCTCTGAACTCCCACCTTGTGGCCTGCCATATCCTCATTGCGACCGATGGCAATGCTGGAGCCCTCGGCTGCAATTATGGCGTCCGCGCCGATGAAGTAGGGAGCTGTGAAATCAACCCGCTGTTGGCGTTCCGGCATTGCGCTCATTGCGGCGATGATGGCGTCGATCTTGTCGGTCTGTAGAGAGCCGATCAAGCCATCGAAGGCGATATCCTGCCACTCGATGGTCAGCCCCAGGCGCCTGCCGATTTCCGCCATCAATTCGATGTCGAAGCCAGCGTAGTTTCCATTTTCATCGATGTACTCAAACGGCTCATAGTCGGCTGAAATACCGACCACCAGACTGCCTTCTCTCTGCTGACAGCCGAAGAGGGTGAGAACGGCCAGGGCCATTATAAGGGACAGAGGCAAACAGTACCAGCGCTTCGGCATGGTTCAGAAACCCGGAGAGTTAGATTGATGCTTCTCTTTTCTGTGACACGCATGAATTGGTCCAGAGTATCCGCATATGTGGCCAAGATCGCCGTTTTGTGGCGTTTCTCGCCACATATGGTGGGTGATGCCTCATCGAGAAGTGTCAATCATGACCGGAAAGTGTCAATCTAACTTAAACCATGCCCCCGCTTCATAGGTTAATTCTTCTCTTGGACGTGGACTGTGCTCGCATGGCGCGTGCACAGACATGCTCTGTAAAACTACCCTCTCTTGTGTCAATCAAATCCGGGGCGCTGGACAAAAAGGCGAGATGCGGTATACTTCCATTTCGATGTAAGAGAGTTAGGATTCTTGGAGGAGCAAGCGTGGCAAATACTCAATCAGCAAAGAAACAGATCCGCAATTCCTATCGGAAGTGGTTGCGCAACCGGTATGTGAAGGGTAAGATGCGCTCCGCCGTCAAGACCGTTCGCCAGGCCATTGCCGCAGGCGATTACGAGACTGCCGAGCGTTGGATGCCCCGCGCGGCAAGCGAGCTTGACAAAGCTGCTCGTAAGCACGTGATCCATCCCAACAAAGCAGCGCGGCTAAAGTCGCGTATGATGAGCCAGATTCACGAACTGCAGCAGTAAAGATAGGCCGACGCGGGCCTGAGCAACGGCCACGTCGCTAATGCATCATCGATTCTGTGAGCAAAGCGGGAGACTCGAGTCTCCCGCTTCTGTGCATGCCAGGTATAGCGTCACGCCTCGCGCCCGAATTGCTCCGAACGAACAAAGGCAGCCCAGATCGCACGCGATAGCACCGTGCGGAACCCCCCTTTGTCAAGATGGTAGAGGGCCTCAGCCGTTGTTCCCCCTGGTGAAGTCACCTGATTCCTGAGAGCCGCTAGATGCAGATTGGACTGGCGGGCATAGTTGGCGGAACCGATCACCGTCTGGAAGACCAGCTTCTCGGCCACATGACGCGAGAATCCGAGATGAACGCCAGCGTCAACCATCGCTTCCATAAAGAGGTAAATATAAGCCGGTCCAGTACCTGACAGTGCCGTTGCCATGTCCAGGTAATGCTCGTCATCGACATAGACTTGCTCGCCGAGGGCCGCGAGGATGGTTAGAGCTTGCTCGCGCTGTAGCTCGGTCACTGCCGATGTGGCTGTCCATACAGTGATTCCCTGCCCAATCTGCGCTGGTGTGTTGGGCATAGCGCGGATGATGCTCTCTGCTCCAGTGCCTTGGCGGATTCTGTCCACCGGCACCCCGGCGGCGATGGAAAAAACCAGCGTGCCGGGACGCAGCTTATCCTTCAACTGCTGAAGTACGGCGGACATAACCTGAGGCTTGACGGAGAGGAAAGCAATAGCAGCTTCTGCGGCTGCCACTGCATTGTCCACGACGGTGCGCACCCCGTAGTTTTTGTTGAGATAGGTCAACCGCTCTTGCCACGGATCGGCGGCGACAAGCCGCACTGGCTCGATCAGGCCCTCCCGTAAGAGCCCTTTGATGAGAGCTTCCCCCATGGTTCCGGCGCCAATAACAGCGATTGTCGGCAACATACCCCCCCCATATGCTAGAATTGGAATTAAGGGCGCAGGTCAAACATCATCTGCAGAAAGGCTCGCCTGTCGGCTACTGGATCGGGATCGCCCACCGTCATCGGTCGCGGTCTTCCGTACTCCTCAATGACATAGGTCCGCAACTCTATGCCCAGCAGGCGTCCTTCGTAGAATGTGTAGCGCGTCAAAAATCCTTGTCGCACGCCATCAGCCCACATCTGGTCGAAGAAAAGGTTCCCGGGCCCGTAGTGGATGAACGCGTCGCTGTGGAACTCCATTGGCTTGACCCAGTGAGCTTGGCTACCGTGGACGATGATAGCACCAGCTGCCGCATAGGCCCTTAGATCACGAATGTGTCCAGGCCAAGGCGCGTATTGATCGACTTCCCTGTGTTGCAACGTCACGATCGGCAGGTATCCTTCCGCGCGTAGTTGCTCAACCCTCCCCTGCATCAACTCGTGCTGCCAGGGTTCGTAACATGGTGCTGCACCAGGACGTTCCTCGCTGGCAAAAGCGCCTACCCCGCTTGGATTGCAGCCCAAGAAAGCGATATGATTGCCGTTGTGGGTGATGGTAAGCGGACGGGTGGCGTCGGCAAAGTCCTCACCGCCACCATACCATCCCCATCCCCGTTCACGGTACATGTCCAGCGAATGGTAGATCCACTGGTATCCTTTGTCGGCGAGATGGTTGCCTGTCAATTCCACTACGTTGGTGCCAATCTCCTCTAGCAGCCCAATGTAGCTATCGTGGGAACAGAAGCTCAGTGTGCCACTGGGTTCCGTCACACAGTCAGGCTTGAAAGAGACCTCGTTGCTGATATGCACGAAGTCAGCATCGGCAAACCAGGGTAGGATATCCCGCGCCGGATAGGTGATGCCCCTGGTATCCATCAGACGCGCAGTGCTCCTGCTCAACGCGGTCACGCCTGTCATCGCGACCAGCGTCATCTGTGACTCGTCGCGGTTGGTCAGGTCACTTGGTGAGAGGCCCAGGAGATCCAATGCCTCCGGTCGCGTTTCACTATGCAGATGCAATCCTATCTGAAGTGGATAGTCTTCCAGCGAAAGATTCTTTTCTAGAAGCATTGTTCCGTCCAGGCGCATCACCTTCCACTCGGGCGTCAGTTCATCAAACGGCAGAAGCGCCCATCCCTCTGTGGCCTTGGCTCCAGTCAGGAGCCGATCTGCGTCCGTCAGTTGCAGGACTCCCTCCGCGGGAGGCCCCCACAGTTCCGACATCACCTTTACCGTATCGGTGGCGGCCAGAAGAGGATGCAGCGCGAAGGGTCCAGCCGGGCTACCTTGCCACGTGCTCTGCAGATCGGCAAGTGTTACCTCGTCCTCGACTGTGAAGAAAGGCGCTGCCACAGCGTAGATCCAATTGCCGGTGAGACCTTCTGAGCTCCCTAAGCGGGTGTCCAACGTCGCCTGGGCGGACGCGCTGCCGGCCCAGGCAAAATGCTCAGGATCCGAAACGACGGTAGCCTCTAGGCGGGCACATACTGCATCGGGAACGGCCTCCGTACATCCTACGGTGATCGGAAAGGCAGGCGTCGGTGTAGGAGAAGGGGTAGGGGTCAGCGTTGAGGTCGGTGTCAAGGTGGGGCGTGGTGTGCGCGTCGGGGTCGGAGTCGGCGAGACCGTGGGCATTGCACAACCACTCAGCCCCAACCATCCGAGGACCAGGAACAGGAACAGCGTCAACTCGATCGCCGGTCCGCCTGTGCTAGCATCTCTACGTCGATCTCCTAACATAGAAATTGCTACCTCCTTTAGGGTTTTATCTTCGAATCAACTGTCCGATGCTATTAACTGGAGTTCATCCATTTGGTAGTGTCCATCAACTGCCTCGATGTCGTATGATTATGCATAGATCTTCCTATATCTAGTGGAAAAGCGCCTGTTTTTGCCACGGTTTTTGCGCAAATCCAGGTTGCTGTTTCATGAATTCCCTAGATCTAGTGTAGAACAAGCAGACGATCACCAGATATGGTTAGTCGCAGGTAAATTCATCAAGTCGATTAAGGGTCACTACCGTCCAAGTGCACCTTAGCAAAAACAGGGTAAGCTCGGGCAAATCTCGGACAAGAGAGGATCCCGATGCTCACCCTATCTGACGAATATAACACACTGTTCGAGCAAGTACAGCCTTGCTTTCGCGCCGGGTCTGGCGCTCAGCGAGACCTTCCCCCGATTAGGTGGACACTATACTAAGCGAACCACGGGCTGTTGAACAGCAGCTAGCTCGTAGGCTTCCGGTGGCATGTAGCCCAACGATGAGTGTAACCGACGCCGATTGTAGAACGACTCGATATACCCAAAGATGCTGGTTCGGGCAGCTCGCCGAGTAGCGTAGTCAATGTGATGGATGCACTCAGCTTTGAGCGTTCCGAAGAAGCTCTCCATCGGAGCGTTATCATACCACGTTCCGACACCGTTCATACTGGCCCGCAGGCCGTGGCTCTTTAACAGCTCTTGATAGGTGCGACTGGTGTATTGGCTACCCTGATCGGAGTGATGGA
>PWVB01000325.1 GCA_003562365.1 Anaerolineae bacterium
AACACTTTGCCGTAGTGACCGATAGCACCGCCAATCTGGCTCCGGAGTTGGCCGAGGAATATGATATTCCTGTGATTCCTTTGAATGTGCATTGGGGAGAGGCATCGTACGTCGACGGGGTCACGCTGGATGCTGCAACATTCTACCGCTGGCTGCAGGAGCGCCGCGACTTCCCCAAGACCTCTCAGCCATCGGCCGGTGCATTCATGGATTTCTTCGAAGAGGTCGCTGTGGAGCACGAGATCGACACGATTCTAGGGATATTTATCTCCTCAGAGATGAGTGGTACGCTGGCGTCGGCGTTGCAGGCCAAAGCTCAGCTGTCCCAGACGCATCCGAATCTCAGGATTGAGCTGCTAGACTCTCGATCGGTCTCAATGGGAACCGGTCTTCAGGTGCTTATGGCGGCCCGGGCCGCCGCAGCAGGAAAGTCCGTCGAGGAGGCCAAGGATTTGGTGCGGCGCTGCTATGAGGATATGGAGGTAGTCTTTGTGGTTGGCACGCTGGAGTTTCTGCACCGTGGTGGGCGGATCGGCGGTGCAGCGCGACTGTTGGGGTCAGCACTAAACCTTAAGCCCGTTTTGACCATCGATGACGGGCGAGTTGAGCCACTAGAGAAGGTCCGCAGTCGAGGCAAGTCGCTGCGGCGGGCCATCGAGATTGCGGAGGAGCGCCTTCAAGGACGACGTCCTACCGAGCTTGCGGTGCTGCAGGCGGAGGCCGAGGACGAGCTCCCGGAGTTTGTGGAGATGGTGAATAAGAGGCTCGATCCAGAGCGCATCTACACGCGAGTTCTGACCCCAGTGGTGGGTACTCACGGTGGCCCGGGGACTATGGGCCTCGCCTTCCACACCTTGGAGGTCGAATTAGCATAGACGGACGCTGATTCCGCGTCGGTCTGGGGAGGTCCAGCATGCGAATAGTAGAGACCATCGAGACGAAGCGTGACGGTGGTGCGCTCAGCCCCGAGGCCATCGAGCACTTCATCGCAGGCTATGCTCGCAATGAGATTCCGGATTACCAGGCTGCGGCACTGTTGATGGCCATCCTACTGCAGGGCATGACCGACGATGAGATCCAGGCGCTGACACTCGCGATGGTACGTTCGGGGGAGACGCTTGACCTGAGCGATGTTGCAGAGATCATCGTAGATAAGCATTCGACCGGCGGTGTCGGCGACAAGGTCAGTTTGGTTGCTCTTCCGGCAGTAGCCGCCGCCGGTCTTCCCGTGGGCAAAATGTCCGGGCGTGGTCTAGGCTTCTCTGGCGGTACGTTGGATAAGCTTGAGTCGATCCCCGGCTATCGCGTGGATCTGAGTGTAACGGAGTTCAAGGATCAACTGCGTCAGATAGGGTTGGTCCTAACTGGGCAGTCGGCCAACTTGGCACCTGCTGATGGAAAGCTCTACGCATTGCGTGACGTGACTGGTACGGTGCCTAGCCTCCCTCTGATTGTCAGTTCGATCATGAGTAAGAAGATCGCCGCTGGGGCCGACGCCATCGTGCTGGACGTGAAGGTCGGAACCGGCGCATTTATGCACACGCTGGACGAGGCAGTTGCACTGGCTAGGGCAATGGTGCAGGTGGGGCGTTCAGTGGACCGTCGGGTAGCGGCCCACATCTCAGACATGAACCAGCCCCTGGGACGTGCTGTAGGTAACAGCTTGGAGGTAATTGAGGCTATCGAAGCATTAAGCGGCGAGGGGCCAGGGGATCTGGTCTCGCACTCGCTGCGCATCGCGGGCGAGCTACTCTATATGGGAGGGCTGGTGGAGGGTCTGGAGGCCGGAATGCAGCGTGCCGGTGCGATGATCGAATCCGGTGCGGCGCTTCAGAAGCTGCGCCAGTTGGTGGTCGCCCAGGGCGGCGACGTGCGCTACGTCGATGAGCCCTCTCGTTTTCTGCCGGCAGAGATCGTCGAGACGGTCGTCGCCAGTGATGGCGGCTATCTGACTGGTATGGAGGCAGCTGAGATTGGAATGGCTGTTGTGGCACTGGGCGGCGGGCGTGAGAAGAAGGGCGCGCCCATCGACCATCGTGTCGGTGTCGTGATGCACGCTAAGGTGGGGGATGAGGTCGCGGCAGATCAGCCGCTATTCACCGTGCATGCTAACTACGAAGCCGGGAAACGAGCGGCGGTGGCGCGGATCCAGGCCGCTCTGCGGTTCTCTGATGATCCCGTGCCATCGTTGCCTCTTTTTTACGATCGGATCGCGTGATTCATTGTCATCTGGACCTGGCGTGCTATAATCGGTGCAGATACCTTTATAGGAGAGATGTGACGTATGCAGACCTACCTTAACCTGATTCAGATCTTGCTTGCAGTTGCGTTGATAGTACTGGTGTTGCTAGAAGTGCGGAGTGGCGGATTAGGTGGTGTGTTCGGCGGATCACAGACCAGCCTGATTCGCCGGCGACGTGGAGCAGAGTTGCTTCTGTTTCGCCTGACGGTGCTGACCTCTGTGCTCTTCTTCTTGGTGGCGATCGCTAACGTGCTGGTTACCGGATAGCGGACGCTGGTTGATTAACCGGTTCCCCGGTCGATAGCAATGTTTCGGCGGATTGGATGGCAGGTCCTCCTGGTGGGAATTGGGTTCCTCGTTGCGGCCTCGATTCTTGCCTACATGGCATCGACCTACACGACCGAGTTTCGTCCGGCCCCCGGCGGCACGTATATTGAGAGTGTCGGTGGCTATCCGCAGACTCTTAACCCGCTGTTGAGTTTCTATAATGACGCCGATAATGACATTGTCTCTCTAGTATTCAGTGGCTTGACCAGGATCAACATGCTAGGTGAGATCGAGCCGGACCTGGCAACTGGCTGGCAGGTCGACGAGCCCGGGATCACATATACCTTTCGCCTGAATCGGAACGTTGTTTGGCATGACGGCCATCCTTTTCGTGCCAGGGATGTCGTCTTCACCATCGAGTTGCTTCAGGATCCGGATTACCCGGGCCCTCCCGACATCGGCGAACTCTGGCGAAGTGTTGAGGTCAGCGAAATCAACGATCATACGGTTCAGTTTGTGCTTCGGGAGCCGTACGCCCCATTTCTGGACTATACGACGATTGGAGTGTTGCCACACCATCATCTCGGGGGGGTAAATGCTGCAGATTTGGCGCGCCTAGACTTCAACCGCGAGCCGATCGGTACTGGCCCGTTTCGGTTGACTGAGATGGAATTAGGAGATGGGCACATCGCCTCAGTTACTTTGAGGCGGTTTCCGCGTTATCACAGCCGCAGTACTTATCTGGAAAGCTTGGTCCTGCGATTCTACCCGACATCACGCGCCGCATTTGAGGCTTATCAGGATGGACTGGTGGAGGGGGTGGCGCGCATCCCCGTGGAGGCGCTGTCCGAGGCCCTCGCTGATAGAGAGTTGAGGCTCTTCTCCGCGCCAACTGCGGAGATGGCGATGCTCTATTTGAACGGTTTTGTCACTGAGACCCTTCCCTTTGGGGACGTGCGCGTGCGACAGGCACTTTACTATGCGCTTGACCGTCAAGGGCTGGTGAACAAGGTGCTATTGGGGCAGGCGGTGCTTCCCCAGACCCCTTTGGTGCCCGGAACCTGGGCTTACACGACGGATGGGGTGCCCACCTACGACTACGATCTGGAGCGCGCAACGGCGTTGATGGCTGAGGCCGGTTGGTACCGCACGCCAGGCGATGGATTGCAGAACGCCGCCGGGCAGCCTCTAGCCTTCACGCTGGTTGCTTCCAGCGATCCTGTTGATCAAGCCATCGCTCGATCACTATCCGATCAGTGGGGGCGGCTCGGGATATCAGTGACCGTCGAGTCGGTTCCCCCCTTGGCCCTCAGCGGCATCCTCGAATCTCGAACCTATCAGATTGCCCTGGCTCGCCTGATCCTGCCTGGGGATCCTGATCCCTATCCCTTCTGGCACGAGACGCAGGCATTGCCGGGACAGGGCCAGAACTATGCAGGGTTTCAGAACAGGCGGATCAGCGAGCTGATTGAGCAAGCTCGCACCACCATCCAACGCGATCAGCGGCTTGCGCTCTACCATGAGTTCCAGCAACTGTTTATGCAGGAGTTACCGGCGCTTCCGCTCTTCGTGCCCGTCTACACGCACGGAATGGACGCCAGGGTCAATGGCGGTCAGATCGGACCGCTGATGAGCGCTAGCGATCGTTTTCTGAGTATGCCTGACTGGTATGTGCTCCAGCGACGCGTGGTGGCTAGCCACGTGCAGGACGCCACGCGATGACGCCGCGGCGATTTCTTGCGTCCTGCTACCTTTATTGTATACTAACCCAAGTGTGACTCTAGCGATATATTCGGAGGGACCAGAATGGAAAAAGAGTGGGTCTATTTAGCTCGAAACGGTAAGGAAGCATATGCGGAGGTATTGGGCCACGAACCGAGTCTCGATGAGATGAAAGAGGTCTTTGGAGGCAAGGGGGCCGGGTTGGTGGCGATGACCGCGGCGGGGGCTCCAGTACCGCCTAGCTTCACCATCACCACCGAAGCCTGTGTTGCTTATATGGACACTGGTGAGTTTCCCGCTGGAATGTGGGAGCAGACCCTGGAGGCGCTGGAGGATATCGAGGCCCAGACCGGCAAGGGCTTCGGAGATCCTGAGAATCCGCTCTTGGTGTCGGTGCGCTCCGGCGGAAGGATGTCGATGCCCGGGATGATGGACACCGTTCTCAATCTTGGCCTCAATGACGAGACGCGTGCCGCTTTGGCCGAACTGACTGACAATGAATGGTTTTCCTATGACGCCTATCGTCGGTTCATCACAATGTTCTCCGACATCGTGATGGGCTACGACCGCCAGTATTTTGAGGAAAAGCTCGAGGAGCTGAAAGAGCGAGAGGGCGTTGAGACAGATCCTGAGGTTAGCCTCGATGGTCTGAAGGCGCTGGTTGATGAATACAAGCGCATGTACAAGAAACGATTCGATGAGGACTTTCCCACGGATCCCCACAAGCAGCTGTCTCTCTCGATTCAGGCGGTCTTCGACTCTTGGAATGCGCCCCGCGCCGTCGCCTATCGTGACCACGAGGGCCTCCCTCACGGATGGGGTACAGCCGTCAACGTATGCACGATGGTTTTTGGCAATATGGGTAGCGACTCCGCGACTGGTGTTGCTTTCAGCCGCAGCCCCAGCACGGGTGAATCAGAGTACCTGTATGGGGAGTTCCTGGTCAATGCACAGGGTGAGGACGTGGTCGCGGGTATCCGCACGCCGCAGCAGATCAGCCTGGAGGGCTCGCGCGAGTGGGCTGCACGCCAGGGTGTCTCGGAGGAGGTGCGCGCCAAGCGCTATCCTAGCCTTGAGGAGCTTATGCCGGAGGTCTATCAGGAATTTTTAGAGATCGTTGATATGCTTGAGCGGCACTATCGCGATATGCAGGACATGGAGTTCACGGTAGAGCGGGGCAAGCTCTGGATGCTCCAGACGCGGACCGGCAAACGGACCGCCGCTGCTCACGTCAAGATTGCCGTGGACTTGACTGTGGAACAGATCATCAATAAGGAAGAGGCGCTGATGCGGGTTGAGCCCGGGCATGTGGAACAGCTGATGCGTCCTGGTTTTGATCCCGAGGCTCAGAAATCGCCGATAGCGCAGGGTCTGAACGCTTCTCCTGGGGCCGCTGTCGGTAGAGCTATCTTCAATGCTGCGCGCGCTCAGGAAATGGCGACGGAACACGGCGAGGACGTGATCCTGGTGCGCCCTGAGACCGCGCCCGACGATGTTCCCGGTATGCTGGCTTCCAAGGGGGTGCTGACGCAGAAAGGCGGGGCGACATCGCACGCCGCCGTTGTGGCGCGTGGCAACAACCTACCTTGCGTCGCTGGCTGTGGTGAAATTTCCGTAGACCCAGGTCGCCGACAGTTCACTACGTCCGACGGTCTCGTGGTCAAGGAGGGCGACGTTATCTCCATTGATGGGTTCACCGGGGAAGTCTTTGCCGGGGCGATCCCGCTGATTGAGAGTCGATACGAGGATCAGGTGGATCTGGTCACTCTACTGGCGTGGGCTGATGAGGTGCGCACCTTGGGTGTGCGGACCAATGCCGATTATCCCGTTGATGCGCGCCGCTCAGTGGACTTTGGAGCGGAGGGGATTGGGCTGTGTCGCACTGAGCATATGTTCTTCGACGAGCGAGCTCGCGATGCTGTTGTTAGCATGATCACCGCAGACACGGATGAGGATCGTGAGCAAGCGCTCGATGAGATGCTGCCTATCCAGGAGCAGGACTTTGAGGGTATCTTCGAGGCAATGGATGGTCTACCAGTGATGATGCGGTTGATCGACCCCCCAATGCACGAGTTCCTGCCCAATCGCGAGGAGTTGCTCGAGGAAGTCTACACTCTCAAGATGGAGATTTTGGCCAGTGCCACCAGCTTTGAGGAACTGGATGAGTTGCGTGCTGAGCTGGACGCCAAGGAGAAGATGCTCCGAATCGTTGAGGGTATGTGGGAGATCAACCCCATGATGGGGCTGCGCGGTTGCCGAGCAGGCATCATGTACAAAGGGCTGACTGAGATGCAGACGCGTGCCTATTTCCAGGCTGCTTGCCGCTGCGCGAAGCGGGGCATTGACGTCCATCCTGAAGTGATGATTCCGCTGGTAGGCGTTGTGACGGAGCTGCAGCTGGAGCGCTCGAAGCTTGAAGCTGTTGCTGAAGAGGTCATGCAGGAGGAAGGTATCGAGGTTCCGGCAATCTTTGGCACCATGATCGAGGTACCGCGGGCAGCGCTGACGGCGGGCGAGATCGCCAAAAACGCGGAGTTCTTCTCCTTCGGCACCAATGACTTGACGCAGATGACGTACGGGTACAGTCGTGATGATGCAGAGGGTAAGTTCCTGCTGGAGTACGTTGAGCGGGGTGTTCTGCCCGAGAATCCTTTCCAGGTGCTGGATCAAGAGGGGGTGGGGCGCTTGGTGGCGATGTGTGTGGAAGAGGGACGGGCCGCCAATCCTGATCTGGAGATCGGTATCTGCGGTGAGCACGGTGGTGAGCCGACGTCGATTGACTTCTGTCATCGCGTTGGGCTTGACTACGTGAGTTGTTCCCCGTTCCGCATCCCGGTTGCTCGTCTTTCGGCTGCCCAGGCCGCCATTCGTAACCAGTAGGATGTAGGATTCTACTGAAGCCAGAGTTTTGCGCGGCGCGCCGTTAACGGTGCGCCGCGCACTTTTGGTGCGCTAGACATGCCGTGTGTCTGGTAGGTGAAAGCGCTCTGCGTGCCTAGGCGATGGGCACCGTTAGGCGAGGTAAGGGTGTCTGTCGTGAGGCGAAATCTCAAGGAAGCGGACTGCTGAAAGGCAGTCAGGGCAAAACTCGGACTCGACGAACAGGGATCGGATAGCAGGCCGGCGCAACCGGACAAGTTGGCCGCTTACAACGAAGCCCAGAAGTCCCTGTGAAGAACGTCCCGCACGCCGGACAACGGTAACCGGTTTTCCCGGCGTGCCAGCGGACCAGTAAGTACAGGCTGGTGACAAAGATGCCGCCCCAGAGTACCATGCCGGCTAGCTCGAACTGACTGAGCCAGACGGTGCCGACGACGGTGGCAACCGGCATCAGGAGGATGTAGAATCCGGCCCTGAGCCAATCCCCGGTCGTGGGTCTACGGTAGCGCATCGGACACCGCTTGGATCGAACCAGAGTCTTTCGCGGATGCGTGGTCGGCGTGATTGGTTGTACCGCCGGTGAGCGCAGCTGCGATCTCGTCGATATGGTTGGCGAAGGTGGAAAGATGGGCGTCCCCGGGGTAGACGACGAGTCGGGCTGTGGGCAGGCTGCTCACCAGGCGCCGGAGCGCGGGAAGAGGCGCCTGCGGGTCCTGATCTCCGTGGAAGAAATGGAGCGGTATGCCGATGCGGTCCAGACCCAGGCCCCAGTCATCCACGTGGAGGCGCAGCTCCCACGTGGCTCCGCGGGTACCCTGGGCCATCGAGGCCTTCAGCGTTGCGACGAACGCCTCCTGGTGCCCCGGTTGTGATAATACGGCGTAGTCCGACGGTGGCATAGTCTTCTTCTGTTGCGAGAGAGTGCGCTCAGGGCTTGCCGTGTCTAAGGCCTTGACCATGACCAGGAGGAAGGCGGGAAGCAGAAAGGGCGCACGCCGGGCGATGGTCCAGAAGAGGCGCAGCTGCCGGGGCAGGTTCTCCGCGGCCTCGGGCCAGTCCATCCGTGCGGCTCCCGATACCACGACGGCGGCGTGGACCCTCTCCGGGATGGAGGCTGCGCACGCCAGGACATAGGGGCAGCCCCCCGAATTCCCCAGTACCGCGAAGCGATTGAGCTCCATCGCCTCCGCGAAGTCGACAACGTCTTGCGGATAGTCGGCGAATCTGCGTCCCGGTTGATAGGTGGAGCCGCCCATACCGGGGCGGTCAGGGGCAATAACGTGCAGACCAAGAGCGCCAAAGGCATCCCCACCCAACATAAGCGGCTCCAGGCGGGATGACGGCGCACCATGGAAGAAGAGCACCGGGAATCCTCCAGGCGTGCCGTATTCAGCGTAGGTCACAGATCGGCCATCGGGCAGGGTGATGAAGCGATTGTCATTTGTCGGCAGATCCTGGGTACACGGCCACTGTAGTATACTCTGGCGATCTCTGGCCATCCTTACTCAATCACCCTTAGCGTGGAGGGAATGTCGATCCGGTGCAGCTTGCGTGCACTGAGCAGCGGCGTGAGCGCGATGGTGCCGATGCCCAGCAGCACGGCTGACACCAGCGAGAGCGGTCCGATGGTGACCAGCAGGCCGAGCTCTTCCATCATGACCTCCATACGCGCAGCCAGCATCTCGTTGAGTATAAGCCAACCCAATGCCCCGCCGATGAGCGTGCCGAAGAGGCCCAGAAGCACGTTCTCGCCTACCTGGACCCACGTCACGGCGCACGGCGGTGTGCCAAAGGCGAACATCGTGGCTACCTCGCGACGGCGGTCGTCGAGGTTGATGCTCGTGGAGTTGAGGGCGATAAGGAAAGCGATGAATACCACACCGCCCTGCATAATGCGGATGATCGGGATCATCATTCTCTCCATATCATCGAACCCCTCGGTGAGTTCGGCGACGGCATTGATCGCGATCACGTCCTGATGGCCGAAGAGCTTGCCTCGAATCGTAGCACGGTCCATGTCCGCCCCGGGTGTCGTCATGAGGGCGTTGGTCAGGCCGTCGAGCCCGGTGAAGGCAGCGTCCTCGAGCGGGATGTAGGCGAAGCCCCGGACGGGGTTGTCGTGGATGCCCGTCACGCGCAGGTCTGTGCTAATCGTGCGAAAGGCGATCGGGCCCTCGCGGTAGGGGTGCTCCAGCGTGACCGTGCCCCCCACGGCGACCCCGAGGTCCTCGGCGGCCTTCTGCGCGATGACGATACGGGGCTGCTGACTGCCAGGCCACTCGCCGCTCTCGCCCCAGCGTCCCTCCTCCAGC
>PWVB01000510.1 GCA_003562365.1 Anaerolineae bacterium
CCAGATTCGCTTTGCCCCGCCGTGATACCCTCTCCGTTCCTCTGCGCATCCACCGTCCAAGCGCATAGACTGTCTCTGGTTGACCAGTGTTCGTTATTCGACGACTGGTTACTGTCTGCCTGCCGCAGCTCTCGTCTTCCCAGCCGACGATCCCCCGCTTCTCTCAGGTCCGCCCCAGATGCTGCCTTGATTCTTCATTGCTGGATCTGAAAGCAAAAAGTGGTAGATTTCCGAGATGGCTGGTAGAATGTAGTCAGATATCGAAACACCTACGGACGCACAGGAGGTCTCCATGCGACAGTGCCTTACGCAGGTCGTCAAGCGCAACGGTGCTGTGGTCCCGTTCAATCAGGAGCGTATTACCAACGCCATCTACCGAGCTGCTGTGGCTGTGGGCGGTCGTGACCGGGCCACTGCAGAAAGGCTCTCCGATCAGGTCGTGGACATTTTGGAGCAGAACTGCACCGGCGATCAAATTCCCACTGTTGAGGAGATCCAGGACTTCGTGGAGAAAGTGCTGATTGAGAATGGGCACGCTCGGACAGCCAAGGCATATATTCTTTATCGTCAGGAGCGGGCCATCCGGCGTGAGCGGCGCCGAGAGGGTAAGTCCCAACGCGACCCTGAGAACATCCCTTACCGGAAACTCTGGGAGGTCCTGAACTGGGCGGTTGAGCACAACGTGCACAATATCTATCGACTCAACGAACGCATAGCGAAGGGTGAATACGTTGACATCGTTCGCGAGTCTGATCGGGCCTACGAGCAGGATGTGGACGACGCTGCGACGAAGATCTTGGGGCGTCGGGACACTGTGCGGATCGTGATTATCGCCGGTCCCTCTTCGTCCAACAAGACCACCACGACGGTCAAGCTTGGAGAGCGCCTCCGCCAGGCAGGGCTCAGTCTAGTTGAGCTGAACATCGACAACTACTTCTTCGATCTGGAGATGCATCCCCGAGACGAGTATGGTGACTACGATTTCGAGACTCCGCAAGCCTTAGACCTGGCGTTGATCAACGAGCACCTTCAGCGTTTGATCGCCGGTGAAGAGGTGCTACTGCCCTTCTACGACTTCAAGACTGGCAGGCGTCGCCCCGATGCAACGCTGCTCCAGGTGCGTGACGATCAGCTGATCCTGATCGACAGCCTGCACGGTCTCTATGAGGGAATGACAGAGGCTATACCCTCAGTGCAGAAGTTCAAGCTCTACATTGAGACGCTACTGCAGATGAAGGGCCCAGATAACCAGTACATACGCTTCACGGATCTGCGGTTGATGCGCCGGATGGTGCGCGACGCACGGGAGCGGGCGTATGATCCACGCCAGACGTTAGAGCACTGGCATTACGTACGCAGCAGCGAGCTGCGGCATATTATTCCCTATGTCAACACTTCCGACTACGTGGTCAACAGTGCCACCCCCTACGAGCTGCCCGTGATGCGCGCCCGACTTTTCGCGGATTTTTCCCGATGGGTGCGGGATTACGAAGGCAATCCCAACCGTATGGATGCCTACTTGAGAGCCGAGCGGGTGCATCGTCTGTTGCAGGTCCTCATCCCCGTGGAGGATGAGTCGACCATACCGCCTACCTCGCACATCCGCGAGTTCATCGGCGGCTCCGCCTATCGCCTGCATTAGCGCAGCAGTTGGGTGGTTCCTGTTCGCCTTCGCGGCGGTTGACAAAATGTTTGCCCGTGCTACCATTGGCCCTGCGCCCACCGCTCGTCGCGGTGGGCGTTATGGGGTAAGCATCCGCTGTCGCGAACCACGGCAAGTCCAACCCAGCGCCGACACAGGACAAGGTGCGGGGCTGACAGGGGAAGGAATCTAATGATCGACACTGATGTGCCCGTCATCATCCTGTGCGGTGGCAAAGGAACACGCATGGGGAACCGTACCATTCCCAAACCGTTAGTGGAGATTGGCGACCGGCCGATTCTGTGGCACGTGATGAAGATCTACGCTGCACAGGGGTTCAAGCGTTTTGTCCTTGCCCTGGGCTACGGCGGCGATTTGATCAAGCGGTACTTTTTGGAGTACGATTGGCGCAGTCGGGACTTCACTCTCGAGCTGGGCAACGGCGGCAGCACCTACTTAAGCCCCAATGACGCAGCGGGATGGCGGATCACCTTTGTTGAGACCGGACTCGAGACGCTGAAAGGCGCGCGGGTGCGTAAAGCAGCTCCCTACGTCCAGGGTCAGCGGTTTTTCGTCACCTATTGCGATGGTGTCGCCGATATCGATCTCCACGCGTTGCTGCGTTATCATCAGCAGGCAGGGGCATTGGCGACGTTGACCGGTGTGCAGGCCTTCTCGCGATTTGGCGTACTGCAGACTGATGGCAGGGGACGCGTGACAGGGTTCCAGGAAAAACCCTTGGTCGACGCTTTGATCAATGGCGGATTCATGGTTTTCGAGCGCGGAGTGTTGGCCTATTTAGAGGGCGATGACGATGTGGATCTGGAGCAGGAGCCGTTGCGCAGGCTGGCGGCAGATGGTGAGTTGGCAGTCTACCACCACCGTGGCTTCTGGCGCGCGATGGACACTTTCAAGGAAGCCCAGGAGCTGAACACCTACTGGGACGAGGCCGCGCCCTGGAGGATCTGGTGAGCTCGGCGGAAGGTGCCGGTACGGAGACCCTGGCTAAATTGACGTTCTGGTATGAGCGACCGGTCCTGGTGACGGGATGCACGGGGCTGCTTGGATCGTGGCTTTCTCAGGCGCTGGTTTCTGCGGGTGCGCTGGTGGTGGGTCTTATTCGCGATGAGGTGCCGCAGTCTCAACTGGTTTGTTCTGGCACCCTTCAGCACATTAGGGTGGTTCACGGTGATGTGACCGAGTATGCAACGTTGGAGCGGGCTATCAACGAATATGAGATTGAGACAATTTTCCATCTCGCTGCCCAGACGATTGTGGGGATCGCCAATCGCGCGCCGCTTTCAACTTTCGAGTCCAACATCCGGGGGACGTGGGTCACTCTAGAAGCTGCACGGCGCTCTCCAACTGTGTGTCGCATTGTGATCGCTTCTAGCGACAAAGCCTACGGCACGCAGCCCGCGCTGCCCTACACCGAGGATATGCCGTTAAAAGGCCAGCATCCCTACGATGTATCAAAGAGCGCTGCCGATCTTCTCGCTCAAGCCTATTCGGTGACCTATGGCCTGCCGATCGGCATCACCCGCTGTGCGAACCTCTATGGCGGCGGCGACCTCAATTGGAACCGCCTTATTCCCGGGACTATCCGTAGCGCGTTACAGGGGCAACCGCCAGTCATCCGGTCCGATGGCACTTTTATGCGTGACTATCTTTACGTCCGAGATGCGGTGCAGGCTTATCTTATGTTAGCGCAGGCCTTGGACCGGCAAGAGTTTCACGGTCAGGCTTTTAACTGTAGCACCGACGCCCCGATGACTGTTCTGGAGATGACACGCCTGATCCTTGACCAAGTAGGTCGACCAGAGCTGGCGCCGGTGGTGCTAGATGAGGTGCAGAATGAGATTCAGGATCAGTATCTAGACAGCACCAAGCTCCGGAAAGCTATCGGATGGCAGCCCAGTTACACGCGGGCTGAGGCCTTGCAGGAGACGATTGGTTGGTACGCCACCCACCTTGGACTCACAGCCTCTACTCCTGTCTCCCAAGGACCGGATCGCGGCTGATAAAGACCTGCGGGCGATGACGCTGTCAGCCAGAGTCTTCTTCATGGGGAACATGAGCTTCAAACGGATCCGTTCAACTGCACAGCGGCTGGAGGATAGGTATGTCAGATGATGCCCGTATCTTGAAGTTGAAGGGTGAGATTCTCGCTAAAGTGGGTGAATACTATCGCCTTGCCCATCAAGATCGGCCGTTCGTGCCCGGCACTTCCTTTGTTAATTACGGCGGCAGGGTCTACGACGAGGCTGAGTTACAGAGCGCCGTTGATGCCATCCTCGATTTTTGGCTCACAGATGGCCCCCGGGCAGCGGACTTCTCAGCCTCACTTGCCCAGTACCTGGGCCTCGCCCACGTATTAACGGTGAACTCTGGGTCATCGGCGAACTTGGTGGCGCTGACGACGTTGCGCTCCAGGCAGCTTGACTGTCCATTGGAGCCCGGCGACGAGGTGATCACGCCTGCGGCTACCTTTCCGACTACGGTCGCGCCCATTGTGCAGAACGGTCTCGTCCCGGTCTTCGTTGACTGCAAGCTGGGCACTTATAACATCGACGTTGACCTTCTGGAGTCCGCCGTCTCGGAGCGTACCCGCGTCATCTTCGTGCCGCATATCCTTGGTAATCCGGTGGAGATGGATGTGGTGACCAGCTTCGCGGCCACACATAATCTCTATGTCGTTGAGGACACCTGCGATGCTCTAGGAAGCACCTTCGATGGCATCCCCTGCGGCGCGTTTGGCGATCTTTCGACCTTCAGCTTCTACCCCGCGCACCACATAACCACCGGAGAGGGGGGCGCTGTGGGAACGAATAGCGCGAAGCTCCACCATATCGCGCACGCAATTCGTGACTGGGGTCGGGACTGTTGGTGTGATCATCAGAGTACTGCCGGGGGGGAATGCAAGCGCCGTTTTGACTGGGAGATCCCTGGCCTGAACGAGCCGTACGATCATCGTTACTATTTCACGGAAATCGGCTATAACCTGAAGATGACTGACATCCAAGCTGCTATTGGGATCCCGCAATTGGCAAAGCTGCCCGAATTTGCTTGGACGCGCAAACGCAACTTCCAGGTCCTTTATAATGATCTAAAGGCGTATGAAGAGGTGCTGGTTCTGCCCTCCTGGAGCCCGAAGGCCGATCCGGCTTGGTTTGCGTTTACCATTGCCGTACGGGAAACGGCACCGTTCACCCGTCAGGATTTGAACACCTATCTTCGGGAGCACAAAGTCGAGACCCGTTATCTGTTTGCCGGCAATATTCTGCATCAGCCGGGCTACCGTGACATCCAACACCGCATTGCGACGCCGCTGGTCGAGACCAATCGTGTGCTTAAGTCTGCCTTGTTCATCGGTACCTATCCCGGCATAGACGAGGCGCGGCTGGACTACGTGCTCCAGGTTTTCCAAGATTTTATGGCCCAGTGGATATAGCCTGCCGTATGCTCACCTTCCATCCTTCTTGCCGCGAGCCTTCCGCATGCTGAAGCTCTCCATCGTGATCTGTGTCTATAATGAGAAAGAGACGATTCTTCCGGTGTTGGATCGTGTCCGGCGGGCCCCGTTGCTTCCCGGTTGGCACCGCGAGATCATCGTTGTCGACAATGCCTCGACCGATGGGACTCGAGAGCTGCTGTGCCGCACTGATGCTCCAGATATACGCGTGATCTTTCAGCCCCAGAACTTGGGTAAAGGCACTTCGATTCGCACCGCGATTCCCTACTGCGACGGCGATTACGTCTTCATTCAGGATGCGGATTTCGAGTACGATCCTAATGACTATCCTAAATTCCTGACCTGCGTAGAGGAACGGGCCCCCGTCGCGGTTTTTGGATCCCGTACGCTGGGCGGGCGGGCGATCTATCAGTACGTCGCTAACTACTGGGGCGTACGGCTTCTGACGGCGTTGACCAACCTCTTATATGGTGCGCAACTCACCGATGTAGCCACCGCCTCCAAGATGGTGCGCACCGATGTGCTCAAATCTTTGAGGCTGACGGGCAGCGGATTTGACCTGGATTTTGAGCTGCCGGGCAAGCTGCTGCGAGCCGGATATGAGATTGCCGAGGTGCCCATCAGTTACAAGCCACGCACTGTTGCGGAGGGTAAGAAGATCCGGCCGTGGGATGGCCTGTGGGCCCTGCGGATCATTGTGCGAGATCGATTGCTGCCCATGAATCAGGTCATTGATGAAAGGAGCGTCTGATGCACATCGTGATCACCGGTTCGATTGCTTTTGATTACTTGATGCACTTTCCGGGCAACTTCCTGGACCATGTGAAGCCCGAACGGATCCAGAAGCTCAGCCTTAGCTTTTTGGTGGACGACATGGTAAAGCAACGGGGGGGCTGTGCCCCTAACATCGCCTATACGCTGGCGCTGTTGGGCGAGCGCCCGGTTGTGATGGCCACCGCCGGAGAGGATTTCCCGGCATATCGAGCTTGGTTGGAGGACCACGGCGTCGACACCTCGTCGATTCGGGAGATCCCCAATGTCTTCACCGCTTCCTTCTTCGTCACAACCGACGAGAGCCTGAATCAGATTGCCAGCTTCTACACTGGCGCGATGGCCTATGCTAAGGTGCTCTCCTTCCACGACTTTGAGACGCCTGTGGATCTGACAATTGTCTCTCCTAACGATCCGGAGGCGATGGACAAGTATCCTGAGGAGTGCCGCGCGTTAGGGATTCCGTATATCTACGATCCGAGCCAGCAAGTGGTGCGGGCCACGGCGGCCTCCCTGCGCCAGGGGGTCGTTGGTGCCGACATTCTGATCGTCAACGATTACGAGTATGAGTTGCTGAAGGATCGTACCGGGATGAGCGCTTCGGCGATTCGCCAAGCCGTGAAGCGCGCTGTGGTGGTTACGCTGGGTGAGGAAGGTGCCGTCATCTGGGCCGGTGAGGACCGCGAAGAGGAGATCAGGATTCCGTCAGCGACGCCGGCGCGCATCGCTGACCCGACCGGGGTCGGGGACGCCTTCCGTGCAGGCTTCATCAAGGGCTTAGCGTTGGGATTGCCCTGGGCTGCCTGTGGGCGCCTCGGTAGTGTCGCCGCCGTCTACGTGCTGGAGACCAAGGGGCCCCAAGCCCATCAGTTCACCCTGCAGACGTTTCTGACGCGCTATCAGGCTGCCTTTGGTGAGGATGAGGCCACGGAGGCGCTGACGGCATTCGTTGTCTGACACGGTAAATTGGCAGGTTGGTTGCGCCTTGAAAGGGCGCTCTTGTGCGGTTTTGGATTCCGGGTACGCTGTACCCTAAAGATCAGTTTACCTAACAAAGCAGAAGGAGTGGTTCACATGAAGCATCATGTCAAGGATCTGGATCTAGCGCCGTCAGGGCGCTTGCGGATGGAGTGGGCTGAGCGTGAGATGCCGGTATTACGCCAGATTCGTCAGCGGCTGGGCCAGGAGCGACCTTTCGACGGCGTGCGTATGTCAGCTTGTCTGCACGTCACAACAGAGACGGGAATGCTGGCACGAACGCTGGCCGCTGGGGGGGCCGATCTGGTGCTGGTCGCTAGCAATCCGCTCAGCACCCAGGATGACGTGGCGGCGGCCCTGGTTACGTACGATGAGATACCCGTCTATGCCGTCAAGGGTGAGGATGACGAGACCTATTACGAACATATTCACGCTGCACTGGACCACAAGCCGCACCTGACGATGGACGATGGCGCGGATCTCGTAAGTATCCTGCACAAGAATCGGCGTGAGATTCTCGGCAACGTCATTGGGGGGACCGAGGAGACCACCACTGGTGTGATTCGCCTTCGGGCCATGGCCCACGAAGGCGCCCTGGAGTATCCGATCATTGCGGTCAACGACGCGCTCACCAAACACCTCTTCGATAATCGTTACGGGACCGGCCAATCCACGATTGACGGCATCATCCGTGCGACCAATGTGCTGCTGGCGGGCAAGACGATGGTGGTCGGTGGCTATGGATGGTGCAGCCGAGGCATTGCGATGCGCGCCAAGGGGATGGGGGCCAACGTGATTGTCACGGAGGTCGACCCTCTCAAAGCTCTGGAGGCCGTCATGGACGGCTTCCGGGTTATGCCGATGATTGAGGCTGCGCCGATCGGTGACGTATTTGTTACCTCAACTGGCGACATCAACGTGATCGATCGCCACCACTTTGGGGCGATGAAGGATGGCGCCATCGTCTGTAACTCTGGACACTTCAACGTCGAGTTGAACTTGGACGCTTTGGCCGAGATGGCGGTCGCCGAACCCCGCGTGATCCGTCCTTTCGTCAAGGAATATCGACTGCCTGATGGGCGGTGCATCAACGTATTGGCCGATGGACGTCTGGTGAATCTTGGTGCCGCCGAAGGTCATCCGAGCACCGTGATGGATATGTCCTTTGCCAACCAGGCGCTGAGTGCCGAGTATATGCTCTCGCACTCTGAGGCGTTGGAGAACCGGGTTTATGCCGTTCCCGACGCAATCGATGAGGCGATTGCCGAGCTTAAGCTGCAGGCAATGGGCATCAAGATCGACGAACTCACCGAGGAGCAGAAGGCCTAT
Organism: Anaerolineae bacterium; assembly: GCA_003562365.1. Classification (GTDB taxonomy): domain Bacteria; phylum Chloroflexota; class Anaerolineae; order B4-G1; family SLSP01; genus PWVB01. The sequence goes on from PWVB01000510.1 coordinate 8,193, forward strand.
CTGGCTTCGTGGCAAGAAGGCACATAGGCTATGCTGACGTTGGCAGAACGCCAGCGTGTCCTCAATTAGGGAGGCGGGAGGATGAATGAGAGAGCCACTACCTGGGAGGATCTCCTCAATCGGCGTGCCGGACAGCGGTTCATCGGGCGTCACCGTGAGCTCGACCGGTTTCGCCTGAACTACCTCTACACGATCCCTCAGGCTCTGCTCTTCGTCCTCCAAGGTCCTCCTGGCATCGGCAAGAGCGCGCTGATCGCCCAATATCGGACCATCGCCCGCGAGCACGGTGTGATGTCGGCACTGGTGACGCGGTGGGATGTGCAGGTTGGCCAGCAGTTTGCGGTGCTCCAGGCGATGTCAACGCTAGCTGATCAGCTGGCGGCTGCCGGGATGCCGTTAACGACCTTCCGGGAAGTGTATCGTGACTACTGGGAGGGGCTACAAACGCTCGAACGTGACGCTGAGGCTCCCGGCCGGCCCTGGGACCTTCTGGGTGGCGTGATGGACGAGGACGAGTGGGCTTCGCGTGCCTGGGACGCCTATCTCACCAGTGTCTTCCCTCTGCGACGCGCTGCGCTGATGCGGCGTTTCGTTGAGACGCTCACCGAGCGATTCGTTCAGGATCTGAATGCGTGGGCGGTGGTGCGCCGTATCGTGCTCTGTCTTGATGACTGGCAGGCCCTAGCTCGGGCCTCTGGCTCCCCCTACATTGAGAATTGGTTACTTGAACTTCTGACCGGTGGGCAGTTGAGTACGAACATCTGGGTGGTGCTGGCCACCCGTACGCCGCTATCGCCACGTTGGGATCCCTTGGCAACGATCACGGCCTCCTTCGACCTGCAGGCTCTGAAGAACCGGGAGAGTCGTGCTCTGCTCCGGCGCTACGATATGGTTGACGCTGCTGCCGCGGCGGCCAGGGTGGCGCTGTCGAGGGGTAACCCGCTGCAACTTGTCCTGCTGGCACTTGGCGCCGAAGATCTATCCTCCACCGGCGGCGAGAGCTCGCCGTTGGTCAACTATATCGACGGTCTCGATCCGGTCCTGCGGGCCGCCGTCTTGAGGAGCGCTGCCGCCCGCTGGCTGGATGAAGATGTCCTCGCGGTCCTGCTCGGAGAGGATGCCATCGAGCATATGGATATCTGGCTGGGGCGTACGCCTCTGATCGAACAGGTTGGTTCGGCATGGCGATTTCGCCCGGACTTGACTCCTCAGATTCGGGAAATTGCGCGGCTGGAACTGGGTTCTACCTGGAGCGCGGCCCAGCGGACGCTCTACGCCTACCATCGACAACGTCTGGAACTCCACGGTTCGAAGCCTCGCTATCTGGATCCGGCCTGGCGTCGCGATGCGCAAGAGGCCCTCTATTATGCGCTGCTCATCGGCGAGGAGGATGCCGCACTGAACCTGGCGCTGGAACACTTTGCGCGAGGTATCCGTGAGTTTTATCCTTGGGCCGGCGTTGTCGCCGACATCTGGGGGGACGCCGCTCAGGTCGATGCGGGTCGGATGGCGGTCCGCGGCTGGGCTGAGGTGGTCCAGCGGGGATGGCAAGCGCTGGTCAACCGAGAGTGGGAAGCTGCCCTGGCGTCTGTAGAGGACCTCTTGCGCGGGGAGTTGTGGGATGCGGAGGTCAGGAAGCTGCTGCGCTCATTGCACCACCTCGTTGCTGCACGACTGGCGTTGCCCCTGGAGCCGGAACCCCACGCTTTTCCGCTGGAGCCTGAGGATGAGAAGGTGTTGAAGGAGGTGTCGCCGGTCGAGATGGAGACGGTGTGTGATCTCCCTCCCGAAGCCGTGACCCTATCATCGGCAGAGACCGACCGAACGGCCCAGGCTTCGGCTGAGACAGCGTCTCAGCGCGCAGCAGGCGCCCCTGAAGCGGGAGATCCGACTGGAGTCGCGTCGCCCGCTCCACAGCCGTCCGATGCCGACGCAGCCGTCCAGTATTGTACGGATGCCAATGCCCGCCTGGATGCTGGCGACTATGATGCTGCCATTCAGGCCTACGATCGGGCACTGTCCCTTAATCCGAAGTATGTGGCCGCCTACTACAATCGCGGGCTCGCCTATGCGGCGTTGGGTGCGCTGGACAGCGCCATTGCCGATTGCACCCGCGCCATCGAACTGGCACCCGATCAAGTGCAGGCTTACCGGCAGCGCGGTCTCCTATACTTTCGCAAAGGTGTGTTCGATCAAGCGCTCCGTGATTATGACGCTGCCCTCCAGCTTGACCCGGGGATGGTGGAGATCCACTATGATTGCGGCAACGCGCATCTGCGGCTTGGCGACTATGAGCGTGCCATTGCCGACTACACTGAGGCCCTGGACAAGGCGCCAGCCCGCGCTGAGCTTCATCTGAATCGCGGGATCGCTTATGCCGAACAGGGTAACTATCCTGAAGCGCTGCGTGACTACAATCGGGCAATTGCCCTCGATCCTGAACGTGCCGTTACCTATAATCACCGAGGTCAGGCCTATGCGCGGCTGGGACACTACACCGAGGCACTTGCCGACTACGAGCAGGCCCTTGAGTTACGTCCGCGCTATGCGTTAGCCCACAACAATCGGGGATTGCTCTATGTGCGTATCGAGGCCTATCCTGAGGCGCTTGAAGCGTATCAGCGGGCGATGGCGCTAGAACCTGATTGGGCAACGCCCTACTACAATGCGGCGTGTGCTGCAGCGCTGATTGAGGATGTGGAGCCAGCGTGCACCTGGCTGGCACGGGCTGTCGCGTTGCGCGAGGGCTATCGTGCGATGGCGGTGCGGGACAGTGACTTCGCGCTGATTCGGGACCATCCTCGATTTCAAGCGCTGGTCAGAGCGGCAACATCTTTCAAGGAATAGCGAGCTCTATGGCGTCTTGGCCTTCGAACACTAGGAGCCGGCCCCGTGCAGTGTAGAGTCCTACGCGTAGCCGGCAGTTGGGGCAGTCGGACCCAGGCACATCGAGGAAGAAACGGTTGCGCAGGCGGACTCCCGGATACCAGGTGCCGGTTGGATAGTGCTCTGCACCGGCGAGGCGATCATGTTGGGCTACGATGGTGCCGTCGGGCCCCGTGAGATGGACGAAGGCTGAGTAGTCTTCAGAGAGAGGGCCTAACGCTTCCCACCATAGGTTCACCTCCCAGGTTTCGTCGGTTCGGATGACGTCATATCCGAGAAGCCGAATCGGCGCCTGAAAAGGAATTTCCAGGACCACTGCTGGGTCGGCCATGCGGTCCAAGGGTCGGCAGCGGTCGAGATCAAAGAGCAACAGGCCCACGTTGATCGGGTTTGTGTATACTGGAAGGCGGCGGCATCTCTCCACGAGCACGCTTTGGATTAGGCCTGTTGGATCGGCAAGGTGATCCTGCCACAGCACGAGCCAGAGACGCTGAGCGCCCTCGGTCTCTCGCGCCAGGACCTCTAGTGACTGTAGGTCCACGATGCGCCGCTTGTCCAAGATTTGGGTGTCGAAGGGCAGTCCAAAGAGATGGGCGGGCCCATCGTAGTAATAGCCAAGGGTCGCGGAGGCGTGACCGCCGACCACGACGATGGCGTCCGCTGGGTCATCGTGCTCTGAAATGTAGCGGGCTGTTTCTCTAAAATCGGGCCGGGGCCGCCATTCATCGCGCAGCGCTATGGCCCAGGTCCCTTCAGCTTGCCGTGCCACCGCCGGTAACGTCAAACCGATCCAGGAAAGGGCCAACAGAGCTCCCAGTGCGCGCAGAGCCCGGGCTTTCCAGTGGGCTGCGTCTTGCTGGAGTAGCAGTTCCCAGCCACTTCCCACGGCGACCACCAGTGCTATTCCCCAAGAGGGCACTAGGTATCGTTCGCTCCATTTGGCCTTGATTGAGGTCAGAAGAAAAAGGCCTGCGATCGGTATGCTCAGCCCTAGGAGGTGCCAGAGTCCCTGGCGCCAGGATCCGGAGCTGAGACACAGGATCAGCGTCGCCAGAATCGCCAGCAGGGTGATGGTGACGAAAACGCCGCTCCAGGGCTGGGCGAGATATTGGCCCACTCCAAAGAACACCGGGATCCATTGTATAGCCGCTACTGGGATCGCTGAGACTGCGGTGGCATCGATCTCGACGCGCCAGCGCGCCCAGAGCAGTATCGGCACCGTTAGCGTTACCAGCAGGAGATTCGCGTGCCACCAAGATCGCTGGCGACGGGGCAGCGGCAACACGTGATCGTCTGGTATCCTATAACCTGCCAAAATCCAGAGCGTACCCCACAGGCCCACCACCAGCCACGCCAGACCCGTGTAGGGATGGGCCATCAGCATCAGTAAACCCAGCGTGGTGTAGGCTCCGGCGGCCTTGCCGCCGGTCACAAGTCGCCATCCGCTCCAAGCAAACGCGACGGTCAATGGAACAGCCAGTGCGTACATCCGAACCTCCTGGCTGTAGTAGACGAAGATCGGCAGGGTCGCGTAGGCCAATAGCGTTCCGAGGCCGGAAATTCTGCGTCCGGAGACCGCGCGGCTAAGCCGGTAGACCAGCGGGGCGGTGATGGTTCCCAGCAGGACCGAGAGATAACGCGCGGCAAACTCGCCACTGCCAGCGACCTGAACCCACATCGCCAACAGAAATCCGTGGAGTGGCAGCGCATTGTCGTTAAGGAAAAGCTCGCGCATTCCCTCGATCAGGCCCCGCTCGGCGTGGACCAGCACGAAGATCTCGTCGTACCATAGCGAGGTGGCATTGATGTGCCATATGCGGAGCCAGAAGGTGAGGAGGATGGCCACACCAGCGCTGGCAGCCATCCCCGCGGCAGCAGCCTGACGTTGACGGGAGCAGCCTACGCCACGGTGTTGGGGTTGTTCCTTGCCTATTCCTCTCGGTCGATAGCTCACAGCTTCATTATACCTGATCCCTTTGGGGATCCCCTACTCAAAGCCGCGGATTGGCTTATAATCGGGGTGGTTATATTGTGGTAGGAGGAGAACCTATACTCGTGAAGGTTGAGAGGTTTGAGGCGTGCTAGCGCTCTTTTATTTGTTACCAGGTCAACGGCTGAACCGATCCGTGTCCTGGAGGTTAGAGGCATTGTCCCGAAACCGGATTTTAGTGCGTCAAGCACAATCGGCCTAATCGCATCTTCAGCAGTTTCACCCACCCTTGGTTCATTGGTGCCATTGTCAGGGAGGCGAAGCAACAGGGTGGGGCGGTCACGCAGGTCAATCCGGCCTTCTCATCGGTGATTGGCTGGATAAACATTGCAAGGTGTGCCTCCATTTGCGGTGCACGATACGGCAGGCTATGAACTTGGCCGCCGAGTACCAGGATTCGTGATAGGTCTCTAGGTCCGCAGCGAGAGCAAGCTGAAGAATTGTTGGAAGAAAGGCGCAGCGAGCAGGGGATTGACCTGACTTGTCCTGGTGGTGAGGCCCCGCCATGCCAACGGGGGAAGGGGACAGATGGAGAGTCAACGAAAGGAAAAGGTTCCTCAGAGCCATCTGCCCAACCTGGAAGCTCAGTGTTCCATCCGGGATGTGCTCAACGCTTTGACGAAGTTTGAGGAACCAAGTGAAAGGTGATCGATCGTAGAGTGCTCATTCGCCACGGGACGCTCGTCACCGCCGAGACGCGCTTCCCGGCAGACGTTTTGATCTCGGGTGAGACGATTCAGGCTATCGGCACGGATCTGCCACAGTTTGAGGGCGCCGAGGTCGTGAACGCCGATGGTCTTCTGGTGCTGCCGGGCATCATCGACGCCCACACCCACATTCAACTTGATACGGGTCTCTATCAGACAGCCGATGGCTGGTTGGAGGGGAGCCGTGCGGCGGCTTTTGGTGGCATTACGACCGTGGTCGACTTTGCTACACAGTTTGAGGGACAGCGCTTCGATCAAGCCTTAGACTTGCGCCTGCAGGAAGCAGCGGATTCGGTGATCGACTATGCGTTCCATATGATGGTGACCGACCTTCCGGTCGGCGAAGAAGAGCAGCTCGGTCTGCTTCCCGAGTTGGGGATTCAGAGCATTAAGCTCTACACGACTTACCGCCCGATCTATTATGCTGCTGATGCAGATCTGCTGCGGCTCTTCGATTCCGCCGCGCGCTATGGTCTGACGAGTCTGGTACATTGTGAGAATGACTCCCTCGTCACTGCTCAGAACGAACTATTGGTGCAAGCGGGGCACACCCAGTGGGCTTTTCATGGGGCCTCGCGTCCGCCGCTCGCTGAGCAGGAAGCAACGGCTCGGGTCCTGCTACTGGCCAAGGCCGCTGGCGCTGCCGTGGTGATTGCCCACGCCTCCACGGCCTTGACCTCCGCGATGGCTGCCGAGGCGCGGGAGACCGGTCAGGTCGCTTTTTCGGAGACGACACCCCAATATCTACTTCTCGACGACACTCTATATCAGAGTGAGGCCTGGCGGTATATTCTTCAGCCGCCCCTACGCCCGCCAACTGAGAAAGAGGCCTTGTGGGACTTGCTCTCTGCCGGTGAGATCGATATGCTGGTCACCGATCACTGCGACTACAGAAAGGCTCAGAAGCTGGCGTTCAACAACTTCACGAAGACGCCTGGGGGATTACCGGGAACCGAGACGCTCCTCCCGCTGATCGCTACCTACGGCGTGGCCGAGGGACGGATCGACTGGTCGGACCTGGTGCGGGTGATGTCTGTGAACCCGGCGCAGATCTACAATCTCTGGCCACAGAAGGGGGCTCTTCAGCCGGGATCCGATGCCGATCTGGTGCTCTTTGACCCGGCGGCCGAGGGTTTTGTTGCTGCCGATGCGTTGCATATGGTTGCTGGGTATAGTCCTTTTGAGGGCTGGAGGACTAAGGGAAAGGTCGTGAGCACCCTGCGGCGCGGGGAGTTCTTGGTCCGCGATGGTGAGTTTGTGGCCCAACGGGGAGGCGGCAGTTTTGTCAGGCGCTCTCCTCGTTTCTGGGACGAGGCCTAGGTCCGGGTTATGGGTGGCTCCTGTTGCTCATCCCTCGCTCAGCGCACTGGAAAACGGCGCTAGTCTATGGAGATTCTCCTGGTGCTCGTCGGCATTGTTCTGGGCGTGGCCCTTTCTGTCTGGCTCTCGCGTGATCGCGGGCGCGGCGATCGTGAGGCGCTCCGGGATGAGATAGCTGCGACGTTGGCGGCGCAGGCGGAGACGGAGCGGGCGCGCATCGTTCGAGCGTATGAGGCGCAGATTCGCAGTCTTGAGGAGCAAAAGCGTACTGACATAGCGCAAGCCACCCGGGCAACGGTCGATCGCAGCCGCGCCGTACTGAAGGGCAAGATGGCCGAGCAGGTTGCCCCAATGCTTCCGGGCTTCACTTATTGGCCTGCTGACGCCCGGTTCCTAGGTGATCCTGTGGACTATATCGTATTTGACGGCTACAGTGCGTGCAAGGACAATTACACCGATGGTCACGATCTGGAGATTGTGATCCTGGACATCAAGCGCGGTAGATCCACCCTGACACGCGAGCAGCGTCGCGTTGCCGACGCGGTTGCAGATGGGCGGGTGCGCTTCGAGGTCGTCAGGATTCTGGCTAATGGCACCGTGCGGACACGAAGATGGCACGGTCGGCAGCGAAATGGCAGTGAAATGCGTGAGCCTCACGAGCACGACTGAGGGGGTGGCCCTATGAAAGACATTGTCCAGGATCTGAAGCGCTGGCAGCAGGCTGGTAAGACCGGGATCGTGTTAGCGACGATCCTCGAGACCAAAGGGTCGTCGCTGCGCCCGACGGGCACGCGGATGGCGATCACCGCAGAAGGTGATGTGGCGGGCTCAGTGAGCAGCGGCTGCGTAGATGGTGACGTCATCGCGGAGATGGAAGGGCTGCTGAGTGGCACCGCTCCTCTGCGGCGACCGACTTACGGCATCAGCGATGAACAAGCCTGGGAGGTCGGCTTGGCCTGTGGGGGCTCCCTTGACATCATGGTCGAGCGGTGGGACGAACTCTACGGTCGGCTCATTGAGGAGATCGAGGCTCGGCGCCCGGTAGGTTTCGCTTCACTGACCGATCGGCCCGCGCATCTACTGCATCGGGCGGATGGAGAGACCTTGGGCACTTTGGGCAATCCGGATCTAGACGGGCAGGTCTTGATGGATATCGCGGAGAAGTGGCCCGGCCCTTATGCCAAGACGCACACTTACTCCCAGGGCGATGTGCTGATCGAGGTGATTGCACCGCCGCCCGTGTTGGTGATTTTTGGCGCCACCGATATTGGCGCGTCGTTGGCTGCTCTGGCGAAAGCTATCAACTTCGAGGTCATCGTGAGCGATGCCCGGCGTACCTTTCTTCAGGAGGCGCGCTTCCCCGATGTGGACCTGAGGTTTGGGTGGCCACAGGACGTCTTCGAGCCATCGGATTTCGGGCCAGGACACGCCGTCGTCGTCCTGTTTCACGATCCCAAGTTTGACGTTCCGGCGTTGACCGTGACCCTGCAGAGTGAGGCTTTTTACATCGGCTTCCTCGGCAGCCGTCAGACCCAGGCGGCTCGGCGGGAGGAGCTGGTAAGTGTAGGGTTCAAAGAGAGTGATCTGGAGCGGATCTATGGCCCAGTGGGATTGGATATTGGGGGCAAAGACCCGGCCCATATCGCGCTGTCGATCCTTGCCGAGATTGTCGCTGTACGTCACCAACGTCGTGGTGGAATGATGAGTCGCCGTCGTGCGTCCTGAGCGCACCGGCTGAGACGGGAGGAACTTTGACGGACGACGAACGGTCCTGGGAACCTGAGCCCATATCGGCAGAGGAGTTCCATCAGCCCGAGGCGGCGGCAAACATCAACCGTGCACCCCACGATCGCGCGGCAGGTGTAGTTTATAAGCGCGCGCTGAACACCAAGCGCGTGATCTACTCTCCCCTTAACCCTGCTCTGGATATGCCGGAGCCCTGGCACGGTGCTGGGTCAACCATTGTGCGCTGGCTCTTCAGCGAGCAGCCGGGCACCCTCGAAGGCTTGCTGCGAGACCGCGTCTTTCGCTTTATGCAGGATGTCGAGCTGCTTCCAGATGCCTCCACGGGCCAGACAACCCAGGCCGACATCGACATCGTGCTCTACATCACCGAAGGATGCGGGATGCTCACTCACCGTTCGACTCCCGGTAGCCCAGTGATCGCTCGCCCCCTGCGGCCTTGCGATGCGGCATTGGTGGAGGCCGGGACCTTGTACGGCATTGCCAATCGCAGCGAAACTGTCTCACTACGGCTCATTTTACTGGGCCTCGGGCGTGTGGAACCGGATGGCAGCTAGATCAGAGACGGGTGAGCGGGTGCTCGTAGTAGGCGGAGGTGCTGCCGGGCTGATCGCCGCTGGTCGGGCTGCGGAGGTCGGGGCCAGCGTGCTCCTTCTGGAGAAGATGACGGAGCCCGGCAGAAAAATCCTCGTCAGCGGTAAGGGTCGCTGCAATGTCACCAATGCCGCGCCCCTGTCACAGTTTCTCCACTATTATGGGCGTAACGGTCGATTTCTCCGCAATGCCTACCATCGCTTTTTTCGCGAGGACCTCCTTGAGCTGCTGGCTCGATACGGGGTGGCGACCCAGACCGAGCGCGGTGGACGCATCTTTCCAGCATCAGGGGAGGCGGCAGACGTTCGGGATGCGCTGCTGCGCTATGCCGTCGCGCACGGGGCCGAGCTACGGTACCGCGCTGAGGTGCAGCAGGTCGTGGCTCCGCAGAGTCGTGTTGAGGGCGTGGTGCTTCAGGACGGTGTTTCGCTACCGGGGCACCGTGTGGTCCTGGCCACAGGGGGGGCTTCCTGGCCGGCTACTGGTTCTACAGGCCACGGCTACGTGATGGCGCAGGAGCTGGGCCACACCATTGTTCCGTTGCAGCCAGCCCTGGTGCCTCTGACCGTCGTCGAGCGATCGTTGGCTAAGACGTTGCAGGGTGTCAGCCTGCGCAACGTGCACTGTCGTTTTCTGGCCCGCGATGCCCGGGGCCGCGAACGCCCGCTTCGAATTCCCTACCCGTTGCCCGATACGGGGGAAATGCTCTTCACCCATTTCGGTGTTTCCGGCCCGCTCATTCTTTCTGCCTCGATGGCTGTCGTGGCGGCGCTGAGGGCTGGCAGGGAGGTAATCTTGTCCATCGACCTGAAACCGGGTATGGATGTCGAGGAGGTTCATCTTCGGCTGCAGCGTGAGTTCGAAGACCATTCCCACCAGCATCTGCGCACCCTGCTCAGGGGCTGGATACCTAGTGCTTTGGCTGACGTCCTTGCTGAGCTGAGCGTTGTGGAGTCGCAGCGTGAGGTACATCGCATTCGTGCCGAGGAGCGAGCGGATATCGCGAGGTTGCTGAAAGATTTCCGCTGGACCATCTCCGGTTCGTTGCCCCTCGCTTCAGGAATGGTTACTGCCGGCGGGGTTGCGCTTGATGAAATCGACCCGGTCACCTTCGAGTCGCGGCGGATCGAAGGCCTGCATATTGTGGGTGAGCTTCTGGACTTGGCGGCGGATACTGGGGGTTTTAATCTCCAGGCAGCTTTCACCAGTGGATACCTTGCCGGGACTGCCGCTGCCGAGGATATCTGAGACCGCGATAGGCAGGGGCATCGGCGTGCATCGCTGCGCGCACAGAACCACCATTCGTTGACAGCCGGATGCTCGCCGCTATGCTAGAGGGAGACGGGTATAGGATCCGTGCCGTGTGGTTGTCGGAGGGGATAAGGTATTGAGCATCACAACCGATTATCCGTATATTGCCATTGAGGGCGTCATTGGCGTTGGTAAAACCACCCTAGCTCGATTGCTACGCTCGGCCTTTAAGGCCGAGACGATGCTTGAGGCCTTTGACGCGAACCCCTTTCTCTCCGATTTCTACGCCGACCGCTCTCGCTACGCATTTCAGACGCAGCTCTTTTTTCTGCTCAGCCGCTATCAGCAGCAGCAGACAACGACTGCGCGCCTTCAGCGGGGCCCACTGCTAACTGATTATTTCTTCGAGAAGGATCGGCTCTTTGCTCATCTCAACATCAACAGTGCCGATGAGCTGGCGATGTATGATCGGCTCTACGAGGCGCTTTCCGAGAAGGTCAGAGCTCCCGATCTGGTCATCTATCTGCGAGCCCGGGTGGACACGCTGATGGCCCGTATCGCGATGCGCGATCGCACGTATGAACGCCAGATGGATCGCGACTACATTGCCGCGCTGCGTCAGGGGTACGAGCGTCTTTTCGCGAGCTATGCGATGACGCCGCTGCTGGTGATTGAATCGGACGAACTGGACTTCGTGCGCCACCCTGAGGATCTGAGCACGATCGAGCAGCGGATCCGTTCGACTTTGTCTGGCGTACGCCAGCCTCCGCTGCCGCGGATCGCCTTCCCGATGCCGCCGCGACCGGCCTGGAAGCTGACGACTACACCTCCTGTGGAGCCGCAGTCGGAGGCCAATTGGCAGGCGCTGGGCGACTTCCTTGCGCTGGCGGAGGCCGTCGGTCGTATCGGGGGAACGCTGGCACAGCAGGCGCCGATTGGACCCGCCGGTGTGCCTGACACGATGCGAGCAGCCCTTGGTGATGCGCACCGCCTGCTTGTGGCGTTGGCTCGGCGCACAGGCGTTAAGCTGGAGTCCTCGGGCGCGGCAGAGACAGGTGTTGTGGCAGGCGGCCATACAGACGAGCGGAGCTGAGATGCCCAAGCACTATATTGCAGTTGCGGGGAACATCGGGGTAGGGAAATCGACGCTGACCTCGTTGCTGAGTGAGCGACTGGCGTGGGAGCCCTTCTTAGAGGGGGTTACTGACAATCCCTATCTCCCGGACTTCTATAGGGATATGGAGAAGTGGAGCTTTCACTCACAGGTGTTTTTCCTCGGCCGGCGGCTGTTGCACCATCGCCAACTGCTGGACCGCCCCAACTCAGTCATCCAAGACCGGACCGTCTACGAGGATGCGGAGATCTTTGCCCGCAATCTCTATCAACAGGGCCGGATGAGCGAGCGCGACTATGCGACCTACAATGAGCTTTACCAGGCCGTGACGGCCATTATGCCGCCGCCAAATCTGGTGATATACCTGCAGGCGACAGTGCCGACTCTTCAAGCTCGTATCAGCTCGCGCGGGCGTATCTATGAGCGACATATCAGCACTGACTATCTGGAGCAGCTGAACCAGCTCTATGCAGACTGGCTGGGACAGTTTACGCTCTGCCCAGTGTTGACCTTACCCGCCGATCGTCTCGATTTCGTCGCCAACCAAGCGCATCTGGATCTGATTGCCGACAGAATCCTTGAGCGTCTGCGGGTCAAGGGGGTTGTGGTCTTGGAAGGCAGCGAATGACTGTGAGCGCGGGATATCGGCATTTGTTCGAGCACCATCCAGATCCTCTCGTGGTCCTAGGAGCGGAGGGTCAAATCTTGGATGCCAATCGTGCTGCGGCTGTTATCCTAGGGTCTGAAGCCGACGACGTGGCGGTATCGGAGTGGGCGCGTCTGGGGCTGACGGCTGGGGGGTTTGCCGAACGTCGTGATGCCGCTGCGGACGGGCGCGTTGTGCGTTGGGAGTTTGAGCATCCGATGCTCAAACAAGCTTGGGATGCTCGCCTGACCTGGGTGCCGGGCTATACGCTTGAGGGAGATGGTTATCTCTGGATTGGGCGTAAAGCCACCGATCATACTCAGCTAGAGCAAGTGCGCGAGGAGTTTGTGAACATGCTTGTTCACGATCTCCGTGTTCCTTTGGGGAATGTGATGAACTGTCTCGATCTGGCCTTGACTGCCTGGCGCGAGCACGATGCAACGCTTCCAATTGAGCAGATCCTGCAGATTGGCCTGCGTAGCGCGCATAGAATGGAGGATTTGATCAACGACATCCTTGAGTCTGCGCGCTTGCGGGCCCAAGAACGTACGCTTTCCATCAAGCCGGTTGATGTAGAGGCGATCATCGAAGAGGCTGTGGAGACCGTGGCGGCGGCCGCGGCTCGCCGAAAGCAGACGCTGCTGATGCGCGTGGCACCTGATCTCCCCTCAATGGATGGGGACCTGGATCTGTTGCGCCGGGTGCTCATCAACCTGCTGGCTAACGCTGTGAAGTTCACCCAAGAAGGGGGCAAGATCGTGGTTAGTGCCAAGATGGACCGGGATCACTTTCTTTTTGGCGTGACCGATAACGGCCCAGGCATCGCGGCCGAGCATCAGGCGCATCTCTTTGAGCTCTTCTTCCGCGGGGATGCTCGTGGGATCAGAGGAGCAGGCATCGGTCTGGCCTACTGCAAACTGGCGGTCGAGGCTCACGGCGGGCGGATATGGGTGGAGAGCATACTCGGCGAAGGGGCCTCCTTCAATTTCACCATACCCCGGGACCTTACCGACCATCCGCTCTATGTTCAGGAGCCGCAAAGGTGACGCTCCGGCTCTACTATCACGATGCGACGCTGCGCGAGTTCACGGCGCGGCTGATCTGCCGTCGGGTGGTTTGCGGGGAGGATGGCATTGCCGCCGCTGTAGCGCTGGATCAGACTGCTTTCTACCCTACCTCGGGTGGCCAACCTCACGACACCGGACGGCTGAACGGCGCATCGGTGGTCGATATTCAGGAGGATGCGGAGGGCACCATCTGGCATCTGTTGGCGGAGCCTCTAGCAGCGGATACAGCGCTTGTTCGCGGTCAGATTGACTGGTCGCGGCGTTTCGAGCATATGCAACAGCACACGGGCCAACACCTGCTTTCGGCTGCATTCGTGACGCGCCTCTCTGCGCTTACTGTGGGTTTTCATCTTGGGCGCGAGACGAGCACCATTGACCTGGATGTCGCTGATCTGGACTGGCAGACGGCTTCTGAAATCGAGTGGGCGGCCAATGCTGTGGTCTGGCAGAATCGCCCGGTGACCCACCAAATTGTCGCTGCACATGAGGCCGCAAAGCTGCCCCTGCGCAAACCGCCTGTTGTTGAGGGAAGGATTCGGGTCATTGAGATTGCAGGATATGATGTCTCGGCTTGCGGCGGTACCCACGTAGCGGCGACTGGGGAGATCGGGCTCCTTAAGATTACCGCCATCGAGCGTTACAAAAGTGGTGTGCGGGTGACCTTCCTGTGCGGAGGCCGCGCGTTGAAGGCCTATCAGCAGTCGTTGCACTGGATGAGAGCCTCAAGTGCGGCGCTCTCCGTTGGCCCTGGTGACCTGCCAGCGGCGATAGCGCGTCTTGAGGAGGGGGTCAAGGCGGCCCAGCGGGATCTTCGGCAATCGCGCGCCACCTTGGCCGCCTACGAGGCGGAAGCGCTTTGGGCCGAGGCGGCTCTGGTGGGGGAGGCGCGCATCATTGTGGCCCAATGGCAGGACCGGGATCCCTCAGAACTCCGTGGTCTGGCTGGCAGGTTGCGGGACCGCCCCAGGACGCTGGCGCTCCTGGCAACCACAGGGGAAGAAGGGGTTCGCATCATCTGCGCCTGCAGCACTGATCTGGCGGTGCTCAACGCCAGTGAGATCCTGCGTGCGGCGCTGAAGCCCCTGGGCGGACGGGGAGGAGGGACGCCTGAGCTGGCGCAGGGCGGTGCGTCCGAACATACTCCGGAAACGGTTAGTGACGCGCTTCAAGAGGCGGTGGCTCGTTACGTGGGATCGAGCGAATCTGATTTGCTATCGGATTCTGATTGCGTAAGATAGGTTTTGAGGAGGTATCAATGAAGGAAGTCGCTCCTGGTGTTCTCGTGGAGTCTTCGTATGCGCCGTACAATCTGGTTCTGATCGAGACGGAGAAGGGCGGCATTGCTGTTGATCTCCCCCCCAGTCCAATGTATGCAATGAATTGGTTGGAGCAAGCTCGCAAAGCAGTGGGGCATGTGCGTTATGCTGTGCTGACGAGCGCGACTCGCGAACGTCAGTTTGCCACGGCTGTCTGTGATGTGCCGATCATCGCTGCCGAAGCCACGTTGCGCGTGATGGAGGCCTATGATGAGGAGCGACCTCGTCGGGAATTCCTTGAAGATATCACAGTTCACTACGAGGAAGAGGTCGCGGTTTTTGATGATCTCCGGCCCCAAAAGCCAGCGTTGGCGTTCAACGAACGATTCACCTTCTATGCTGGTGATCGGGTACTACAGTTCGAGGTCGTCGCGGGGGCCGCGCTCGGAAGCCTTTGGGTGCTGGTCGAGGACCAGAATTTGCTGGTCGCGGGTGACACCGTTGTGGCAGGTGCCGTGCCCGTTATGGCCGAGACGCCCGATTCGAAAGCTTGGCTTAACACGATGACCTCACTGGCCCGCTGGCAGACCGTCAGCTCGATCATCCCCGGACGTGGCGAACAGAGCATTCCCAGTGGCGAGATCGAACCGCAGCGCGAGTTTATGCGGGTGATGCGCCGTGCAGCGCGAACGTTGGCGCGGAGAAGGGCCGATGGCTTGAGCCTCTCGCAGACCGCACAGGAACTGGGGCAGACCTTCTTCAACCGACATGGACAGGCTGCTGTCAAGCAGATCCGGGCCAGTCTTGAGCACCTGGTTGCCGAGGTTCAAGCAGCCGACGGTGCAGGCGAGGGGACTACCGAGGAGGACTGAGCACGATTAGCCGTGGCTTAACCTATGTAGGTTAGCAGGTGCATCAGCGCAGCCTGCACAGCCTGGGAGTTGTTCTCCTGCCGATTGCCGGTGAAGTGATGTCGCCAACACCAGGACTCGTTGGGGACGGCAAGCCCAATGTAGTAGAGTCCGAGCGGCTTATAAGCTGTAGCGCCGGTCGGCCCAGCGATGCCTGTGATGCTCAGCGCAACCTCGGTCCCTGTCGCCTGGCAGGTTCCCTCAGCCATCTCCAAGGCGACCGGCGCGCTGACTGCGCCCCAGCGGGCCAAGCTCTCCTCTTGGACGCCCAGTAGTCGTACTTTGATATCGTCTGCATAGGCGATCACGCCGCCCCAGAAGAATGCCGAGCTGCCGGGTTGCGACGTAATCTGGTATCCTAGAAGCCCGCCGGTAGCGGATTCTGCTACCGCGAGCCGCCAGTGTCTTGTCAATAACTGTGTTGCTACCTGCTTGACTGTCATTCCATCTCCTCGTTCTGTTCGCCGCCGAAAGCCCCTGGACGGAAGCGCTAGGGGCGCACAGGTTCAGGTCGCTGCGGAGATGCCAACCGCTCTCCCTCTAAGCAGCTAGCTGGTTGCGCACCATTGACAGGAGAGCATCGGCTTGCACGGAGGCGAGATCGTAGCACGCGCCTCCCAGGTGTTCCGCCAGCGCTCCAGCCAGCCCTTTATCGTACTCAGCGCTCTCCATGTTGATCACGATGGATTCCACCTTTTGGTCGCGAATTTGCTCAGCCACGTGATAGGCTTCGACCTGCGGGGGCAACTCACCCATCGAGACGTTTCCGGCGCCGTCTGTCAGGATGACCAAGAGGGGCACAAGCTCCGGATAGCGGCGCACCTCCTGCTCAATCGTGCGGTGAGCCAGCCACAATCCTGCAGCCAGGGGCGTCTTTCCCCCCACCGGCAAATCGGCCAGCATCCGCTGCGCCAGCTCGACGCTATTTGTGGGTGGCAGTACCAGCGTGGCGCGGTCTTTTTGGAAGACAATCATCCCTACCCGATCGCGGCGCTGATACGCATCGGTGAGCAACGAGAGGATCGCACCCTTGGTGGCCTCCATTCGCTCAGTGACTGCCATCGACCAGGAGGCATCGACCAGAAAGATGATGAGGTTGGCCGAACGGCGCACGCGCACCTTTTTCTGGTAATCCTGAGGGCGTAGTCGTAGTGCCGGTTCCTCCCCGCTGTCGGTTTCACGCTGGAGTTGGAAGGGCGCGGCAGCCCGCAACGTCGCGTCGAAGGCCAAGTCAGAGGCGTCGCTCGGGGACGGGCGAGCGCTGGTATAACGGCCCCGCTTACGTGTCGTGCGGGTTCGGCTGCGTCGCCCGCCGATCGAGCGCACTCGACGATCCTGAGGCGTCTCTAGTCGGCGCGCCTCAAAGGTCTCGCCAGGTTGGATGAACTTGCCGCCTTTCCACCAAGCGCCGTCGGTCGGCCATCTGGGGGTGTCCTGCTCTAGAGGTTGTGGTTGAGGCGAGCCGGAGGACGTTGCCTCCTCGTCGCTAGCCTCAACCTCTAGGCTTTTTTTTCGCGACCCTCTCCGGAGATGTCGCCTTCGTAGATGGGCTGATCTTCCTCCGGCACGACCTCCTCTGCTTGCTCGCGGGCTGAGGCTACCATCTGATCCAACTGTTCGATGGAGGACTCGACCTCATCGAAGGGTCGACGCTTGAGGCGGTGTGGTAGCGCCAGCTGCGCAGCGAGAATGATGTCGCGGTCGGTCAGGTGCCGTCGCTCCTCCCACGCGGCATGGGCGACGGCGGTCTTAAGAATCACGAGATCGCCTCGGTGCCCGTCAACGCCAAGTCCGGCCATCATCTCGGCGATGGTGGACATATCCCCGCGCGTGTATCGTACCTCAGGCAGTAACCGTCGTGCCCCCTCGATGCGCTGTGCTAACTCCCTCTCCTCAGATGCCCACGCTGCGCAAAACGCTGCACCATCCTGTTCGAAGGCCAGGTTCCGCTCCATAATGGCCATGCGTGCTCGCGCATCGTGGATCCCTCCAACGTCGACACACAACGCAAAGCGGTCCAGGAGCTGGGGGCGCAGGTCGCCTTCCTCTGGGTTCATCGTGCCGACAAGGATGAAGCGTGCGGGATGGTGAAAGGAGATACCCTCGCGTTCGACCGTGTTAACCCCCATAGCTGCTGCATCCAGCAAGACATCGACAATGTGGTCGTCGAGGAGATTCACCTCATCGACATAGAGGATGCCGCGATTGGCAGCCGCCAGGACGCCGGGCTCGAAACGCCGCTCTCCCTTCTGAATGGCGCGCTCGATGTCCAGTGTGCCGACCACGCGGTCCTCAGTCGCCCCAACCGGCAGCTCCACAAATGGCACCTGCCTCGTGACCGCCGGCAGCGTCTCCCCTTGCGCTACTCGATCCTGGCAGTTGGTACACCAGGTGGCGGGTTGCGTCGGATCGCAGTTAAAGGCGCCATCGGCGACCACTCGGATCTCAGGTAGCAATGCAGCGAGACCGCGGGCCGCGGTAGATTTGGCAGTTCCTCGTTCGCCGCGAATCAGCACGCCCCCTATGCGGAAGTTGATGGCATTTAGAATGAGCGCCCGCTTCATTCGCTCCTGATTGACGATCGCCGTGAAGGGAAACACCTGACGTCCATTATCGGTCACACATCCTCCTCAATAAGCTGATCTGCTACCGTACCCATTATACCGGTAAATAGAGCCGCAGAAAGGGGCGTAAATGGGAGCGTTACGCATTAGGGACGAGTTCCTCGAAGGCGGCGGGAGGCCACTGGAGTGCCAGGCCGCGAAGCAGCTGGGCCATTGGAAGCTTGTGCACCTCGTAACCGGCCAGCTCGAGGGGGCATTTGCCGCGAATCCGCGCCTGGGCATCGGCGGAGAACGGTGTGAAGCGATAGACTTTCTCGAAGACGGCGAGGTAACAGCGCGCTGATTCGATAGTCTCAAAGCCGCAGAAGGTCTTGTAGTGTTGGCTGAAGAGGCGAATCACCTGTTCGGTGGCGTTGTTAGTGAGGGGAACGTGGCGACTTTCGATGGCGTTGACGAGGTAGGGCCAATGGCGCTCCAAGAAGTCAAAGATGCCGGAAGCCTCTGGCGTGGAGGCCACAACGTGCTGGCGCTGGGCCCGTAGGGCATCATAGCGGCGGTGGGCGGTGCGTTTCGTGCGGGCCGTGAAGATGGCGTCGATCTCCTTGCGCAAGGCGACCAGGTCTGGGCGGCGGTCAGCGTAATCGCTGCCGTAGATCTCCTTGAAGCGTTTGTGGACCGCCTGCAGAGCGTGGAAGATGCACTCGTGATGTAGCGCCTTGGGGAAGATGGCGCTGATCGCCGCGCTGTAGTCGGTGCGCATATCGGTGACGATGGCGCGGGGATGATAGCCCTTGGCGCGCAGGGCCAACAAGAAGGCGCGGGCACTGTGCGTGGTGTTGTAGGGATAGATGTCAATATGCAGCAGATCGTAGCTATAGCAGTCGACGGCGACGTAGACATACATCCAGCGCTTCATCTTAGCGTCGGGCTTGTCGTTCTTGGGGACCAGGACGTACTTTTCGTCAACGCCCACCACGCCGCTGGAACGCACCACGCCGAAGAGGGCGGCCACCGGCAGCAACTGATGGCCGAATGCGCTGACCCAACGATAGGCCGTTGTCTTGCTGACGCCCAGCATCTGGCTGGTGCGGCGGTAGACGCCGCGCGACCACACATAGGCCTGCAGCACCGCCAGGTGACCGGTCAGGGATCGCGGCGAATGGGGGATCAGGTGCGACGGCAGATGGGTAAACGACTGGTAGGCACAGGCGGGATTGTGACAGTAATAGCGCTGGACCTCGATGGTCTGCGGGTTACCCTGAGCGTCAGTGTAAGTCTTGAGACGTCCCTGACAACTCTTGGGCGCCACGTCGGTCGTCCCGCAGTAGGTACAACGGATGATCGCATCATCGCTCAGCGACCATTGTCCAAACAACCGCTGTTCCAACTGTAGGTGCCACGCCGGGGGCTCAAGCGCCGCCGCTTGCGGCACGTCCAGTTCGCCACACAAGGCCTCCAGGTCA
The DNA here is from genome assembly GCA_003562365.1 of Anaerolineae bacterium. Taxonomy (GTDB): domain Bacteria; phylum Chloroflexota; class Anaerolineae; order B4-G1; family SLSP01; genus PWVB01. The sequence continues at coordinate 27,705 of PWVB01000510.1, forward strand.
GCGAGTTCCGTCTTCTGCTCTGTGGTCAGGCCGTTCAGCGCCTCTAGCTGCGCCACCAAACTCGCCACTTGCGCCAACAACTGACCCGTGAGCCATTGATCCTGAGGCTGGAACGTGTCCACGCCAATTTGATAGCTCTGCTTGAGCCGTTGGCGCAAGGTCGTCCAGCCGCTTTCCCGCCCAATCTGCTTGACCTGGCGCAGCGATATCTGCAGCTCGCCTTGCTTCAGGTGTTGGTGCATCCGTTGGCTGCTCCACCAGGGGAACTTGGCCCAACGCTCAACCACCTGTTGCCGCACTTCATCCGTCAACACCTCGCCGTAGCCCACACTCAACAACCGCCGCCAGTTTTTCTCCAGCCACCAGCGGTTCCAGAGGCTCACGTGCGGCTGGCGCCCCCCAAACCACTCCGCCAACTGCATCTGCCGCACGAAAGGCCGCCGCCCATCCCGCGTCCGCCGACTCCCGCGCCCCTCGTCCGCCGTGTTCAGCAGTCCCAAGAAGATGATCAGCAGGCGCTTGTACGTCAGGTCTTGTCCATCAACCTGCAACTCAAACTCGCCCCTCAATCGCACATGGTAGACCCCGGACTCATCCTCCTGCACGGCAATACTCCGGTGCTCCGTCTCCACCATCCCCAGAGCGGCCATCCCGGCGCACCCGTCACGCCCCGTCTTCAGTAGCCATAGGGTGCCTAAGCCGATCAAGGCCCAGCGACTTCCGGCCTCCCCTAGCGCCCTGACTATCCCATACAGCGGATGGGTTCCCACGCTGGGCCACGCTATCCCCAATCCGCGCCAGCCCCACACCAGCCACGGCAGCAAACAGACCCAGCCCCACCCACGCCGTGCGGGGGCCAGTACCAGCAAGGTGCCGCTACGCACCAGCACCACTGGCCAGCTGTGCCGCATCCAAGCCCACCCCGCCCCCCAGTTCGGCTTGTGGTACCGCGACGCTCTGGCCCGCCGCTTCGCCTGTCGGTCCATCACTACTACGATCCGCGGCGGATAGGCGATCCAGCCCCCGAGACTCTCGACTGGTCTCCCCACCAGCGCCAGCACCAGCACCCCCATCACTGCCAAGGTGTGCGCGGCCTTACCTGAATCCCAGCACCACCTCTGGTAATCTCCTCCCTGGCCCATTTGCTCCCCCTCTCGTGAGGATACCCTCAGATAATCTACGCTATCTTCACCAGAAGGGCAGTCTTGATTATACGTCCCGCGTTTCGCCTCTTTGCCTCCTATAACGAACCTGACTGCCGTATCGCACGCCTATTCGTGTCCCCTACTTGTCACGGTCTCGTTCACGGCGCCAACTTTCGCCAATGCTGTGGTCTTGCTCTATGGCACG
>PWVB01000398.1 GCA_003562365.1 Anaerolineae bacterium
CGCGAACTCGGTTACGATGAAGCGCTGTCGAGGAAAAGCCCGCAGGTAACTGTGCAAAGAACCCAGCGCGCCATCCAATCCGCGCATCTCGGCAAGGGTGCGCCAGTAGAGATGAAGCGCCGCCCAATCCGCACTCTCTAGCGCGGAGCAGCACTGCTTTAGAAAGGCCGATGCGTCGATACGGGCCACGGGATCGGGATGGGGCAACTCCGTCAAGCTCAGGGCAGGAAAGCCAATACGCAAGGCACCACCAACGCGACGCCGCAGGAGATACGCCACCTCTCCGAACCAGTCCGCGAATGCCGTCCCATCTTGCCAGGAGACACCGGCCCCGCGATCGGCGCGATTTGGCTCGTCGTGAACCTCCACGTCGCGCACACCGACAACTAAGAAAGCCTCCAGGACCTCAGCGAATGCGTCAACGAAGGCATTAGGAGAAAGCGGGCCACGCCCTGGCGCGGGGCTCAACAGTTGCAGCACCACACCGCGCGCACCAGCATCGCGCCATTTCTGCACATCAGCGATCGGATTCACGCCGGCGCGGAGACGGATGAGCTCAAGTGCGACCGAGGTGAACGTGGTCAGGTCCGCCTGGCGTGCTGGCCCCACCGCCGCCACGATGCCAGGCAAAGCTTGGAGAGGCATTAAAGCTATTCACCCTCCACAAAGCAGATCAGCCCCGCCACGATGCCGCCTGCCACCACCTCAGGACGTTCGGTTAGTAACTCGCGGTCCTCAAGCATAAAGCCCGTCTCGATGATCGCTGCTGGGGTATTAGGGTTGATCTCGTAGAAGGCATGGTAGCGCCGCATATCATACGTGATCGTGAAGGGATCGAACTCCAGCTCGGTGTGTTCCGCATAATGCCGGCTGAGACAGTCGACGAGACGGTCCTCTGGATCCGGGATGAAGCTGCCCTCAGCCCGCGCGACCTTGAAACCGGTTTTGCCCGGCACATTGCATGAGTCAGCGTGAATGGAGAGAAGAGCGTCTGCTTGATATCCAAACAAGCGGACGTCAAACTCCTCCAGCAGGTCCACATCCCAACCGTAGTCAGTCAAGAGCCTGACGACCCGCTGGGAGACATCGATGTTGATATCGACCTCCTGCAGCCCATCGGGACAGACCGCGCCACTGTCGTGCCCGCTGTGACCGGCGACGATGCCAATCCGCGGCAGATGCGGGGTAGGGGTGAGCGCAGGAATCGGGGTCGACGTAGGCTCGGGCGCGCCCAGCGAGATGACAATCGGTCCCTCGACTTGGGTGAGCTCACCTTGCGTATCAGTTGCGACAGCGATAATCGGAACCAGGCCAGTCGGCACCGCGAGGGCCGCGAGAAAGGCGATAAGCACCACCGCCCGCATCACCCACGCCACAGCCCACGGATCCGGATCAGTCTCTTTCTTCATCAGTACTCGTCCTCAAGTCTAGCAATGACGCCGAAGGCACACGCTAACGTATGCGCCGTTTCCACTCATTTTTCAATTTAATCCTGTCCCAAGCATCACGGAAGACAACGAAATCCCGTATCAAGCGGGCGAATTTGCTGGCATCGTCCAACATAGGATAATGCTGAGCCCCCTCAAAGACAAGTGTAGAGATGTTAGCGCCCAGGCCCGCGAGCAAGGCCGCATCAGGCAGCTGGATCAGTGGATCATCCTGACCATTGACCAGAAGTACCGGCACTTCCAGATCCTGGAGGTCACTCAGCACATCCTGATCCATAGCCGAGCGCAAGCTCAGGACAACGGCCTGGCCATCTGTCTTGGCCGCCTCGATGTCGACCTCCTCGTAGTCCTTGAGTCTTCGTCCAAGTACGATCCGCGCCGGGTTCTCGCCACCGGAAAAAGTGCTCAGAGAGCGTGCCAGACACGCTGAAGTCAACGGCGTGCTGACGGCCAATAACTGCTCGGCACGATCAGGATATGCTAGAGCGAAGTAGATGCCCACGATCGCACCCAGACCGTGTCCGATGATGGGCGTTCGGTCAATACCCAACTGATCCACAAACAGCGCAACTTGGGACACGTAACCTCGGATGTCATAGCGGGCAGCGATCTTATCGGAGTCGCCAAAGCCCCAAAAGTCAAGGGCATAGGCGCGATGTGACGCTGCCAGATCGACCATAGTCGGAACCCAATAGCGCCACGAGCCAAGCCAACCATGGAGAAACAACAAAGGCTGGCCCCGTCCGAGGGCCTCATAATGGACAAGACTGTTCTCTATAATAATGGCGCTCATTGACGACACTCCGCCGTACCGAGGCTCACACTTTTCCGAACTCCTCCAGGACGCGTCTTACTTGATCCGTGAGCTCATCCGGCACAAATGGCTTGAGAATATAGTCCACAGCGCCGACATTCAAGCCCTCCTGGATCTCACTCTCCTGTCCCTTTGCGGACAAGAATATGACCGGCGTATTCTGCGTCTCAGGCATCTGCTTTATCACCTGGCACGCTTGATAACCCGTCATGCGGGGCATACGGACATCCAGTAAGATCAGGTCCGGCCTCAAAGTAGCAGCCATCTCCACCGCTTCAACCCCGTTGGTCGCCAGCGTGACCTCAAAGCCTGCAAACTGCAGCGTGAAAGCGATCAGTTCTCGAATGTCGCGTTCGTCCTCAGCAATTAGGATTTTCGCCATTCTATGACTCCTAGTTCCTCTGTATAAAAGGCTTGAGCACATCCCCAACGAGACACCACGCTTCCAGATTGTACAGATGGGTTCGAGGAACCTTCTCCTTTCTTCGGTTCTCCATCTGCAATCGCCCCCGGTAGGGGGCAAGTCTCTGAGCTACCGAGCTCGCTAAAGCTGTGCTCTGCCTAGGTTCTGCTGGAGTCCCCGAAGTCCTTCCACTCTCGTTGTTAGCAACCCTCTCCAAAGATCGTCGGAAGACCCAGTCGTGCAGTCTCTCCTCGTTACGTCTTGCCCCCCTTCGTTCTCATAACCAGGTCCAGTTGCAAGTCTGTTGGCACGTCCATGACTCCAAGACCTATTCGTCCAACTACCAAAGTAGCACCCTCGTGAATCGCAGGATGCGGACGCACCGCTTGCTACTTGAGCTTCCAATCACTGAGCTGAAAGTCAGGTTAACTCGCTTGACGGCCAGACCCTGCTAGTCGGTCTCTCTGACAACCGCCTTAGCCAACCGCCGGTGGATAAAACCGCTACAGAAGCGAGCATACGGATGCCGCGCAGCACTCTCAAAGTGGCGATTCAACGCTTCAATCGAACTGGCACAAGTCGCTATTGCTTGGCACAGTTACGTTTAGCAACCGCCTCCTCCTCGCTATCATCCCCGGTGATTAGGACACAAATATCAGTTGCTAAGGCCTCAACAGACGTGAGCTTGGTTACGAAACGGACGCCCTCGAAGTCCCGCAAACGTGGATCGTACTTATCTGGCTCCTCATCGGCATTCACCGTCAGCAACAGGGGTATATGGGAAGTGCGCGGATCACGCCGCAACCTGTCGACGAACTGGTACCCATCCATATCGATCAGCTTTGGAGAGACCACCATCAGTCTGGGTCGTAGATCCTGCGCTAATCTCAGAGCGCGCTCCCCTCGGATCGTCGTCCGAACCGCGATGCCCTCAATCTGCAGCGCCGAACGGAGGCGGTTCAGCGTCTGCCGGTCCGAATCCACGACGATCACTATTTGACGCTGGCGCAGGGTGCAACGGATGACTTCCAAGAGCTTCCGCTCGTCCAGCGGCTTGGTCAGATAGTCAACAGCGCCCAAAGCCATTCCGCGATCACGATCTGCGATCACGGATACCATGACGACGGGAATATCGGCCGTCTCAGGTTCACGCCTCAACAACTGAAGCACCTCGAAGCCATCCAAATCTGGCAGACGGACGTCGAGAGATATGAAATCGGGGAGCTTCTGACGCGCCGTGCGCAATGCTTCTTCGCCAGAAGCCGCGGTTAGCGCGCGCATTCCCTCGGTCTCCAACGTCAATCGTAACAGGTTCCGGATATCCGGGTCGTCCTCAACCACCAGGACGGTCGGCATCGAACGGGCCAGCAGCGGTGGGGGCCGCTCCCCCAAGTCTTCAGTGAGCTCGCCGTCGGCCAGAGGAATTGAGAACGTAAACGTGCTTCCCGTGCCCAACTCGCTTTCCAACCAGATGTTCCCCCCGTGCATCTGAATCAATGAGAGTGCGATCGCCAGTCCCAACCCGGTTCCTGAGACTTCATAGACGGCAGGGTCGTCCTCAACGCGATAGAAGCGCTCGAAGATCTTCTTCTGATTTTCCGACGCTACACCGATCCCGGTGTCCGCCACGGCAATGTGCAGCATCGCCTCACGCACGTAGGCGTAGATCGTGATGTTGCCCGCTACCGGCGTGTATTTATAGGCATTGCTTACCAAGTTGGTGAGAATTTGCGCCACGCGGTCAGCATCGCCATAGGCTTTCGGTAGGTCGGACGGTAACACGGCCGTAATAACTTGGCATTTCTCAACGATCCTCGGCATAACCAAATCCATCACCTGAGACACAACAAGCGCCATATCCAACGGTTGGCGCATCAACTCGATGCGTCCCTGCTCAATCCGCGAGATGTCCAGCAGGTCATCGACCAGGTTTGTCAGACGATCCGCATTGGTCTTGACCTTGTCAAGGAAACCCTGCTGCATCTCAGATAATGGTCCGGCAGCCCCTTGGATTACGAGGTCGACATAGCCCACAATCGACGTCATCGGCGTCCGCAGCTCGTGAGAGACGGTCGACACAAAATCGCTCTTGGCCTGATCGGCTTCAATCTCCGCTGTGATATCACGAAAGACCGAGACGACGCCGAGGAATTCACCGGCTCCCGTCACGACCGGCGAAAGGTGGATGCTCACGAAGCAACGGTCGACCTCCAAGCGATGACTGAGAAACTCCTGCGCGTCATAGTTGCCCGCGTTCTCCCGCCAGCAGGCGATCTGCGACAGCCACTCCTGCGTCTCACTGCCGTAGAGGCCGAAGACTTCATCCTGTGAACGTCCCAAAGCCTGTTCCTTGCTCAGCGAAAGAATGCGCTCCGCGGCGGCATTGAAGAGAATCACCCGGCCCCTTGCATCTGCAACCATCACACCATCGGCGATACCCTCAAGAATCGCCTCATTCTTAGCGGCATCGATCTGCTGCATTCGCAGCATCGTACCCAAGCGCTCCGCCTGCTCGCGGATCAAGCGATAGAGTTCGGCGTTGTTAAGCGCATTGCCCAACTGAACCGCGGCAGCTTCCACCAGCTGCAGATGGGTTGCATCAAAGGCGTCAACAAAAGGTGACTGCAATAAGATAACGCCCAGTGCCTCACCAGCGCTACCGAGAATCGGTACAACGAGCAGCGAACGCGTTCCTTCCATCCGGTCGGTCTCGAAACGATCCTGATCGAGGATATCGTCAATTGTCACTGCCTTACGCTTCTCAAGTACCCAGCCCACCACACCTTCTCCTCGCCCAAAGGGCGTCGGCTTGCCACCCGGTGGGATCGGCGAGGTATGACCGATGGTAGCACGGTATAAAAGCTGTCCAGTAATGCTGTCGAGCAGGATTACGGAACTGCGCGAGGCCTGGACGGCTCGTTGGAGCAGCATCAACGCTTGGCTCAGGACACGATCTATGTCAAGGCTGGCGACAAGCTCTGAAGCGATATGATAGAGCACCTCTGAACGATCCCGCTGAAACCGCAATCTCTCCAAAGCGTCTGCTAGCTCCTGCGTCCGAGCTGCCACTCGCGCTTCGAGCTCCTCATTGAAGCGCCTGACCTGGTCGAAGAGCCGTGCGTTCTCGATCGCAACGGTCACCTGATCGGCCAACGCGCTCAAGGTCGCCACTTCAGCCGGCGAGAAATCACCCGATGCTTTACGATCCGCCATCAGAATGCCAACCGTCCGCCCTTCAACGCTCAACGGGACAGCGATGGAGGAACCGATCGGGATCCGCGCGCCGGCAAACCGCGGGTCGCCACCGACGTCCTCAACAACTAAGGGCAACCCCGTCCGAATAAGATCCCGGGGCAGGGCATCCTTAACGCCCATCGGCATGTCTTGAATGAGATCAAGCGCATAACCAGATGAGGCCATCGGAACGAAATTGCGCTCTCCACTGTCGCTTAGAAAGAGAGTCGCGAAGTCATATCCCAGCAAGTTGGTCACCGACTGCACAACCGTGTTCAGGACGAGCGGCAGATCAAGTTTGGCCGTGATGGAGCGATTGAGTTCATTAAAGAGCTGAAGCGTCGTGACCTGCCGCCGGAGATCCTCAACCAATCGATGTGTCTCAATCGCCTGCGCCACCTGCGACGCAAAGAGCTCTACCACTTCCGCGGTCATCGTCGTAGGTGCCAGCATCTCTCGGGGACGGTCGAGCGACATAATGCCGATCACGTCTCCAGCGTTATTTCGAAGCGGCACGAAGAAGATATCTTCAGTTTGCCAGCGATCGGTTGGCGCCACCCCCTCTGGTTCAACAGCCTCGGGCACGAAGACATCAAGATCCTCGGTCAGACTCCGATGTGCTTCCGGAATATAGTAGCATTGGCCCAACTGAAAGCGCGCCTGGCAAAGTCGGCGGACTCTTTCCCAAGGAAGTCGCGTCTCCTTGCGCCGCTCAAGCTCTGCCAATGGAATGCCCGCCCCAGCCACACGGCGTAGAAGACCTCCCTCAAGTACGCTAATCAAAACGAGTTCGAACCCGGTACCCTCCTGGACTGCATATGCTACATCGAGCAAAATATCGTCCAACGGCCGGTCAGAACGGGTCGTACGACTTATCTCTAGCAGGAGCGACATCTGCTCAGCACGCTGCCGCATCAACTCACCACGCCGCAACTGCTCCTGGTAACGCCGAGCATTGCTCAGTGCGATGACCGTCTGATCCCCTAGCCCAGCGACAAGCTCTAGATCCACGTCGTCGAAGGCCTTCGGGCGCTGTCCCTGAAGCAGTAGCGCGGCGGCCAGATGCTGCTCATATCGGATCGGGGTTGCCAGCAGAGCCCCCTCTGCAGGAAAGCCGGGAGGCCCTTCAGCGCTAATTGACGTGTCCGGGATATAAACGACACTCTCCGCATCAAGGTGAACGGTGAGCCACGTCACCCAATCATCCCAGCGATCCTCTAGCGTAGCTAACGCCGCTTCATCGCAGCCATGGGTCACCTGGAGGCGGGCATCGTCATTCGAAAAAAGGAGAATGAGACCAGCCTCTGAGACGGTGAAATGCACGGCCTCGTCCAGTATAAAATCCAGAAGATAGTCCAGGTCCAGGGTCGAGGTTATCTCGCGCGTCACACGCCGCAGTGTTGCCAACGCTGCAGAGCGACGCCGCGAGAGCGTCTGATCCGACTCCGAGCAGGGCATGCTGCCGACAACCTCCTGTGACAGATTCAGCTAATCCCCCAAGTGCCAATCCAGCGGTCTACCCTGCAATCACGTTACCCATCACTCCGTCGCCGAGCTTCAGCTGCTGCCTCAGTAATCTCACGAATGTCGGTAAATGGGCCATCGGCATCCGTCAAAGTCCCGATAAGCAGTCGCATTAGGGCCACCTTCATCGCCGTGCCCGACGCGTTCTCGACAACGAGATATCCCTTTTTGCGAGTTATGAAGTCGTAATGGGTCGCCACATCCTTGTTGAACTGCTCAATGATCTCATCACGCAGCGCCTCTAAGCTTGCAGTCCGGGTCATCAGAATGAAGTCGTCCCCACCAACATGCCCGACGAAATCATCCGGAGTGCCGTGCCTCTCTACGGCACGATTAAGAAGCAGCGCGGTGAAACGCAGAACCTCGTCACCGGCAACAAAGCCATAGACCTCGTTGAAGGCCTCGAGTCCCTCGATACCAATGTAGAGAAGGGACCAGTCATCCGTATGGACTAGTTCCCGCAGCTGCTGCTCAATCAAGCGCCCGCTAGCCAATCCGGTGCTGGGGCTCGTTAGACTGGCCACCTCGGCGCTCTGGATCGTGTTACGGATGCGCAGCCGCAGCTCCTCAACGTCGAACGGCTTCGTCACGTAGTCATCCGCGCCCAATTCTAGGCCCCGGATCTTATCACTGCGCTCGTCCCTCTGGGTTAAAAAGATGATAGGAATATGGCTCGTGCGCAGGCTGGTGCGCAGTCGACGACACACCTCATAGCCATCGATATCGGGCAGCATGATATCCAGCACGATCACGTTGGGCATCTTCTGTCGTGCCAGTTCGAGCGCGTTGTCTCCCCGAAGCGCAGCGTGGACTTCATAGCCCTGCGATTTGAAGTAGAGTTGCAGCATATTCGAAATGTCGGCATCATCTTCCACGATCAGGATGCGACCCTCGCTCATCCTTCACCTCCTGCGTAGGCTTTCGCCTTTACTCTCTGAAAGCTGGCATCATCGAGCGCGTGCTCAAAACTACGTAACGCCGCCAGCTCAAATCCGTGTCTGGTTGCCACGGCGTCAATTCTCCGAACCCGGTCCACGGTAACCTGCTTGCCCAATGAGAAATCCTCGAAGAGTCCTTCCAGGGCTAGGGCCATCGTCTCCGCCATACAGCCATAGGTCAGTTGGGGCGGCAGACCATAGTCAAACCCGAAGTCCACATCACCTGGCACCCGGACCAGTCCGCCGTCAATCACCAACACATCATCGCGCAGCTGAGCGGCCTGCCAGGAGACATCCCTGGGTCGCGAGACATCACAGACGATCGCACCCGGCTTCAGCATATCAGGTTCGATGAGTGCCCCTCCTGAACTGGTAACTGTGATCACGACGTCAGCTTGGCGGATATCAGCTACGTCCGTCGAGAGCTGAGGGGCAGCGCCACCGACAGCCGTGACGGCTGAGCCACACGCATCCAAATGCGCCATGTCGCGACCGATCAACAGTAGCTCCCCGACCAAAGGCGCAAGCAGCTGCGTCGCGGCTCGCCCAATAGCTCCAGAGGCGCCGACCACAGCTAATTGCATGCCGGGAAGCTTCCAGCCCATTCGGCGCACCGCCATCACTGTCGCGTCAACCGCGACTGCCACCGTGTAACTATCCCCAGTTGTCACCGCGATGTTGAGTTCCTGCGCCACGCTCACCCCACCGTCGCCGACCACAGAGGTATAGGCTCCCAGACCCAAAATGCTGGCCCCCAATCTCTCCGCAAGCTGTCCCGCAGCAATGATCTTGCGGTAGACCTCCCGCACGGGCAGATCCAACATGCGTCGAGCAGTATACGGAACGGCAATCAGCCATCCTTCAATCTGCTTCTCCGTTGCGACTGATCGAATCCCCGTCACGTGCGCAAGCTGAACGGGAGGCCAGAATCGTGAGAGAAAGTGGATTGTGGATTCCGACAGCACAGTGCCCAGCACCGGGTACTTACGCGCCACATCCCGCTTTGGATCAAGTGGATGAATGATAAAAGCAAAA
>PWVB01000025.1 GCA_003562365.1 Anaerolineae bacterium
ATTTGCCTCCCGCCTCTCTTTCTTTTTAGATCCCGCTTTGGGGGTTGTCCTCAGAGGCGCCGGGATGCGCATGATGGTAGACTTCTTGGGCGCGCCGTGGTGTGACATTTGCATAGATCTGGGTAGACGCGATGTTCTCGTGGCCTAGTAGCTCTTGGACCACCCGAAGATCAGCGCCCCCGTCGAGCAGATGGGTGGCAAAGGTATGACGCAGCAAGTGAGGTGTAACTGTTTGTTCTATCGCTGCTGCAATCCCGGCCTTGCGCACGATAGTGTCCACGGAGCGGGCCGAAAGACGACCACCAAACCTGTTGAGGAAGAGTGCCTCAGTCGTCTTTTCGGACAGCTGAGCAGGGCGACCCTTGTCGAGATAGGAGTGTAGCGCCACTACAGCCGGTCGACCAAGTAGTGCGATGCGCTCCTTATTCCCCTTGCCGATCACCCGCATCTCGCCAGCCTGCGAGTTCACACTGCTTAGATCCAAAGCCACTAACTCACTTACCCGGACACCCGAGGCATACAGCACCTCCAGAATCGCCCGGTCGCGGAGACCCTTGGGTTCGGATGTATCGGGTGTCGATAGTAAACGGCGCATCTCTTCCACGGTGAGGTAGCGTGGAAGGCGTCCGGCAACTCTTGGGGCGTAGATCCGCCGGAAGAGATTGTCCTCCCAGGTGTGGTGGCGGACCAGAAAGTCGCCGAAGGCCCGCAGCTCGAAAATGCGGCGAGCGATGCTGGCGCGTACAATGCCTGCATCGTCCAAGTCTGCCATATAGTGGCGTACGATATTGCGGTCCAGCGCCTCAAGGGTGACAACACCCTCTGTTTCACAGTAATCCAGAAACTGCGCTATGTCGGTACCGTAGTTCTTGATGGTATACGGCGATGCGTTCTCGCGGTCCAGCGCCTTAAGGTAGCGGTCCAGCCAATCGTGTAACGCAGACATGCAAGTTCACACTAGGCAGTGTGACTGTCCGAGGATGCCTGCAGGATCATCCAGCGTCTCGCTCTGCCTTGAGTTTGTCGAAGACGCTCATAAGATTCGCCACGTGGAGCTGATGGCTGGCAATGCCGAGAGGAACCCGTTCCAGCCCACATTTTTCCAGCGGCACTTCCCATAGCTCTTTGCGATCTCGGCCCTTCTTTAGAACAGCCGCTGCTTCCCTGCGTACGCACTCCAGATAATGGATATACTGATCCATCACCACCTTGACCTCGCCCCGCAAAATGACCTCTCCGTGTCCCTGAACCACCGTGTCGGGCTCCATCACCTTGACAAACTCTAACGTCTCGATCTGGCCGTCCAGATCGCCGTCGGCGACAATCGGTATGGCCATCACCGCGTCTCCGGTGATAAGCACCTCATCCTCCTCGATGAAAACGCCGATATTATCGTTGGTATGTCCTGGCATAGGGAACAGCTTAAAGGTCTTGTTGCCGGCTCCTACAAAGAAATCACCGTCTTCAAAGGTTATCGAGGGTATTCTCAGCGTCACCTCATCAAAGGTCGGATCACTCTCCTGAGCCTCTGCCAGCGAGGTCTCGCCTATCTCCAAAAGTCGCTGCCGACACAGTTCGGAGCTGATCACATCAAGTTGCTCCGGAAAAGCGTAGAGTCCGTACACGTGATCCATATGATGGTGGGTGAGGAGCAGGGCGTAGAAATCCATGCCGGAGCGGATCTCCAAGAACCGCGCTATCTGCCTGGCCTCATCAGGAAAAGGGAGTGCGTCAATGACTACGGTCCCGCGGTCGGTCAAAACAGCGATGGAGTTGACGAGCGCATAGCGATCACTTGTGAAAAGGAAGATCTCTTCGGATACTCGTTCCCAGTACATGGACTCCTCAAGCGCTACACGTGGTATTTGAGCTTTTCTCAACTTCCTGAGGATAACACAGGCGGATGCCAAAGTCAAGCTGACTTTACATAACAACGTGGAATTTCCATTCGATTTGTCCTGCGCTGGCACAAAAAAGCCGCACTGGTGTCTCCAGTGCGGCTCTACATAAGCTCGTCCCGCCGTGCCGTGTACCGTTGGCTTTGACCCTGCTTGCGCAGGTGGGTACCCGCTGGATGATTTCGCCTTGCCCGAAGGCTATCGCGTCATCACCCTAGACGTTAGGTTCCCGTTATCTTAGAGTGTTGGCTCAAAACCCCATTTCGGTTTCACGCACACGGCAGGAGTAATCCAATGATACCATAACGCGGGAGGATGACAAGCTCTGGGGGCCTAGAATACCTCAAGGCTCTGGCGCATGACACGTAACCAGTTGTTGCACAAGATGTCCTGTACGTCGGACTCGGCATATCCTCGATCAATGAGGAGGGTGCCAACGTGGTGCAGATCGGCCACTGAAGCGATACTGTCGGGAGCGGCAGCGAGCCCAAATCCCCCGTCTAGATCCGATCCGATACCGACCGCACTGGCGTGTCCGGTCAGCTGACAGACGTGATCCAGAGCTTCGGCAAGGCGTGTGAGTGGGAGACGCGGATCACCCGGGCGCCACGCCGCGTTCAGCATTCGATTGTAGGCGATGATGCCAACAACACCCCCCCGGTCCGCAAGGTCGTGAATGATCGTATCGGAGAGTGCTCGGGGTGAATCGAAAAAAGCTCTAGGATTGGCGTGGGTAGCCACAATAGGTCCCGGATAGCGATCTAGCACCTGATAGACAGCTGCTTCCCAGAGATGGCTGATATCCAAGAGCAGATGGTAATCGGCCATCGCTTTCAAGAGTGCCATTCCCTCATCGGTCAGGGGTCCAGGATTCGCATTCCCTCCAGCGTAGCGAGTCCCGGCTGACCACGTGAGCCCTACGCCTCGCACACCCTGTTCCACCCATCGCCCGAGCTCCCCGGTGTGCAAGATGGGGTCAGCGCCCTCCAGGACCACAAAAACGCCGGTGGATGGAGTATCCGAGCCCCAGCTTGTCAGAGCTGTCTCCAAATCCAGTTCTGTCAGCACAAGCGTGACATCTTCGCGCTCATCGCTGACGCGGCGGTAGTACTCCAACTGTGCCAGTGCTTGTTCGCGTGCCTCGTCGGGTGTATGATAAGTTGACGTCATTCGGGGATGCGATTTGCGAGCAGGCTCCACGAAGATGCTTCCCCCAACGACAGCGATGCCCCCTTTAAGCAGGTCGGGCCAGCTGACCATACAGATGCCGGCTTCGGGATCAGCTGGCGGGTGCTGACGCTCCTGTTCTCTGATCTCAATTACAGATTGGCTCAGGTCACGCTTGAGCACGACGGCATTGTAGGCAAGATCCAGGTGGGCATCGATGATCGGGTGTGTGGGCTGAGTTGGCTCATTTTCAACCATGTGATCTCCAGATCAAGCAAATAGCCGACTTCAAGCATAAGAACGTCCAGCTTTTGAAACAGCACTGGATGGAGTGTAGTCGGTCGTCAGGATTTGACAACCCTGTGTGCATCGGGGTATACTCACGGGCAATCATCTGCGAGGAGGGGCTATGGAAGGCCACGCACAGCACTTGTTGATCGTCCGGGAGGGCGCCGATGAGGGAGAAACCTACCGGCTTCAGGAGATGGTCTGTACCTTGGGTCGCTCCGCAGACAACACTATCGTCCTCGATAGCTCGCAGATCTCAAGGCATCACGCGCAGATCCGCTTGATGCGCTCCGGCACTATCCTTGAGGATTTGGGGAGTACCAACGGCACATTTCTGAACGAGCAGCCTGTGACGCATCCCCGGCAACTCAAACCCGGAAACCTCATCCGCTTAGCTGATTATATTGTCCTAGAATATGCGGTCTTGCCGGGATCCGCCACCGCGAAAATGCAACCCGGCACGACCGAGGCGGTGGCGCCGCCGCCCCGCTATGCACCGCATTCCGACATCGACGAGGCTGAGGCCCCAGCCTTTTCTACCTCGTCAAATGTCCCACCCACAACGCCACCCGCCGTCACTCAAGCTGAGGAACGTACTGGTGGTCGGCGGCCAGCGTGGCTCTATACGGTGATTGGCATCCTTGTTGTGCTGATCTGTCTCTGTCTGGCAACCGCTGTCTTCCTCTGGTTTGCACCGGTTGCCTTCTGGGAGTGGCTCTTTGATCTGTTTGGAATTCCCCTGCCTTCGAGTGCGCTCATTGGCCCGCTTGTACACGCATTTCTCTAGACTTTTACGATCTTCAGCGCCACCTCCGCCGTGGAGAGGGGCTTGACATTGCGAGTCGCCTCGACGAGGTTGCCCTGCTCATCGATCACAAAGTGGCTGCGGATGATGCCTTCGTATTTTCTGCCATACATACTTTTCTCCCCCCAAGCGCCATAGGCCTCTGCTATCTCGTGGCTAGGGTCTGAGAGCAAGATGAAAGGCAGATCATGCTTGGCACGAAACTTCTGCAGCGCCTCAGGTTCGTCCGGGCTGATGCCAACCACAACAGCGTCTCTTGCCTCAAGTTCAGGATATGCATCCCGGACTGCACAGGCCTGTTTAGTGCATCCTGGTGTGTCTGCCTTGGGGTAGAAGTAGAGCACAATCTTCTGACCGCGAAAGTCTGAGAGGCCAACGGTCTCGCCTGTATCAGACTGCAACTCAAATTCCGGCGCCTTCTCTCCAATCTCAACCATCGCGACCTCCTGATCTGAATTCCTATCAAAAAACTCAACTAACTACCGCTTAAGTCTGGAAACTGCACAGCCGAGTAGAAGCAAAGACGGCGACTCCACTTACGTAGCAGAAGAGAACCGCCGATGGTAGAACCTGTTGGTATCTTAAGCCAGGAGCTTCTACCCAAAATTAGTTTACCAGGATAGATGAATTCTGCCAAGCTTGTGCGATCGTGTTTCCGCCCACCAAGCGACCCGCAATTAGAGTTGCTTGATGCGCTGTCGCTCAGTCGCGGCCTCGGGGTCTATCCAAAGTTGGCCCTGAGCCCGGCTTTTCGGCGCGGGTAGGCCGGTGTTCACAAGGGGCTAGACCGCAGACGCTAGAACGTCGGACGACTGAAAGCGGTAGCCGAGTGTATGCTCGGAGTGGAGCCGGGATTAGTATGCTTTCCAGCTCGCCAAGCGGTCCGTCAAGACGAAGAGCATCGCCGTTGTCGGCATCGTATCACGCCTGGCATCAAGCATTCCATCGCGCTCCGGGAAGGCGGGCCAGCCCACGATCTCCAAACACGGACGCGCGACGGCATCGCTGTTCGCTGTCCTCTGGAGCAACGGCTCAAGCGCGCATAGGCTGTAGAAGGCATCCGCAGCGTCGTAAGTGTGAGGCTTAATACCGGACGGCGTGATGTGCGGGCGATTGCCTTAAGACTGCATGAATGCCTCAGGCATCAGCAGGAGCGTCGGTCCCTTGGTCTCCGCCAGCGCTGCGACGCTCACAGAAAACGTGCGGGACAGGCTGGGCCTGTCCTGAAGTTCGATGCCCCAAGTGCACCTACTCATCCGCATAGCGCCTAAGGCTTGCGCAGGCCCACCAGGATCAGATGATCCCGCGTAAGTGAGAAGCCCCCCGGTGCTATATGAGGTGACCTGGCGCGGGACCAGTAGAAAAGCGAGGTCGCTATGTCTCATAACAGCTCCGCTGTTGGGTTCAGGTTCGGATCGTGCCGTTGCGGGCAAGATTCCAACGGTCCGAGATCACCGAGCGTGGGTGGCTTCAAGGCCCGTAGCGACCCAGGCCGCCGCTTGCGCCACCAAGCCAAACCGTGCTGTCTCGGTCAACCAGCACTCCGTACGTGCTGTAGGTGTTGCTCGGCAGACCATCTTTAGCATTCAGGAGCTGCCATTCCGCCGCTTCGCCCTGAAAGAGCAAGGCATAGACGCCGTCAAGGGCAGTGGTCACCCAGATCTCTCCATTGTCGTTCACAGCTATGCCAGTAAGAGGCGAGTCGTAGCTACTTTCCAAGAAGGGGTACAGTCCCCCGGCGCCTTCCTGCCAGATCAGCAGGGTGGAACCGGCGGCAACCAGCAGATCCCCGGCTAGATCGAGCGCTAGCGCGCCAATCAGGTCGCTCGGCAGGGCGCTGTTCCGCGTATCAAAGACGTCGACGGTCGCGCCTGTGATGCGCGCGAGGCCCGCGGTCGTGCCCACCCACATAGCATCGCCATCAGGCTGAAGTGCTCGAATGCCGACGCCAGGTAAGCCATCGGCGACGGTGATTGCCGTCAGACGCACACCATCCCATATGAAGAGGCCCTCATCACTACCCAGCCACAGTCGTCCGTTGGAGTCCCGGGCAACAGCACGCACGTAGTGGTCGGCCAGTTGCGGCGTTTGGTCCTTGAGGTGCATCTCGCCATCTGCGCTGTAGTGGCTGACGCCATCGAAGTGCCCTACCCACACGCCTCCCTCCGGATCGGGGTAAATGGAGAGCGCAAAGCCGCGCGGGAGCTCAAAGCGCTGTTGTGGTGAGGCAATGTCGGAGGGGTCGGTTACCCAGACTTGCCCGGAACGATCGCTGATCCAGAGGTCGCCATAGATATCCTGGGTCACAGCGCGGATGTGGTTGTCAGTTATTGGCTCATCCTCCAGGACAAAGGACATCCAGTCACCATCCTTAAGGACGGCGGCACCGCGCTCGGGCACAGTATAGGCAACCCATCCATAGTACCGATCAATTGCCAGACGCCCGACTGCACCGTTCACAGGCAGATTGCCCAGCCAGTACTCCTCGGCCACCTTGCTGCTCACTGGGTCGAAACGCGAGATCTGGTTGTAAGAACCAAGCCAAACTGTATCGTCGGTCGCGACCGCCAGGCCAGTAACCCGCGTATGAAAGAGCCCCTCGATCTGTCGGTTGTCAAACGTATTCCAGTCGCCCTCAGGCGTGCGCCGGATCACACGGTCGAAGGCTGCCACCCACAGGTTATCTGCGCTGTCAAGACCCGCTTGATAGTAGACACCCCAATCGGGATCACGAATCGGGGTGAGTCCTAGGTCGGAGATTAGTGCCAGGCCTTCCTCGCCGATAACCCAGACATACGGACTATTACGCGTCGTAGCAAGAGCGCGAAGATCGCCTGGCACGCCCTCCTCGCGGCTGAAATAATACCAGATCACCTCATCGAGATTGAGAAAGTCCACTCCCTGCTGCGAATAGCCGACCACCAGCCGGTTGTCGAGCGCGCACCCTAGGGCGTGGACATCGCGATCAGACCACTCGGCATAGGAATTGCCGAGGTCAATCCATGCCCAGCGGCCCGGATCGAAGCGGGCCACCCCACCCTGTCCCGTGCCGGCAAAGAGTGTAACTTCCCCCCCCGACCAGCAGACGGTAAGCGCACGTACGTCGTTGGATGGAAGGCCATCGGCGACAGTGTACTTGATAGGCAGGATCCCGCCCCCCAAAGGCCAGGCAACGGCCCCACCGCTTGTCGCGGTCCATAGGTAGCCATCATAGAAGGCTAGGTCCTCTACATCATTGCCGTTGGTGAAGGTCTGCCAGGTGAGCAACTCCACCGATACCAGCATAGTTTCCAGATCATCGACTATGCCCGCAAAGGAATCGGCGCGGGCCCGTCCACTGATCACGAGGACCCGGGTTGGACCAGGCTTGAGCACGATCAGACGCGTGCGCATCGCGACGCCGTCGCGCAAGCCCTCAATGTCAGCCATCAAGGCAGGGGCCCCGCTTACAACACGAGCAACGGGCTCATCCACAGGAAGACCGTCCGCGTCAAACCACCAGGCCGAGCAGAGGAGCGCTACCTCCATCGCCTCATTCAGACTCTTCGGGATGCGCTCGCCGCAGAGAAAAGGGTTGCTGTTGATCTCGATCAGCGCGTCGAAGACAGGGTCGGCGTCGGGCGGGCGCAGCTCTACTCTGTTCCAAGCATAGTCGGACACATAACCTGTCGGGGGCGCATAGGTCAGACCAGCCTGCCCGAGATGCTCGCGGGCCGGGGCCAGCGCCTCAGGAGGGGTTGCGGTTGGCTGCGTGGTGGCAGTTGCGACAGGCTCGGCTATGGTAGCCGGCGTCACCACGGCCAGTGTCGCAGTGGGGGATGGGATCTGATGGGCTCCTTGTCTGCCGAACCTGCACGCCAATGCTGAAGCAAGCAGCAGGCCTGTGATCAGCACCATCTTGCCGGGCATTGGAGAAAATGCTGCCTGACAACGAAACAAACGGTCTTTGACGAAGAACATCCGACCCTTCACGCTCCTTTTCGATAGCATAGTCCTATCCAGAAGCAACAAAGTGTTGTCTGGTTGATTGGTTGGCTCTACTGAAGAGAGGCTGAATAGCACGAAAAAGGTCAAAGTCACCCGCTACATTTGTCGCTGCCAAAAACGCTTGACCACAATATGTCGAGGGCACTCGCACTGCCACCTGTCCTTATTCAGTCGAGCCATTGCGGGACACCACATAGAATCGACAGATTCGGTTGATTTTGCATTGCATCGGCTCGACCTTTCCGCAGCAGGTCAAGCTTTGAACTTGTCTGGAAGGCTGAAAGCTCTTTCAAGTGCCCCAGTGAACGGTCGTGAGGCCGTAAGCGTCTTAGGCGATTATAAAGGGAATCGAGAAGCTGATCAAGCAGGAGCTGTATCTCGTCGCGAGCCTGTCCCGGCGTGCGTCCGGCTAGGGGGTACGCACCTTACGAAGGAACGATGGGACGTCTGACATACTCTCACGGCTTATGGTGGTTCAACTATGCAATAGAACCGCCTGCCCGGCAGCTGCGAGAGCAGGACCATACAGATTCTCGCTGGATTGGCGGCCAACGTAGCGCAGCAACTCGGACGCGGTTTGAGCAAAGCTGGGAAGAAACTCTCGATGTCTCGCCAGAGTGCATTCCATCGATCTGCGTAACGGTGGAAGTGTAACACAGTTTGCTTCGGCCAGCACCACAGCGTTTCAGCCGGATGTGTCCCGGGCGCATACGTAGGCCGCTGCAGCCTCGCACATTGACAAATGGGCAAATCCAAGTGCCGTGCTCGCGGACTCGGCGCCGTAGGCCAGTGGGAGGGCACGTGAACGGGCCACTTCAAGGGCTGCGGGCACATAGGGGCCAGCACCTTGGGATGAACGTGGATCGGCCAACTATCCTGCAGCACACAGGTCGTGTCCCGGTCTGCGTAGACCTGGGCGACTCGCTGATAGACATCTACTAAGGCTTTGACCCTGATCTGGCTGCGCCGATGATAGACGACCCGTCCGGTCAAGGCATCGACCGTTGCCGCGATACGCTGCCGCGTGTTGCTGCGATAACTGCGCTGGGCGTAACCGTTTAGTAAAGTGAGCAACAGACGCTCTAAGCCGTTTCTAAGACAAATCCGATGCTTTTCTAAGCCGACACAGGTATAACAACACGCGTATGAACAGTCCAGAAACCGTCACGATCGAAGCGTTTCAAGCGCTCCAAGCACAGTTAGCCGCCTTGCAGACCGAAGTCCGA
>PWVB01000120.1 GCA_003562365.1 Anaerolineae bacterium
CTACCACAAGGGCCGTCTGACACGGCCCGGTCAAACGACCAGACTGGGGACCTGGTACTCCGGCCCGCTGGAGCCTCTGGTGACACGCTGTTTGTGTCATCAAACTCCAACCTTTCTAGTTCCTTGTAGGAACCTCCCCCGTTTAAGGGGGAGAGGATGTCAGAGACACCTCCGGATAGATCAATATCGGTGGACAGATGCGAGATTCCGGCTGTGTTCTAAAAAGAGCTAGGCAGATCGAGAACTATACTGGTGGTGAGCGCCACCCAGGGAGAGGAGCTCCGAGCTGGGCACTATAGCGGGCCGAGCCCATCACTGAATGCGCCCCCTTCAGTCTCGATAAATATCCAGTGGCACAACCAGGCCATTATTCAGTATGGCACTTTAGCATTGAGTCTGGGGCACGTCACGCAGGCAACACCGAAACATGGTCCAGCAGCTCCGGCAAGAAGCTGGTTTTCTGACAGGAACGCAGATACGGCTGTGGAGTTGGTAGACGCACTATCTGGCTTCCCTACCGGCGAGTGTCCAGTCGAGTCGACGTTGGCCCAAGTGTTTTGGTGCACTTAAGGCAGCGCTCCAACAGCGCTGACGAAGATAGCGTGGGGAGACGTGCTGGTGGCAGAGTCCGTGGCATCGTCGTTGCACTGCCACGGCAGCGGGACCTTGTGCTGACGCGGGGCCAAGAACACACCCGTTCGCCTGCCTCCGGAAGATCGCCCTTTGACGCCGGTGCCTATCTACCTGTGCCGGGCTGACGGAACGCCCACATATGCGCGAGCCCGGTGGCTGCTCATAGTGGGTGAGCACCGGTCCGACCTATCGCTTAAAGACGGGTATATCGGGTGCCAGGCGTGGAGTGATCTTGACCACGTCTCCTGGTCCGGAAAGCAGAAGCTTCTGCTCGCAGCCTATCAGACACCCAAAACGGAACAGGAAGAGCGTTGTCGGCACACCGCGCATCTGGTCTACGCCACGCTTGGAACGAGGCCCTGTTTGGCAGGTCAGCTGCAGTCGCGGAAACGGTATCTACTCACAGCCCAGCAACAAAAGATCCAGCCGACCTTGGCGCCGTGCAGTTTCGCCTGGCCTGTTCACCATCTGCGAGCGCCGGCGCAGACGACCGGACCCCGGAGTCAGCCCTCCCGAAGGTCCAATGGTCTGCGCTCGCCGCTCGCGCCGTATTGGACGCCCGTTGAGGGCCGCACATAGCCTTTAGCTATCTCTAAAGCCGCACCGCGCTCAGTGTTAACGTACAGATACCCGTCCTCGGCATAGAGGCCGTTGGTTCACTCTTTTGAGAGGCTAAGCCCCCCCTATATCAACGGGGAGGAATCGCTTGGACTCCTCTAACCGCCGCGACCACGCCTTCCGCGGCCGCCTCGGCGCGGGCCGTTCCCTCGTCCACCGCCGCCCCGGCGATCCTGCTGCTGTCGGGGTTGGGCCTCATTGACACGGAGTGTGCGTCCTTCGCTTTCCCTGCCGTCCACAGCTTCAATGGCAGCTCTGCCCTCCGCCTCGTTGGGCATCTCGACAAACCCGAATCCGCGAGATCGACCAGTCTCCCGATCGGTGATGATGGTGACCTCAGCGACTTCACCGTACTGCTCAAAGAGCTCACGGAGCCCTTCCTCGCTTGCCTGATAAGACAGATTGCCGACATAGATTCGCATCGCGATGATCCTTTCAAACCTCAGAAGTTCGTCAGCCGCGGTGCCGCGAGTGACAGATGCCACCCATTCTACACGCAGTTTCAATTTCTGCAATCGGCGCAAGGATGGTTGGACGGTCTTTCTGCTGTTGGGCCAAGCGACTGCGGCACAGTCTACCCGCCTCCAGCGACTTGGCTAAAACGGATAATCCTGTAGCATGCTATCCCCGTGAGGATGTGCTCCGTGACAACCAAATACATTTTCATCACTGGTGGTGTGGTCAGTTCTCTTGGTAAGGGTATTACTGCGGCTTCATTAGGACGGCTGCTGAAAGCGCGTGGGCTGCGGGTCTCCATCCAAAAACTGGATCCCTATCTCAATGTGGACCCTGGGACGATGGCGCCTTACCAGCATGGGGAGGTCTTCGTCACCGAAGACGGTGCCGAGACCGATCTCGACCTGGGGCACTATGAGCGCTTCATTGATGAGAACTTGGGTAGACTGAACAACTGTACCACCGGTCAGGTCTACACTGAGGTGCTCGCTCGAGAGCGTCGTGGAGACTTCCTGGGGGGGACGATTCAGGTGGTCCCTCACGTCACCAATGAGATCAAACGCCGCATCATCCGCGCGGCCCACGATCTTAACGCCACGGTGGCTATCAGCGAGATCGGTGGGACGGTAGGGGACATTGAGGGCCAACCCTTTCTTGAGGCGATTCGTCAGATGCGCAATGACGTTGGGCGGCAGAGCGTTCTCTATATCCACGTCACGCTGCTTCCCTATTTGCAGACCAGTCGCGAACTCAAGACAAAGCCCACCCAGCATAGCGTCCGTGAGCTCCGCGGGATGGGCATTCAGCCGGACATCATCGGCCTGCGTTCCGACCACCCGATCGACAATGATATCCGCGCCAAGGTGGCACTCTTCTGTGATGTCGAGCCCGAAGCCGTCCTGCCTCTGCTGACCGCCGATAGCATCTACAGAGTGCCGCTGATGCTGGAGGCGCAAGGGATAGCTGATCTTGTCATTGAGAAACTGAACCTCCATGACAGCGTTCACGCGCCTGATCTCACCGATTGGCACGCCGCCGTCGAGAAGATCGATGGAGAGCAGCCCAAGGTCCGCATTGCTCTGGTCGGCAAATACGTCGAGCTGCACGATGCTTATATGTCTGTTCGCGAGGCGCTGATCCATGGCGGTCTATGGCACGATTACGAGATTGAGATCGACTGGATTCACAGTGAGGATCTGGAGCGGGGCAAAGAACTGGATCGTCTACTGGAGGCAGACGGTATCGTGGTGCCTGGAGGATTCGGCTATCGTGGCATTGAGGGAAAGGTGGTGGCGGCGCGCACCGCTCGAGAACACGCCATTCCTTACTTAGGGCTCTGCTTGGGGATGCAGGTGATGTGTATCGAGTTGGCGCGCCACGTCTTGGACAGCGATGCGCCCAATAGTACCGAGTTCGAGCCGAAGACCCCTCATCCGGTCATCGCGTTGATGCCCGATCAGCATGCTATTGCCGATATGGGCGGCACCATGCGGCTCGGTCGCTACCCGTGCCAACTGCAGCCCGGCACCAGGGCGCAAGCCGCCTACGGTACTGACCACGTCTCGGAACGGCACCGACACCGCTTCGAGTTTAACAATGCCTACCGCCAGATGCTTGAGGAGGCGGGGCTCGTCTACAGCGGCATCTCACCCGATGGCCGGCTGGTGGAGATCGCGGAGCTCAGAGATCATCCCTGGATGCTCGGCAGCCAGTTTCATCCGGAGTTCAGATCACGCCTCCAGCGCCCCCATCCGCTCTTTCGTGACTTCGTCGCCGCGGCCATCGCGCGCCATAGCACCCTGCACGGCGAAGACCCCGGTTGATGCTTCAGGGCTGACGATTCACAATCAGCAGTAGCCGGGATTCCTGGACGGAATCCCGGTCGGGCACCTGACGCCGTCAGAGGCTAGCTTGAGGCCAGCGCGATCTCAAACTTTCTGGACAGATGATCGGGGTGATATGATTCCTTGGCGCGGCGCAGCCCGGGCTCGCCCAGATCCTGCTCGAGGTTGATGTATTGGGCCTCATCCACCCATCGATCGGCATAGGCCTTGGTCATCATTGGATAGATACCTTTGAATTCGGGGTTGGCCTTCTCGACGTGGACGACGACCGTGTTGTCGTTGAGCAGCTCGCCCAGTGCAAAGGCCTGTACCTTGTCTCGAATGAGGATGGCGCCGCCATCCAGTTGCAGGGTCCTAAAATCGTTTAGCACGTCCTCAATGCCCGACAGCTCCTGTTGGAGGCTGAGGTCTTCCTCGCACAGGCGCTTCTCACACCAGACCTCGGCAAGCGCCAGACACTCATCGACCAGATCCGGCGTCACGGACTGGTACGCGAAACGATAAGCCCGGGTGAACTGGTTGATATGATTTCGCTTGGCACTGTACTTGCGTCCTGGCAGTTCTGCGAGGTCCTGGGTGAGATAGACGTAATCAAAATGATCACGGTTCTCCGTGACCACAAACCGGTCATCGTCCTTCAGAGCCTCTGCCAGCCGCTCCCCGGCGCGGGAGACCCGCGGGTCGTCGAGGCCCCGCTCATCGCGCAGCCCGGTCAGCACTGTCTCGGTCAAGTCAGCGTTCGGAGGGCTTCCGATGGGGGGGAGTAGAAAGACTCCGCCGCCGCGCTCATTCGCCAGAATGATTAACCAGTCGTCCAAAAGGGCCCACTCAAACTGGTAGTAGGAGCGCCACAAATAGAGATTGTTGAAGGTCAGCTCTGATGTCTTGGGTTGGTACGCCCAGAGTCGAGGATGGAGCAACTCGCGGTCCTCGAGCATCAGGCGCTTGAAATTTGGATACGTTGGAATGTCGCCCATAATCTGTCTCCTACCTTCTTTAGAATCCTTCTAGTTTGCTTAAGTCCACGATGCCCTCTGCCAGTGCGGCGATCCGCTGCAGCAGAGCCAGGCGGGCTTGCTGGAGCGCCAAGTCGTCGGTCATGACCAACACATCATCGAAGAACCGCCGGATGGGAGGCACCAGCGGCAGGAAGGCGGTCATCAATGCATCGATGTCGCTGTTGGAATCGAGTTGCGCCTCCGCCGTGCGGAGTGCCTCATAGAGCAGCGTCTCCGCTTCTTCCTGCAGTAGTTCGGCATCGAGGCCCATGCACGGGTGTCCCCGGGTGATGCGGACGCATCGCGCGTAGGTGTCCAGCAGTAGATGCCAGTCTTCCCGGGCCACCCATTCAGCCAACTGCTCGGCGGTCTCCTGGGCTCGCGCCGGATTGTTGGCCCGCTCACCAAGCGCCGCCGCCACCACGTCATAGGCGATGCCGGCGTCCCGCAGCGCACCTTCCAGTCGACCCGCCACGAACACCAGCACATCCTCAAGCGCCTCCGCTGTGACATCCACCGGCATATCTGTTGCCGCCGTCCGCACCAGATCTGCGACTGACAGAGAAATGTGCCGTGTCAAGAGAATCTGCACCATTCCGCTCGCCGTACGCCGCAAGCCGTAGGGGTCGGCCGAACCTGTAGGCGCCAGACCCACGGCAAACAGCCCCACGAGCGTATCCGCGCGGTCGGCAAGCGCCAGCGCGATACCCGGCGCGCTGGCCGGAAGCTCATCGTCGGCGTGGCGGGGGAGGTAATGCTCATAGATCGCCTGCGCAACGGCAGGATCTTCGCCCGACTTTAGGGCGTACTCGCGGCCCATAGTGCCCTGCAAGCTTGTCATCTCGACAACCATCTGGGTGGCGAGATCGGCCTTTGCCAGGTTGGCAGACTGTATGAGGACGGCCTGCTCCGCCGCCCCCAGGTCGAGCCTCTGACCCACCCAGGGCGCCAGCCGCACCAACCGCTCGGTCTTGTCCAGCATCGAGCCAAGCTCGGCTTGGAAGGTCAGCTGGGCCAAGGCCTCTCGGTAGGCCGCCAGGGGTTGACGGGTGTCCTGGGCGTAAAAGTACTCCGCGTCCGCATAGCGTGCGCGGATCACATCCTCATTGCCCTCGCGTACGATGTCCTGGTGCTCGCGTCCGCCATTGCGGATGGTGACGAAATGGGGCAGAATCTTCCCTGCCTCATCCAAAACCGGGAAGTAGCGCTGGTGTTTCGTCATCACTGCGATGAGTACGTCCTGAGGCAGCGCCAGGTAGTGTTCCTCGAAGCTGCCCAGCAGAGCCGTGGGCACCTCAACCAGGTTCGCCACCTCCGCCAGCAGCGTTGGATCATCTGGAATCTCTCCCCCCACCTGTGCGGCGGCGGCTTCAGCCTGACGGCGGATCTCTTCCCGCCGGGCAGCAGCATCGACGAGAACGCCATAGGAGCTCAACATTGACCGGTAGTCTTCAGCTGCGCTCAAGGCTACCGGCGGCGATCCGGCAGGCCGTGGGCCGCGGGTTACCCTGCTGCTTTCAAGAGCGGCGAAGCTAAAGGGGATCACCGTCTCGCCGAGCAGCGCCACCAGCCAGCGAATTGGGCGGCTGAAGGCAACGCCGCTCTGGTCCCAGCGCATGGATCTTGGAAAGCTCAGACGTGCGATCCACGCCGGCAGAGCCTCCGCCAGCACCGTTGCCGCTGGCCGCCCCTGAATGCGCTGCCGGGCTACGACATATCGCCCGCCGTCCAGATCCCGGATCTCAAGTTCCGCTGCTGTCACCCCGCGCGAGCGCGCGAAGCCTTCAGCAGCCCGGGTAGGATTGCCGTCTGGGTCAAAGGCGACCTGTGCAGGAGGGCCCTTGACCATTGAGGTCTCATCGGGTTGGTGCAACCTCACGGCCTCCACTAACGCGGCAAGCCGACGGGGTGTGCCCCACACGTGAACAGCGCCGTGCGCCAATCGAAGCTCCGCCAGCTCCTCACCGATCCAACCCTCAATCTGCGAAAGCGCGTCGTTCAGATGCTCTGCCGGCAGCTCTTCGGTGCCGATCTCAAAGAGGAAGGAAGCTCGCTCCTTGTCCGCATCGATCGAACCAGCGCTCTCAGCTTCTTTTTCAGTGTCACCCATAGGCAGGTGCAGTAGCGTGCCTGGCTCTACCGGGGACGTGGCAAGGCTGGGACGGTCACACCACGGATGCCCGGCCCGCTCACGTTGGGCCAAGTACGCTTCGGAGGCCTGACGGGCAAGGTCGCGCATTCGCTTAAAGAAGACCGCCCGCTCGGTCACACCGACGGTGCCCCGGGCATCGAGCAGATTGAAGGTATGCGAACAACGCAGAATGTAATCCACCGCTGGCACCGTGAGGTCCTCTGTCAGCGCTGATTGGGCTTCGGACTCGTAGAGATCGTACATCTGCTGTAAGCGCTCGACGTTCGCCAGATCGAAGTTGTAGCGGCAGTAGTCCACCTCCTGGTCCCGGAGCACCTCGCCATAGGTATGGTGCTCGTCCCAGAGAATGTCCCACACGGATCGTCTTCTCTGCAGGTACATCACAATCCGTTCGAGGCCATAGGTGATCTCAACCGCCGGTATCTCCAGCGCCAGGCCGCCCGCCTGCTGGAAATAGGTGAACTGGGTGATCTCCTGTCCGTCCAGCCAGACCTCCCAGCCCAGTCCCCAGGCGCCCAGCGCTGGAGACTCCCAGTTGTCCTCGACAAAGCGGATATCGTGCTCCGCTCGCCGGATGCCCAGGATCTCCAGGCTCCGTAGATATCGCTCCTGGGGGTCACCGGGATCCGGTTTGAGGATGACCTGCATCTGAGTGTGCATCTGCATGCGGTTGGGGTTGTCGGCATATCGTCCATCGTCAGGGCGATAGGAAGGTTCCACGTAGGCGACGTTCCAGGGCTCGGGGCCCAGCACGCGCAAAAAGGTTGCCGGATTCATCGTCCCGGCGCCCACCTTTTCGCTATGGGGTTGCCAAATCAGGGCCCCTTGGTTGGCCCAGTAGTCCTGCAAACGAAGAACTGCATCCTGAAACGTAAGCATCTATCTCGTCCTTTACCTTTCACGTTTGTGTGCGACTCGCAGCCGGCCCGGACCATCGTTGTATCCGTTGAGCAGTCTTTACCCGATCATACGCAGGCTGGTGGGCCGAAACTCCAGATGGTGCGCTATGTAGTGTTGGCCGGCTTGTGCTAGCTCCCGCGCTGTCTCTTCCGACAAACTAAAAGCGCTCAAATCTGCGTACGGTCGCTCCTGCAGCGCCTGCAGCCATGACAGCGCGCTGGGCGACAACGGGCGAACTGCGGAGTTCCCGCGGTTGCCTGCAAGACAGTCACGGCAGAGAGCGCCGCCTCGCGCCGGATCGATCCCGAAACTGCTCCGGTCTGTCGGGCGCGGTACCAAGGCGACCTCGCAGAGCTCGCCGGTCCTTTCACCTACACAACGGTGCCATTCGGGCTGGAAACCGGCCAAGCTAAGCAGTCGTTGCTCATACCAGCGCACGAGCCGTTCTGGCGTGGCATCGATCTCGAGCGTTGCCAGGATCCAGTCTACCAGGTCGTAAAGCTGCTGGTTGGCCTCGGCCTCGAAAAATCGCATCACCAACTCGGCGACATATCGGGCATAGGTGCCACGCAGAAAGTCTTCCTGAAGGCCTGGGCGTAACGCCACTGCTTCAGCCTGGCTGATAATGTCCCAGGACCCCTCGACCCGCGACACCAACAGCTTTGTTCGCGCGAAGAGCTCCATATGTCCGGCCTTCCGAGACCGCGTCTTGCGGATCCCCTTGGCCAGAAGGTCCGCGCGACCTTGAGGTGTCAGGCAGATCATCACTCGATCGGCCTCTCCGTAGTCACGCCGCCCAAGCACGATGCCCTCAATCTGATATAGCTTTCCGCTTGCAGCCATTGACGCTCCACTTTGCTTAAGTTGCTGCCTAGCCGCGCTCTGTCACGCGCCTGGGACAGTGAAGGGCAGCCGCGCAGCCTTCGCTAACGCCTCGCCCAGCGCCAGGGCGGACGCCGGCTCTGCCCAATCCGTCAGACCGCGGGGGGCCTCGTCAGTGGAGATTGCCCACAGTCGAGCAAGCTGGTACGGCTCCGTTCTTCGATCCTCGAAAGCTTCAATTTCGGCTTCGAAGCCGGTGATCGTGTCGAGTTCTACCTCCAGCGTGGAGCGTTCGCCCACTAGAAGCCACGTTCTGGTTCGCCGCACCAGGCCGCCCTCCGGAAGGCGCTCAAGGTGTCCGCGGTCCACTGTCGGTGTGGTTGCCGCGATGAACACCGCGATTGCCAACACGCCGCCTGTCACGCCGGCCACAGCCCACCACCGATGCGGGCTTGGGCTGGGTATCACCAATAGGGCAAAGACGGCGGCGCCGACGATGAGGCCACCAATAGTCCAATGCAGCGGCGTTCGGACCTCCCAATCTACCTGGTTATGGTGTTCCTCAACAATCTTGATCTGCATCTACGCTCCCTGAGGCGTCGTGTGCCGGTTGCGGCTCGTGTCCAGCGCAGCAATCTAGTATACCGCACCTCACTTGATCAGCAATCCGGTCGGCGTATAATACCGATATGTCGATTAAAGGTACGGAACAGCCCAATCTTGCTCAGTGGGGATGTCTGGTGATGCTTCTGGGCGCCATCACCTTGACCATCATCGGCGGCGTCTGGCTGTTTGCACGGCCAGCTGCTACGCCTGATGGGCCGCGCCCCACCGCCGTGGTCTGGACGACGACGCCCACGCCGATTCCAATGGAGCTTCCGACGCCAACGCCGGCACCGGTGACGCCGGGTATGGAGATTGGCGTTCGAGTGCAGGTGATTGGGA
>PWVB01000448.1 GCA_003562365.1 Anaerolineae bacterium
ACGCACAGTTCATTGTGGATTGGACCCATAGCAAGGCGCACTTGTGGGCCGTGGGACAGGCCGTGTATGGTGAGGGGACGCCGGAGGCTGCGGGCTGGGTGGAGCAGCGTGAGACGGAGCTATGGGCTTGTGATGTCGAAGATGTGTTGGAGGCTTTGGAGACCCTGGACCTCGACAATGAGAGCTATCCAGACGGTGTGCGGCAAACACCACAGTACTCCGCCAGACAGGCCGCATCCATGCGCTACGCGGCCTTCCGTGCCCAGGGGTATCCCATTGGTAGCGGCACCGTGGAGAGTGCCGCCCGCAACGTGGTCCAACCGCGGATGCGGCGACCGGGTCGGGGCTGGCAACGCGACAACGCCGACGCGATGCTGGCAGCACTTGGTGAGTTCCACAGTGGGCGCTTGCCTTGGGCCTGGCAGCAAGCTTCTCCTGCTTAAGCCAGTTCCCCAATAATCTGTTCTATACCCATTTTGGGATCAAGAATAGATGGTGAAACCTGCTGACACACATCAGGAGTCTGGTATAATGTGGATGGAGGCAAGCCTATGAACCACGAGATGACGGTGCGCGAGCGAATACTGATGCGGCTGGTAGATGTCATTGACCCAGAAACCGGCGTGGACGTGCTCCGGATGCGCCTGGTTGAGGATCTGGAGGTGGACGAGGAGACACAGGTGGTTTCCTATCGTTTCCGGCCTTCTTCGCCGCTGTGCCCCTTAGCCCACAGCCTCGCGATGGACATCAAGCGTGCGATAGCGTCTGTGGATGGGGTGATCGGACAGAAGATTGAGGTCGCCGGTTATGTCCACGCCGAGGAACTGACGACCTTGGTTAACCGCGAAGAGATATGACAGCGACTCAGGATGAACAGACACGACGGATTTGGAGAGTCATAGATGGCCATATACGAGTATGAGTGTGGAGATTGCGGTGTGCAGTTTGAGGCGCGGCGGGCGATGAAAGATGCTGATGCTCCCATTGCCTGTCCTGAATGTGGCGGGAACCACGCCCAGCGAGGACTATCGCTATTCTTCGCTGCACGCAGTGGTGGTGGAAGCGTGGGGCTTTCGGGCGGCACTGGGGGTGGTTGCTCGTCGTGCAGCAGCCACGCATGCGCGACCTGCGGGAGCCGCTGACGCTGCTGGGTTGTTTTTGCGGTGCCGCAGGATCTCCTTGCATCTGATCAGACAGTCGATCGCCCTTGCCTTGGTGAGGGCGATCTGCTATGTAGCTCTGACACAAGGTCATGGAGGCCTCTTGCCTCCCCGTCGAGTCGCATCGCCGATGTCCGATCGGGCCTGACATAGCAGACTTTCTGTTCTGGGGTAAACTTGACTTTATCAGCGACACATTACTTCATCGGACAGGCGGAGGCCCTTTATGACATCATCGACCTTCATTGCCGTGGATCTGGGCGGAACGCAGATCCGAGCAGCCCGCTTTTCTGATGCGGGTGAGATGCAGCAGAGAGTTGCGCTGGAGACTAAGGCCGAGGAGGGTTTTGAGGCAGTCCTTGGACGGGTCAAAGCCGCGATACAGCAGGTCTGGCCCGGAAACGGGACGGAGGAGGTTGCGGCGGTCGGACTCGGTGTGCCGGGCCCGATCAACTTCAAAGAAGGCCTACTCCGCTTCGCCCCGAATCTGCCCGGCTGGGTCAATGTGCCGCTGCGAGATAGGCTGCGACAGGATTTGGGGGTACCGGCCTTCGTCGGTAACGATGCCGATGTCGCGGCACTTGCCGAGAACAGGTTCGGTGCCGGCAAGGATGTTCACCATATGGTCTATATGACGATCAGCACCGGCATCGGAGGGGGTATGATCTTCGACAACCGGCTTTTTACTGGTGGACACGGTCTGGGCGGCGAGGTCGGACATATGGCTATCGATCCGAATGGGCCTAAATGTAGTTGCGGCAATGTGGGATGTCTTGAGGTTCTCGCCTCGGGTACTGCAATCGCACGAAGAGCCCGCGAACGGTTGGCGACTGGTGAGCTCTCGAAGCTCCTCAATATGGTCGAAGGGGATCTTTCACGGATTACTGCGAAACAGATTGGGGCCGCCGCCCGTCAGGGTGATCCTTTGGCCATTGCCGTATACGAGGAGGCCGGTATCTACGTCGGGGCTGCGTTGGTGAGCTTGATGTATATGCTAAACCCGACCTTGTTCGTACTGGGGGGGAGTGTTACGCTGGCTGGCGATCTGCTCTTCGAACCCATCCGGCGCACTGTAGATTCGCGGGCTCCCAAGGCCTATCGAGAGAAGACTCGCATTGTCAGCGCGGAGCTGGGCAGTGATGTGGGGCTTTGGGGCGCCTTTGCGCTTTGCCTTATGGAGATGGGGCATAGTCCGCATATCTGAGGACAGCGAGCCGGTGGGTATTGAGGCGCAGCGTCGTCTGACATTATAGTGTGGGAAGATGGGAGGCGCGATGTCACGTCTGCTGATTGTGCTGGGAGTGGTGCAACTCATTGTGATATTGGCCCTGAGCTGGCTAGTGGGCCCGGCTTTGGAGGCTCGCCTTCTGCCGGGAGTCTGGATATGGGACATATCGGTAGGCGGTATGACAGCGGAGGAGGCGGCCCGCCACCTTCAGACTGCTCTGCCCTTGTATCAACTCAACGTCGTGCTGCTTGGGCCTGATGGCCAACGCTGGTCGTTTTCACCTTCCGACCTTGGATTAGCGGTCGATGTCGATGCAACTCTGGCCCAGGCGTATACTTTGGGGCGCGGAGGATCGAGCCAGGACATGCTTAGGGAGCGTTTGTCGGTGATGACCGGTGGGCGCCGTTTTGCTCCAGTTTTGGTCTGGGATGCCCAGGTGACAGAGAAAGCCTTGCGCAGTTTGGCGGACGAAGTTGATCGTCCCCCTCAGGACGCAGCTGTTCGACTTGAGGGCAGCACGGTGAGCCTGGTACCCGGCAGGCTGGGTCGCCGCGTTGAGCTGACCAGAGCCTTGGAGGCGCTTACGCCCCCACTTTACGCATTGGAGAGAATTGAGCTGGTGCTGCCGGTGACTGACCTGTCGCCAGGCATCGACGACGCCGGAGCGCAGAGAGCGCTGAGTGTCGCCGAGAGAATACTTGATGCTCCGCTGAACCTACTCGTGCCACATCCCTGGGAGGGCGATCCAGGGCCCTGGAGTGTGAACCCCGATGTGCTTGCCGGCATGGTGGTGATTCGCACTACCGATGCGGAGGTTGACGTGGCATTGGATGAAGCGGCTCTGGCTCAGTTTCTAGGCCCGCTAGCGGTGGCACTCTATCGCGAACCAGTGGACGCGACCTTTGAGTTTGACCCGGGTTCGATCGAGCTTAGCGTTACCAGTTCGAGTATGATGGGGCGTGAGATCGATGTCGCTGCTTCGGTGGCGCGCATCAACGAGGGACTGCTCGCCGGTGAGCACTGGATCCCTCTGGTTGTCAATAAGATACCACCTCAGATTCCGGACACTCTGACGGCTGAGGATCTGGGCATCCGAGAGCTGGTAGCGGTGGGTGAATCTTACTATACTGGCTCGTCTTCAGCTCGAGACCGGAATATGCGGCTCGGTGCATCGAAGTTCGACGGCGTGATTGTGCCGCCGGACGGGATCTTCTCGTTCAATGAGCATCTGGGGGATGTCACACCGGATGCTGGCTACGATGAGTCATACGTGATCATTGGCGATCGTACCGTTCTAGGTGTTGGTGGCGGGATCTGTCAGGTCTCCACAACTGCCTTCCGTGCCGCCTACTTCGGTGGCTACCCTATTGTGGAACGCTGGCCCCATGCTTATAGGGTTGGCTTTTATGAGCTCGGGGGCTTTGGGCCGGGGTTTGACGCGACCATCTACACTCCCTTGGTGGATTTTCGCTTTCAGAACGATACTCCTCACCATATTCTTATCCGCACCGAGGTGAATGCAGCCCAGGCCCGGCTACGGTTCCTGTTCTACAGTACTGATGACGGGCGCACGGTTGAGCAGATCGGCCCCGAGTGGGGCGATTCAACGCCGCCGGGCCCTCCCATCTACGAGTATGATGCTTCGCTCGCTGCGGGAACCGTGACCCAGATCGAACGAGCCTACAATGGGATCACTGCGGTGTTGGGGCGAGTGGTGCGTGATGTTGAGGGCACGGAGCTTTACCGAGACGAATTTGTCAGCAAGTTTATTCCTTGGTCAGCCCGTTACCGCTATGGTCCGGGATACATGCCGCCGGCAGATGCAGAGGTCGTCAGCACCCCGGAGCCTTGATCAGACTGTCAGGCCGTATCGACTTAGAAGGGCATTCGGACCCAGCTTTCCTGGCAGACAGACGCGACTCTGGGCTCTGCCGCCCTTGCAAGGGAGGAGAGCCCAGAGTCGCGTCAACGCGAGTTAGATAGCGGTCGCTACGGGTAGCCTTCCTCGGCATCGATGTCGGGGATCTCGTCGCCGTCGAACTGTTTGACCCAGGACTGCAACTCAAAGTCCACCTTCTTCACGAAGCTATTGGGCGGCAAGCTCGCACCTTGATCGTATTCCAAATCTCTGATTCGCGCCGCAACCCGCAATCCAGAGGTCTCAAGGATAACCTCCTCGCCTGGTTGCATCATCACGACTTCACCCTTCGGCGCTAGCTTCTCTCGGAGATCGGGATCGTTGAAAGCGTACTCGCTGGCCAATACCTTAGTCACCGTACGAATATCACCCTTGTCAAACAGCCAGGCTTCGAAGGCCGTTACCTTCTTGGGCTCCCCAGCCCCGAGTGTTTCAGAGATGCCTATGCCGCACTCTCCCAGAAAGTCAGGTCCGATCTCAATGCTGAAAGAGGGGTCGAAATAGTCATCGCCCCGAACGTATGGTGTGTTGAAGGACTTAACCGGCGTCTCGCCTTCTAGAGTGCCAACCTCGGTGCCGCGGGAGGGTTGCCGCCCGTCATCGGGCATCGCCACGTGTTCGGAAACGGGCTGCCGTCGACCGCGGCTGGCGAAGAGTGACCAACCGACTCCCAAAGCCCCTAGAACCAGTAGGACCACCGCGAAGATCGCCACGATCCTCAGTATTCTTGAGAGGGGGGTCACAGTGACCACGCTATCCTCTGTCACCACTTCTCCGGGGAACAGTAGGCTGGGCTCCTGCGCGATAAGCTGTTGTATTCCCATCAATGGCGCTAGGTACCGATCGAGCTGGAAGGTATCTGTCCTGTCGATAGCGGTCTGCATATCCTGGCGTAGACGATCCTCGTCGGCTAGCCAAGGAACCTGGCCGGTCTGAACACCCTCGACCTCAGCCAGATCTAGGCCCAGCCGTTCACGCAGGAGTTCCATGTCACGAGTTTCGTAGAACTCATCGGCAGTAAAGGCGAGATAGGCTGAGCGGTAGCGTGCGTGTAGATGGCCCGGCGTCGCATCGCTCCATGCCACGGGAAAGAGCAACCATCCCAGCACAAACCACCCGAACAAGACACCTAGGACCAAAGCGATCAGTGTCTTGTACCGATCCCAGATCGGTTGGAACTTGACCATAGCCTGGGCAAAGACGGTAAAGCCTGAGGCGAGCAGATTATCAAACATCGGATATCCCTCCCAGCGTTAGATGAGGTGACAAGTCCTTTGTGTCGTAACAACATTACCATACATCCCGCGGATATGCAAGTAGAGGCGACATCCGAAAGGCCGCAATGCGTCGTATGTTGGGAACGAGATTTGGCGCCTGGAAACAGCTTGCCCCAGCACAACGTGACGGTATAATCGCTACATCTATGATGATTGCCTGGCGTACTGTGATTCAGGATCTCCTCGAGGAAAGTCCCCTGCGTTGGTTGGTCTTCAGCCGCCATCGCTGGCTTCTGCTTGTCCCGGCACTTCTACTGGTGGTGGCTTTGGGGGTGGGGGGCGGTTGGCTGATCGCGGAGCTGGGTCCTCTTCCTGTGGCGGTGTTGGTTGCCGGCCTGGTTTATGCTGTTTGGGTTTTGTATGATCTAGATGTGGCCTATGTGGGTGTGATTACAGTTATCGCGCTGCTTCCCTTCGCTTCGTTGCCCTTCAGGTTTGGCTTTACACCGACTTTCCTGAACCTGACGTTGTTCTTCCTCTTTGGCGCTTGGCTCCTAACCTATCTCCTCGGGGAGGAGCAGCGGCTGATCACTACGCCGGTGGGAGGTGCGGTGCTGGCCTTTGCGCTTCTGGCAATTGTTGCCTTTGTGGCTGGGCTTTCTCACGGGACCCTGAACAGCTATCTCCTGCGCCATTTTGCTGAGATCCTACTGGGCATTGGTGTCTTCTACCTGGTCGTTAACACCGTGCGCGATACTGAGCGTCTGCAGCGTCTGGTGCGTTGGATTATTTTGGCTGCGTCGGCGGCTGCGCTGCTGGGGATCGTGCTGTACTTTCTTCCGGAGGAGCTGACCATCCGTGTGCTGTCGGCGCTGGCGCGTTTTGGGTATCCTGCGGGCCCCGAGGTCATCTGGCACATTCGCGATGATCCCAGTCTTATGAAACGCGCAACAGCGACGTCTGTTCACCCCAACGTGCTGGGCAGCCTGCTCAATTTCGGGCTCGTTCTGTTGGCGCCACATCTTTTGGCGAAGCGTCCGTTACTGCCCCGATTGATCCTCTGGGCGTTGGCGGGCCTACTGGCCTTTGGCCTGGTGCTGACGGTCTCACGTAGTGCGATGGTGGGTGTGGCGGTAGCAGTGTTCGTTATCAGCCTGATGCGCTACCGGAGGTTCCTATTCCTGATAGCGTTGATCGCGGCCTTGGTCTTGATCTCGCCCTGGTCTCGGGCTTTGGTTGATCATTTTGTGGAGGGGTTTCAGCGCGAAGACCTCTCCACCGAAATGCGGATGGGAGAGTATAAGGACACTCTGACCCTCATCCGGCGCTACCCATTTCTGGGTGTTGGGTTTGCCGGTGCGCCCGACCTCGACATATACGTAGCGGTGGCCAGTCTCTATCTGATCATTGCGGCTCAGATGGGCTTGGTGGGCTTGCTGGCGTTTCTAGTCGTACTCTGGATGGTGTTGAAACGTTTCTGGCAGCGTCGGGGCGCGGTCAAGGCTGTGGCGGCGTCGAACCTGGAGCCTCTCTGGTATGGTGTCCACGCGGCGATCATCAGCGGCGCGGTGAGTGGCATCTTTGATCACTATTTCTTCAGTCTGGATTTTGCCCACTCCGTGACGCTATTCTGGCTCTTGGTGGGTTTGGCGACAGCTGCAACTCTACTGCTTGACGAGCCGTGTAGCGGCTGAGACTCTTGTGCTTTGGTAGAGCATAGAGTATACTTTGACGTACTAACCTAACGTAACACTGTTCTCTCAGGAGGCCCTTCATGAAACTCGCTTGCCTTCAGGAAAACCTCTCCAAGGGGCTTAGTATAGCCGGTCGCGCTGTACCCTCACGCACCACGATGCCGATTCTGGGCAATGTGTTGCTAGCCACAGATCACGGTCGGCTGAGACTGGCTGCCACCAATATGGAGCTGAGCATCGTACACTGGGTGGGCGCGCGGGTCGAGACTGAAGGCGAGGTGACTGTACCGGCGCGGAATTTCATCGATCTTATGAACACATTGCCGCCGGATCAGGTCGACCTTATATTAGAGGAGTCGACGTTGACGCTGAAACTGACATGTAGCGCGGTCAGTGCCAGCTTTCGGGGGATTGCCGCCGATGAATTTCCTCTGGTGCCGGAAGCTGATGGTGACCAGCGCTTCTCAATCGAGGCCGATGACCTGAACAC
The DNA here is from genome assembly GCA_003562365.1 of Anaerolineae bacterium. Lineage (GTDB taxonomy): Bacteria > Chloroflexota > Anaerolineae > B4-G1 > SLSP01 > PWVB01. The sequence continues at coordinate 7,708 of PWVB01000448.1, forward strand.
GGGCCTGAGCCAGGTCACGTTTGCTGCTTCAACCGATGAGAGCCACCCTGTTCTGACAGGTGTCCTGGCCGAGTTCGAAGAAGAGACAATGACGCTGGCAGCAGCGGATGGATTCCGGCTCTCTATGCGGCACATTCCGCTTCTTGAGCCTGTTCCCGCGGCTTTCAGCGTCATCATTCCCGCCCGGGCCCTGTCGGAGTTGATGCGTATCACCGCTGGCGTGGACGGGCCGGTTGGTATCTCGACAACCCACCCCCACAATCAGATTCTGTTTCAGATGCCCGACACCGTGCTTAATTCACAGCTGATTGACGGCAGTTTTCCGGATGTGCGTCGGATCATCCCCCCGTCTCATAAGACGAGGGTGGTCATTGGACGGGAGGAGATCCTGCAGGCCTGCAAACGGGCAGCTATTTTTGCCCGCGATGTCGCTAACATTATCACGCTGCGCATCGAGGATGGACAGCTGACTGTTGCTGCCGATTCCTCGGAGTCTGGACAGGGCTCCACACGGCTCGTCGCCAGCGTTGAGGGAGAAGGTCTGGAGATTGCCTTCAACGTTCGTTTCCTGGTCGACGTTTTCTCAGCCTTGGACACACCTCAGATTGCTCTGGAGCTGAACTCGTCCACGAACCCGGGCGTCATCCGGGCGGTAGGTGATGAGGCATTTATCCACGTGGTGATGCCGATGCACCTAGGACGTCGCTAGGCTCGCTTAACTTCATCGAGCAGAGAGAAATACAGTCTAGTCACCAGCTTCTTAAGCGCAGTGAGCGGGTCGCTTATCCTGGCGGTGCTGGCTTTGTATCGCTGGAGAACCAGTGATCAGGTCTGGTCATGCTGGCCCTGTTTTGATCCGTCCGTCGGGCGGCGTGATCTATGAGAAGCGCTAGACGTATGATTGACCCCGTCGAGCTATCGGCGGAGTTGCTCCGCCGAGTCTGTGATCCTACCAGTCTTGCCTTCGATGTCACCGATGACCTGCCCTTCGAGCCCGGTATCATTGGTCAGGAGCGCGCTGTCGAGGCGGTGCGCTTTGGGCTGGACATTCGTAGTCCTGGCTTCAATATCTTCGTGATGGGCCCGACTGGCTCGGGCCGGCGGTCGATCATCCGACGACTTGTTGAGGAGAAAGCGGCTCTGGAGCCCATACCGGGTGACTGGCTCTATGTAGCTCGCTTCGCTGCGCCGGGGAGGCCGCGTGCGCTGAGTTTACTGCCGGGACAGGGACGCCATCTCTGAGCCTGTATGGAGCGCTTCAGTGCGACCGTGCCCGATCGGTTGCAGCAGGCATTCGATGTCGACCGCTATAGCCACGCTCGGGAGGAAATAGACCAGGGGTTCCGCACACAGGAACGCCAGATCTTGGCTTCGGTGGAGTACGCCTGTCGTGAACGGGCGTGCGTACTGGTGCGGTCACCGTCCGGTTTATCTGTCGCTCCAGTACGAGGGGGAGAGCCGCTTTCGCCCGAGGCCGTCAGCCACCTTCAGGTCGATGAGCAGAAGCGGGTGCAGGCAGATCTGAAGTTCTTGGACGATCTACTTGATGATACGATGCGCCGTCTGCGCGAAGATGAAAGACGGGCGCAGGTGGAGATCGAGCGGCTCGAGCGCCAGGAGCAGCGCCGCGCGCTGGACCTGCTGCTCGACGA
>PWVB01000535.1 GCA_003562365.1 Anaerolineae bacterium
GGGCGCGTCCGGCGGTCAGGGCGTCAGCTGCCATACCGGTCAGGGCAGGGGATCGATGGTGCCGGCGATGATGCCCTCTACCGTCTCGTCGGCCAGCGTGCGCACCTCAGCTGGCAGCGGGAAGTCGGGGTTATATTCCATAAAGAGTCCCTCGTTATCCAGCGTGATCTCGAAGGACTGCCCACCCATTGTTCCCTCGCCGATGAGGTCGATGATCTCCAGGATAATCCCGGACCAGTCGTAGATCTGGTTGGCAACCACGATCTCCGGTGCCAGCGAGGTCTGGCTGGCCTGCGTGCCCAGCCAGAGGATGCCGTTGTCCCGGGCCACGCCGATGGCGCCCACCACCATCTGGGCCGTGCCGGCCATCACGTCGGCGCCGGCGCCGGCGTGGGTCTGCGCGGCCTCGGAGGCCAGCGCGACGTCGCTGAAGGAGCCGATCCAGTTGGCGTTGACCTGGGCGGCAGGGTTCTGGGCCCGCACGCCAGCAACGAAGCCGTCGACGTAGAGTTTGGCGTCGCCGGTCTCAATGGGGCCGACCACCCCGACGATGTTGCTCTCGGTGAGCGCGGCAGCGATGACGCCGTTGACGTAGCCGCCCTCTTCGGAACGGGCCTCATAGGCGAAGACATTGGGGATACCAAAGGTGTCGACCGTTGTCCCCCAGGCAAAGCTGATGTCAGGGAAGTCCGGGGCGATCTCCTGCAACACGCCGCCGTACTGGGAGCCGTGGGCGATCACCAGGTCGTAGCCCTGGCTTGCGTAATCGCGGATGGCGGCGCCGGCATCGTCGACGACGAACATGCTCTCGGAAACAACGAACTCCATGGCGTCTTCGCCGCCCATATGGTTCTGCACAATCACCATCGCGTCATAAATGCTCTGGCTGAAGGCCAGGTCGTTGATGGCGCTGGGGGTGACCACCGCGACGCGGAAAGGCTGGTCGTCGCCATCGTCGGCGGCGGGGCCGCAGGCGCTGGCCGCCAGGGCCAGTAGGGTCAAGACGATAAAAAGTCTGCCTAGCTTGCTCATGTAGATTCTCCTCCTGTTGATCGGATGGAACTGCTTAAATGGGACACAAACGTTTACCCCTCGCGCACGAAGGGCTTGGTCAAGGCGGTAGGCGGTCGTACGCGCTGCACCGCTACCACCAGAGCCACGATGGTGAGGACGTAGGGCATCATCACGGCGAACTCCGAGGGAATGGGGATACCCAGCACCTGGACCCAGAGTTGCAGGGCGTTGACCATACTGAAGAGCAACGCGCCCGCCAGCAGGCCCCATGCCCGCCAGCCGCCGAAGTAGACCAGCGCCACGGCGATGAAGCCCAGGCCGCTGGTCAAGTTCTGCTGGAAGACGTTGAGGAGGGCGATGGAGAGCGATGCCCCAGCGACGCCTGAGAGGATCCCTCCGAGGGTTACGGTGATGTAGCGCACCTGGCTGACGCTGACGCCCAGCGAGTCGGCAGCCTCAGGAGTCTCGCCCACTGCCCGAATCTTCAGGCCCAGCGTCGTCTTGTTCATCACAAATGCGGCGCTGGGCACCAGAAGGTAGGCGAAGTAGACCAGGAGGTTCTGGTTGAAGAAGATCGGCCCTACCACGGGGATCTGGCTCAGCAGCGGGATGGCCACCGGGCGGAAGCCGCTCACGGTCTCCACCGTGCCCAGCATCCGCTGGAAGAGCAGGTCGCTCATCCCCAGGCCGAAGAGGAAAAAGCCAATACCGCTGATCCCTTGCTTGGCCCGCAGCGTCACGCTGACGAAGGCCATCGCCAGGCCCATCAGGCCGCCGACGACCATTGCAGCCAGCAGGCCTAACCAGAGGTTGCCGGTTCGCTTGACGGCGTAGAAGGCGGCAAAGGCGCCGAGCAGCATCTGGCCCTCGACGCCCAGGTTTAGGACTCCGCTGCGCTGCCCGAAGGTCTCCCCAATGCCGGCGTAGAGGTAGGGGGTCGCCAGGCGGATGCCCGACGCCAGGATGCCCAGCAGCACCTGTGCTGACAGCAGCTGTGTCATATAGCTGCCTCCAGATCCTGCGGCTTGGTCTCAGCTGGCATCGCCGCCGGGAGCGCTTCGTCGTCTTCTGCCGGGATGGTGGCCGCGGCCCGCCGCCGGGCGCGCTGCTGCCGCCAGAGCTCAGTGCTCACCACGAAGACCACCACCAGCCCGTTGAGCGTGATGATGAACGCCGAGGGGACCTGCACGGCGCGCTGCATTCTGTTGGCGCCCACCAGCAGGCCGCCAAAGAGGAAGGCAGCGGGGATGGTGCCCAGCGGGTGGAGCTGTCCGAAGAGTGCGGCGACAATGCCGTGGAAGCCGGCGCTGCCGGTGAAACCGGTGGCCGAGCCGTCGGTGAACATCCGGAAGTTCACGCCGAAGACCTGCACGGCCCCGGCGAGACCGGCCAGCGCGCCGCTCAAGGCCAGCGAGAGCGCGATGTGGCGGGCGACGTTGATGCCCGCGTAGCGCGATGCCTCGGGATTGAGCCCTACCGCTCGGATGCGGTAGCCTAGGGTGGTGCGCCAGAGCAGGATGTAGACCAGCACCGCCATCAGCACCGCGATGAGTGTGCCCAGATGCAGACGGGTGGGGACCAGACGGGGGAGGCTAAAGGCCGCTGAGATCCGCGCAGTCTGCGGAATGCGCGAGGCGCGCTCCAGCTGCACGGGATCGATGAGCGGTCCGATCAGCAGGAAGTTCATCCCCTGCGTAGCGATCTGGTTCATCATCACAGTGCTGAGGATCTCGTTGACGTTGAAGTGCGCCTTAAGCAGCCCCGGGATACCGCCCCAGACGGCACCGCCTAGCACCCCAGCCAAAAAGGCCAGGGGGACGATAATCAGGGCCGGTCCGTTGGGAAAGGCCAACCCCACCAGCGTCCCGCATAGCGCGCCGGCCACAAACTGTCCTTCGCCACCGATGTTGATAACGCCGCCTCGAAAGGCAATGCAGATGCCGACGCCCACAAAGAGCAGCGGCGTTGCACGGACCAATGTGTCGGCCAGCGAGTTGACGCTGCCGAAGGCGCCGTCGAGGAGGGCGTTGTAGGCAACCAGCGGGTTGGCGCCCAGCGCTAGGAGCATGAACGCCCCCACCACCAGCGCCGCCAGGGTGGCGAAGAGCGGCAACATTGCATCAATAAGCTGTGAGGAGAAACGCCATTCCTTGAGCTTGTTCATCGGGCTACGTTCGCATCGGATCCTCGCCTGCGCATCACTGCCCCTTCCTTTAAACTGGTAAAGGGTAGCATATTTCGTGAGTTGTGCAAGGCGCTATCTGCCGATCTGGCCATCAGCCGACCTTAGCGAGCTCTTTGCTTTCGATGGCCAGTGTGTAGGAGGCTTTGGCGCGCGCCTGGCTCACCGACGCCAGTACGCCCAGGCCTAACAGCAGGGTAGCCCCCATGCCCAGCACCGCCAGGCGCTGCCCCGCTTGCTCGGCGACCAACTCCGGTAACCCCTGGACATTCTGGTACCAGATCGCGGCACGGTAGGCCAGCGTGCCAAAGATCGCCGGTCCCACCACCGAAGAGATGGTGCCGGCGACAGCGAAGAAGCCGTAGAATTCAGCGCTCCGTCCGACCGGGCTCAGGGCTCCGACCATAGTGCGGCTGATCGACTGGATGCCCGCCATTGCAAAGCCCGCCAGCGCGCCGACGACGAAGAAGAAAGCCATTGTCTGGGCCACGAACATCAATGCCACGGCAAGCACCATCAGCAAGATCGAGAGTACCATTGCCGGCTTGGCCCCAATCCGGTCCACCAGATGGCCCAGGAGATAGGCGCCGATCACGTTGGTGACTTGGACCAGGATCACGAAGAGGATCAGCTCGGTCTGCTCCATACCGAAGAGCACGGCGCCGATGATAGCGGCGAAGTTCATCGCCATCATCACCCCCGAATTGTAGACAACGAAGGAGGCCACGAACTTGATGAATTCCCTGTAGTCACCAGCGGCCTGTATCGTCCGCCAGATGCGGCGGAACCCCACCGTTACGTAAGTCTCGCCCGGTTCCAGTTCCTGGGGAGGGCTTTCATCGCGGATGGTCAGGAAGATCGGGAGCGACGAGACGGCATAGTAAACGGCGGTGATGACGAAGGAGAGGCGCACCATAAAGGGCCCCTCGAAGATCATAATCAGCGGCAGGATGATCAGCAGACAGAGCACGCCGCCGAAGGATCCCAAAGCCCAGCCGTAGCCTGAGACTCGCCCGATGTTATACTCATCGGCGATCTCCGGCAGCAGCGCATCGTAGAAGACCTGCCCGCCGCGATAGCCGATCTCCGCCAGTATAAAGAAGAGGATACCGATAAAGACGTCTCCAGGTTCCACGAAGAAGAGTGCTGCGGTAAAGAGGCATGAAAGCACGGTAAACCCGATGAGGAACTGCTTCTTGGCGTTAGAGAAGTCCGCGATGGCCCCCAACACCGGCGAGATCGCGGCGACGATGAACATTGCCACCGCCACCGATAGGCCCCAGAGACGTGATCCTTGCGCCCCACCCACCACCTGGCCCTGAAAATAGGCGGCGTAGACGGCGAGTAGCACCACCGCGGCGTAGGCCGAGTTGCCGAAGTCGTAGAAGTACCACGCCCAGCGCTTCTTACGCAACGCCTTTCCCTCGGATGCCAGCATCGCTTGATTAATCATTGCGTTTCCCCCTTGCGAGCTATGAGATTGGGCCCGAGGCGCTGCCTGGGGATGCGCCTCGCCCATAATCCGACGCCTGGCGGCGGGCAGCGCCCGCCCCCGGGGGCAATGATACACGATTTTCTCCGAGTCGAAAGTCAGGCGGGATGGGATGCCGAATTCACCTCGCGGTTGAGCTACCTGCACCGTTTAGCTGGGCCAATACGTGCCTTATACTGGGATGCGACAATGGCGACTATAGCCCTCGTCGCCGCCGACGGACGCGCTCACAGGACGAGCCCCGATGCCAAGACGGACGACCCACGCCAGACTTGACGCAATGACGCGCGACCGCTCCACCCCGTCGAAGATCTGGACATTTAAGGCTATCGGTTCCGAGTGTACCTGCGGCGGGCGATCGGCGACCATCCGGGGACATCTGCCGGCAATCGACGCCAACGCTTGCCGGCCAGTTCACGATGTGCTGCATCGGCAAGGGCGGCGAGGCAACACCGAGTCTGGTCGATCGCGCTGTCCACCGTCACCGGCTCGCCGGCAGTTTGCCTCCCCGACGGCGCCGGCGCGCTGGTGCTAGACGCCCGGCGCCATCCGAACATAACTCGGATGGCGCAGCAGGCGCTGGCCTCCCGTAGCGCCTTTGAGGCGGCGCGCGACGCTTCGGCCCGAGCCCAACTCCGGACGCCCGGATTGAGTCGCCCCGATCCAGCAGATCGGACGGTCCGTGCTTACTCGATCAGACGTCTGAGCAGACCGGCCTTGGCCCTTGTCGCTGGCATACGGGCAAGGTGGCACGCGGTCCACATGAACCCGAGCGACTGAGCGGTCTGGCTTCCCCGCTAAGGTATTGCCTCGAAGGCCGACTGCGGCCCGTAGGCGACGCCCACCATGCTCGGTCCGGTGTGAGCCCCTAACACCAATGACATAGGGCCGACGGGCAGCCAATCGCAGTCGAAGCGTTCGTCGATCAGGTCGCGCAGCATCGCCCCGAACTCCGGGTTATTCGCATAAAGGACCTGGGTGCGGAGCGCGCTGCCCGCCGGGTACTGCTTGGTGATCCGGTCCACGAGTCCCTCAACCGCCCGCTCGAAGCGCCGTGTCTTACCCATCTGGATATAGGTGCCGTTGACCTTCTCCACGCCGATGATCGGTTTGAGATCGAGCACCGACGCGATCAGCCCCTTCATATGGCTGATGCGGCCGCCGTGGATCAAGTAGGTCAGGTCGCTAAGCGTGTAGATGCTGTCGCTGGCGTCGCTGATCCGTCCCAACAGCGGCAGTATCTCCTCGACGCCCCAGCCCGCCTTCGCCGCCCGGGCGGCGGCCTTCACTTGCCAGCCCGCGGCGGCCGACAGCGTCTTGGTGTCGACGGTGGTCACCTGGGCCTCCGGTACCATCTGCGCGGCGCTCATCGCCGAATTGTAGGTGCCGCTTAACCCCGAGCTAATATGGATCGAGAGGATCTCCGGATCCGACACGGCGAACTCGCGATATAACTCGGCGAAGGTGCCCACCGCTGGCTGCGAGGTGGTGGGCAGGCTGTCGGTCGCTGCCAGTAGTTCGTAGAAGTCCCGATGTGTGATGTCCACGCCTTCTTGATAGGTCTTGTCGTCCAGCGTGACCACTAGTGGCACCACGGTGATGTTCAGCTCCGCAAGCTGCTTGGGATCGAGGCCGACATCGGCGCCACTGTCTGTGACGATGTGCATGGCTCCCTCCTTACACATAAGCCGCCCTGAGGTAGTGTAGCCCTCTATCCGCCGGGCGACGATTGAATTATGCTCTCATTTTAACATGATGGTAGCATAACGCCACAGACGAAAAAAGAGGCGCGCTGGGTGACTAGCCCAACGCGCCTTTGCTGTGCGCGACGGCCTGCTGCTACGACTCTGGCTCGTAGACCGGCAGGTCTTGCACCTGGTCCTCATCCAGTTCAATGTAAACGCCGTCCTCGTCGATGCTGCTGATGTGTTCCGCGGAAAGGATATGATATTCGGGGAGCAGGCCCGGCGTGCGCAGGACCACCGCCGTGAGCCGCTTGCTCTCCTCGTCGCTGATCAGCCGGTCGACGCTTCCGATCTTGCCCTCAATGTTGTGCACGGGAGTGCCGCTGTGGATGGGCGTCTCGTCGATACTGAGCCCCTCGTGCACTCGCTTACGGACGGAGGGGACCGACGGCGTCTGGACGGTGAACCCCTGAGGCATACGCACGAATTGACCCTCAACGGTGAGATCTTGTGTCTCCTCCCAGCCCTCTGCCGGCTCTCTGAAGATCTTCTCATCGTAGGTCTTGTAGTCGTCCAGGGCGTCGCTATGTAGGTCGACGTGGATGGCTTCCTCCGTGGTTTTGGTGACCAGATCGATCGGCAGGACGCGGCGGTCTTTGGCTAACAACCCGCGCTCGACGATCAGCGCCGCGACCTCGTCGCTTTCCTCATCCAGAGCGATCTTGTGCAGTTTCGCGCAGTCACCGTCCGTGCACCGGATGGTAGTTCCGATGTTCAGGGTCAGCTCGGTCTCTCTTGCGGTGGTCATGGCTCTAGCCTCCTGGTCTGCTTGTTGTTCACACTTACACTCAGCATAACATAGCCGGGGCGCGGTGGCGTTCGGAGTCAGTTGGGATTTTCTCTGGATTGGGTTGGCAACCCAATCCGCGCCACCGGGATTTGCGCTGCGCTGCTTGTAGCCCTACAATGCCAGTGAAAGGGCCCCTTGTTATGGGTCCGGCGTACCTGATGAAACTCAAGGAGGAGCACCGTGACGACCCACCATTTCGCGCCTGACCATTACGTTAACACCTTCGGTCCGCACCCGCCGGTTTTGCGCATCGCTGATGGCGACACCGTGATCACCACAACTGCCGATGCCCACGGCCTGGACGCTCGCGGCGAGCCGGTGGCGGCTCGTCCGAATCCCCAAACGGGCCCCTTCTACGTCGAGGGAGCCGAGCCCGGCGACGCCGTCGCCGTCGCGCTGGAGACCCTCTACCCTAACCGCTCCTGGGGCTGGACCAGCAACCAGGTGGCGCCCGCTGTCGTTGACCCCGAGGCCGTCATAGCCTACCATAGGCGGGAACTGGTGCGCTGGGACCTCGATTTGGGGGCGGGGACCGCGCGGATCGCTGCGGAGGACGCCGTCGGGCCGCTGAATCAGCTCGCGAACCTCACTCTGCCTATAGCCCCGATGCTCGGCTGTCTCGGGGTGGCTCCCGATCACGGGCAGGCCATCTGGACCGCGACATCCGGTCCCCACGGCGGTAATATGGACTACCGAGGGCTGGCGGTAGGCACCACGGTGCGCTTCCCGGTCTTCGTGCCTGGCGCGCTGATCCATCTAGGGGACGGACACGCCGTCCAAGGTGATGGCGAGATCGTTGGCACCGGTATCGAGACGTCCTTCGACGTGCGCTTCACGGTGCGGTTACTCAAGGGTGGTGGTGACTCGGCGGAGATGTCGCCGGAGGGCATCGCCTGGCCACGGGGAGAGACTGAGGAATGGATCTTTACCATCGGCAATGCCCGCCCGCTTGACCAGGCCGTGCAGCACGCGACGACAGAGATGCTTCGCTGGTTGCAGACCGAGTACGGTCTGACCGCGATGGCGGCGCACACGTTCCTTGGCCAGGTTGTGGCCTACGATGTGGGCAATTGCTACGATCCAGCTTACACGATGATCTGCAAGGTGCCCAAGGGCGCGCTGGCGGCGGTAGGCGATGAGGTCCAGCTGTGAGTGATGCACAAGGGCCGTGGATTGTGATTATCACCGGCCCGCCGGGCACCGGGAAGTCCACGGTGGCCAAGGCGCTGCTGGCACGCCTGGCGGCGCTCGGCGTCCAGGTGCCGCTCTTAAGCAAGGATGGGATCAAGGAGACGCTCTTTGCGACCCTGGGCTGGCGTGACGAGGCATGGTCGCGTCAGCTTAGCCAGGCCAGTATGGCGCTGCTCTACCGTTGGTTGACGGCACAGGTGGCTGCCGAGCAGCCCTGCGTGGTGGAGGCCAATTTCTACAGCGAGCTGGCGACGCCGGAGCTGCAGGCGCTTCTGACCCGCTACCCCTTTCGTCCGCTGCAGATCCTGTGCCGCACCGACCCCAAGGTGCTGGTAGGACGGCTCCAGCGCCGGGCGGCGGTGCGCGAGCGCCATCCCGGCCATCTGGATGCGGTTTGGACGCAGCGGCTGCGCCCGGAGACTGTTGCTTGGCGCCCTGAGCCGCTGGACATCGGCGGGGTGCGGATCGAGATCGACACCACGCGCTTTGAGGACGTGCAGTATGGTGCGATCACTGAACGCGTGGCGGCGGCAGCCAGCCTTTGGCATGCGGGAGCGGTACCTGATGAGTGTGAAAAGGACGTGGGAGATGAGGAATCCAACGATCAAGAAGATTGAGGTGCTGGGCTTCAACTGGGAGGTAAAGGGCCTAACGCACCGGCGAGCGTATCACTACGACCCCGACAGCGCACTGAGCTTCAACGGGGGGGCGCTTCGGATCACGGCAGATGATGGGACGCAGGGCGAATACGCCGGTTGGCGCACGAGCGCCCGGGCAGTCGCCGACGCTGCCTCGCGCTATCTCGGTGAGCCAGCTCTGGACCGCGAGCGTTTCTTCCAGCAGGCTAAAGCCTCGCCGGTCATGGCTGTCTATGATGTCGCGCTTTGGGACCTGGCAGGGAAGCTGGCGGGTATGCCGGTCCACGGCCTGATGGGCACCTAC
>PWVB01000234.1 GCA_003562365.1 Anaerolineae bacterium
GGGCATTGACAGACGCACAAGTCTCGGGCATAGTTGTCATAGAGTGGCCTCCTTGCAGCTGAGTTTCTCAAGCCTGGCTTACATCCAGTCCGCTCTTTCCTCAATCTGCCACCGAAATGTATACACTACCAAATGAGCAATGGCCTGTCTGCGGTTCGCTTGCCATCCGAAAGCCCAAGGCTATAATTAATATTATTGGTGTTATATAAATAGCGTTATTATGTGACGACTTGATGTTTCTGCAAAGGAGAATCAGATGATGCGAGGAAGACGTTTAGCGCAACCGAGCTGGTTAGTGATCCCGCTGCTGATGGCTCTGCTGGCAAGCGGCTGTGGCACATTGCGAGGTGAAGTAAGTGACGGATGGCAGCTGCCCGATGACGGCCCTAGCCCCACCGTCTCGCGCGATGCAGCCCTTAGCCTGTTGCGCAAAGGCCTCACAGCAGGCCAGCAGGCAACCAACACCCAGATTCTCAGCCTAACTGTGACCGACGCGGAGATCACATCGTTTCTCAACATACGCCGGGAATTCACTCAGGAGCTGGAAGGGATCGATCTCGATCAGCTAACTCAAATCGAGGGGCTGGAGGGACTGGAGGGGTTGGCAGTTGACACTCTTGACATCGAGGCTGCACGGCGTCTACTCGGTCCACAAGGCGATGCCAACGGCCTGCGCTTGCCAGGGCTGCGCGCTGGGATTCGCGAACCTGCCGTCTACTTCAGAGCCGACGGCCAGGTGATCTCGCGCGGTGAGATCGGCCTTCTCAGATGGAGCCTACCTGTTCGAGTGGCCTTTGCCCCGGCCGCGGTCGATGGCCGATTGGCCCTCAACTTCGTCGAGGGACAGATTGGCCACGTCGTGATGCCGGCGTTTGTCTTCAACCTGCTGGACCGTGGGCTAGGTGATGTCCTATTGGTGGGCCAGCAGCACGCTCAGATCACCGAGGTCAGCGTTACCCAAGGGAACCTTACCATCCGAGGTCGCTACAGAATGAACTAAGCACCAGCGGAAGCATCACTTGTCGCAAGCGGTCCATCTCGCCATCAACGCGCACGAACCTTACGATGAACCGCCCAATGCGACAACGCGCCTGCGATAGTAAAGGTAGTCTTCGTAGGGCACCTCGGCTGGCACACCGTGGTCACAGGTCGGGATGTAACCGCCACGCGCCCGCATTGTCGGGACGATACGCTCCAACATCGCGTCGATCGCATCGCGACCAGCGGCCAAGATCCGTTTATCGATTCCCCCGAAGATCGCTAGACCGGGATACTCACGTCCAGTGCGGACCACATCGCACCCGGCAGCCACCTCGAAAGGGCTCATCGCATCCATGCCAATCGCCTCCCGGTACAGTGGAATCACTGGATCAGCGAACCCATCGGTGTCCACCTGGATGTAGAGGTGACGGCTTCTGTCTAATTGTCGCGCCTTGATGTTATTGATGAGTTGCTGGTAATATGGGAACAGAAAAGCCTTCATCATCCGCGGGGAAATCAGAGGGCCGCCATTGTAGCAGATATCCTCTGCGATAAAAAACTCATCAAGCGTCACATAGTGCTGGTGGCGAGCAATCACCTCATCGGCCAGCTCCAACCAGGCTTCCATACACGCGTGGACGACCTCAGGCATATCGTAGAAAGCATACAGCAAACCTTCCGGGCCCATTAAGCTGCGCAGGTACATGTAGCCACCCACGAGATTCTGTGTGATCATCAGCCCTTGAGCGGCAGCATCCCTGGCCAAACTCATCCGCTCATCCAGGTCCACGTACCGCTCCGGCGTACTGGGATCCATCCGCCATGCGATCTGAGTCTCGAAGCTGGCCATATCCTTCACAGGATGATCCACGTATTCGGGCATAAAGCCATCGCGGCGTCCCCTGAAGTAAAGCACGTGACGTCCAGCGAAATCCTGGACCAACTCGTGCTCACCTCGATCCTCCAGCACCTGGGTCTCGAAGACAGGTGCCAGCCCGGCCTCGCACCAACCCAACTGTCCTAGACTGAGCTTGCCTGGCGGGTCAAGATCGAAAAGATCCGCCAGATCCGCGTCCCCCGGCATTCCCTGCGCGCGCCACGCTTCCAGCGCGTAGAACCCGAACTCGCGCTTTACCAGCGGGATGCCCGGGGTAACAGCATAGGTATCGCGCAGGCGCCGCGCCGTAGGGTCCATCAATACCCGAGGCGGCAACACCTGGTAGTCCCTTACGGCTTTCGTCATTGCAGACCTCCAGCATCGACCAGCGACTCCAATCGATCCACCATATCTGCCAGGACCTCAAACGTCACCTCTACCGGCTCCGGCGTTGCCAGATCCACGCCAGCGCGCTGCAATACAGCCAGTGGATACTCTGAGCCGCCGGCTCGCAGAAAATCCAGATAGTCGTCGACAGCACCCGCCTTCCCGTCGATGACGTGCCTAGCCAGTGCATAGGCGCCGGAAATACCGGTGGCATACTGATAGACATAATAATCGACATAGAGGTGCCCAAACGTCGCCCAGGTGATACCCACGCGCTCTTGGTCAAAGCGCACCTCACTACCATATCCTTCAGCAAAGAGATCGGCCATCAACGTCACCATACTCGAGGCATTCAGTCCCTCGCCACGCTCGGCACGCCTGTGCACCTCCAGCTCAAATCGTGCCAATGTCGGCATAACAAAAAAGTAACGGTGAAGATTTGACATCGCCTCCTCGATAACGCTAATCTGAAAAGCTGTACTATCACTCGTCTTGAGCAGATGGTCACGTACCAGCGCTTGATGGAAGTTGGAGGCAACCTCAGCGACAAAGAGAGAGTAATTGGCATAGAGGAACGGCTGAGTCTGCCAGGTGTAGTAGGAGTGCATCGAATGTCCGAGCTCGTGGGCCAGAGTACTCAGGCTGAAGATGTCGCCATTATAGCTCATCACAATGAAGGGATGCGTGCCCTTGAAGCCCGACGAGAAGGCACCCGATCGCTTGCCTCGGTTAGGGTAAACATCGATCCAGCGCTGTGCCATCACGCCGTGACGTAGTGCGGCAACATACGCCTGCCCCATCGGCGCAAGTCCCTCGCAGATCCAGTTGATCGCCTGCTGATAAGGAATCTCAATCCGCTGCGCCGTAAGCGGTGCCCAGACATCATAAGGATAGAGGGCCTCAACACCAAGCGCCTTCCGTCGGATTGCCCAGTATCGGTGCCAGGTTGGAAGGTTCTTCCGAAAGGTGGCAATCAGATTGTGGAAGACTTCAGCGGGAATGTGCTGCTCGAAGAGCGCCATCTCCAGCGTTGAGTCATGGCCACGAACCCGCATTTCGAAAACGTTCTGCTTGATGGATGTAGCTAGACTCGCCGCCAGCGTATTCCGATAAGCCAGATGCTGGTCCTGATAGTGCTCCCACGCAGTCCGCCGAGCCACCCGATCAGCGCCGCCCAGTATCTTTCGCAGGGAGCCCTGTGTTACCTCCAGCTTGGTGCCATCCGCAGCAATAGCCGGCTCAAAGGTGAAATCAGCATCGGTCAGTGCACTGGCAGTCGTAGACACCCCGGAGAAGGGATCGGCAAGCATACCCATCACCGTCTCGACCTCGGCTGACCGCACGTGAGCTTGTTGTCGAAAGAGATTGTTAAGGTAGTGATCCAGAATCTCAAGACGTGGTGTTTTGACCATCCACTGACGGAGTTTTTCCTCCCCGATTAAGAGCAGCTCAGGGTCGAAGAATGCCTGGGCCGCTGCAAAGCGCCCAAACAGATCTCGCGCGCGCCCAGCTGCCATCGCCGCATCTTGATCATGCAAGTCGACCGAGTAGCTGAGGCTGGCGTAGGTGTAAACTCTGCCCAGTCGCGCCATGATAGAAGTCATCGCATCCAGTGCGTTTGCCAGGATCTCCGGACGCTCAGCTAAGCGACCCTGGAAAGCCGACAGTGTTCGAATCGCCCCACCCAAACGCTCGACCTCAAGAGCCCAGGCCGCTGATGAGGCAAACAGACTTTCGGCGTGCCATCTATACTGATCGGGAATTTCGTCACGCGTTGGTGCCGGTTTCTCTGCCATCCTTATGCTCCGATATTCCTAGTCCCGCATAGTCCAGTCGGCCTGATTTGCCTTACTGATCCAAATGCCAGTTTTCCTGCCACCCAGCCTTTGTCGTCCACCAAGGTGGGCGGTGCGACGGTTAGTCCCCTACCAGGACCGCTACACCCCATCTCGTCGGCCCGAGCTTGATCTTCTGCACGTGCTCCTCCGACTCCAGGAAGACCTCCTCTCCAGAGAGCAGATCCGTAACAGAACCTGCAAAGGTATCCGGCCGGAAGTGGAGTTCAACCGAGGTGTCGGGTTTCGGGGTGAAAACGAAGGCCACGGGCCGCAGCCCTGTTCCATCACCGCCGACCGGAGCTGCACCTACCCTTACGTGCACAAAGGCATCGCCCTGGGGAAGGGGCGCCGCCACAGCAACCGGTCGATGGATCCCTGCGCTCTGAACCAATGCCTCCAGGAATGCCTCAAACGGTGCCGCCCGTTCGCTTCTGGCCTGCAGATAGGCATCACCTAGATAGGTGCCACAGAACAGGATCCTTCCCTCACCTATCGGGGCTTCGATCAGCAGCGCCTCTGCGCTCAGGTCTGGGTCGGAGCTGACGCGCTTGTCGCACTCTAGCCCTCCACCTGGCGAAGACATTGGTGTGAGCCACTGAGCCGCCGGCAGGCTATAGGTCGTGCCGGCAATCTCCAAGCCGACGGTAGTGTTCACGAACGAGAGGTCACCAGCATCCGACAGTTGCCTTCGTCCTACCTCCTCGATCCCGGTCAGTTTGGCAAAGAACCGATCCTCAGGATAGCGGTATAGGCCGTTTGTCCCAAAGGCGCCGACTTCAGACTCACAGAAGAGCACACCACCGCGCCGGACAAAGTTGGCCAGCGTCCGTGCAACGGAATCGTCCATCACAACACTTCGGGGCAGAATTAGAAGCTTTAGCCCCTCGAGCCCGTTCTCCAAGTGTTGTTCTTCAACCACACGATAAGGTATGTTTCGCCGGATCATCGCCCGTGCATACCCCTGAATAGCCTTCAGCGGTTTCCTAGCAATACCATCCTGCGCCCAGTAGAGATAGTAGGTCTGGGGGCTGAACAAGAGCCCTACCTGCGCCGGTGCTGGCTCGTAGCTCTCTAAGAGCGTGCCATGCGCCTTGAGTACGCTGCCGGTCTCTCGCATCGCTGCTAGGCGCTCTGAAGCCAGGCCATCATTGCCCGCTAACCCAAAGCCGGTGCTCTCACGTCCAAAGACCTCGTCGCGCCAGCACCAAAACAGAATCGCATCAGCGCCCGCTGAGATACCCGTCCAGACCCAGGTTTGCTGCGCGGCAGCATCCACGCCCTGCGCAACACCAAACCCGATGTTGGACCGGCCGCCTTGCAGTTCACTCAGCCAGATGCGCTTGTCCTGCCGTGCCGAGGCGGAGAAATCAAGGCGGCTTATAAACTGCGCCCGGTCCATCTCTAGCCCCCCCCACTTGGGAAAACTCGATGTTCCAATGCCATCCACAACATCCGCAAAGCCCCAGTCGTTACCGCGATGCAATGCAGTGGCGTTGGGATAGCTGTCACTGCCGTGAAGAACCGTCGGCTGTCCGCCGTGTACGGTGACGGGATGGTACGCATCGATCGCCTTGATGGTCGCATAGCGATCGTAAGCGTGCTGCACCGAGCGCCAGGTGATAAACGCCTCAAACGCCATCATCTCAGTATAGGGTCGATCAGGCATCTTACCGGGGCGTACATCATCCCAAGAGGAATAACGCCGCTCCCAGGCAGCATTCAGCCCTTGAAGACCACCGAAGTTCGCATCCAGCCACGAGCGGAAACGGTTGATCGTGTAGTCACAATAACAAACCAGCCCATCGGCTTGCACGTTCCACCGCAGCTCGTTCCAGACATCCCAACCGTGAAGATTCGGTAATCGATGATAGTGCTCCGCGGTGGTGCTGAGGAA
The DNA here is from genome assembly GCA_003562365.1 of Anaerolineae bacterium. Lineage (GTDB taxonomy): Bacteria > Chloroflexota > Anaerolineae > B4-G1 > SLSP01 > PWVB01. The sequence goes on from PWVB01000234.1 coordinate 5,978, forward strand.
CCGTCGCATATGCTCCCAGACACCGGGATGATCAAAGCAGCCACCAGGTGTCAGTCCGAAATGACACTCACCGCGGTTGGACGAGACAACTCGATGGCCGAAGTTGTCCACCATCTGGCTATCAGGCACCAGCCGATGAATCCAGTAAGGATGAATGGCGGCAATGGTGCTCAGTACCACCTGAAGGCCGTGCTTGTCGGCGAGTTCGACCAGCTGATCATAGTCTTCATAGTTGAAGACGCCCGACTGTGCCTCAACCCAGGCCCATACAACCCAGAGCTGTATCGTGTTGAGGCCGGAATCCACCATCCTTTGGATATCCTCCTCCCAGTAGCGCTCACTGGGAAACGGAGGGCGGTAATACTGTGAGCCAAGGTGTATCATCAAAAGCCTCCTGGGTAACCTAAAACGTAGCTGGACGAATTTGCGCAAAGCTGCCTCCTGCCTAGCAGAAAGCAGATGCCAGGAAAAAGGGCCTCCTCAGAACAGTGTAGCAACCCTATCGAATCTCCGCAAGCCGCAGACCAACGCAGAGGACTAGACCACCAGACAGCGGTCTCATCCACACTCGCCGTTCGAGCATCAGAAGGCACGCTGGCGGAGATGGGCGGCAGCTACACGGCAGGCCTCGCGCAAGGCCGACTCGTCCAAGGTGAGTAGCCGACCCTCTTTGAGCAACAGCCGTCCGTCAACGATGACCGATTCGACCCTGGCGCCGTAGTTTGCCAGCACCAAGGCTGATGTAATGTCGTGAACAGGCACGGCGTTGGCGTGATCTAGGTTCACGACCACGATATCAGCAGGCGCTTGCGTCGCCAGAACGCGACCACCCGTCGCCAGCCTTAGAGCCGTGCCCGGTGGCAGCACTTGCGGATCGCACACCGTGGCCCGGGCCAACACTACCGCCGTCTTGAGGGTCTCGAAGAGGTCCTGGTTATCATTGCTCGCCGGACCATCAGTGCCTAGGCGCACCGGGACTCCCAGCGCAACCATATCGTTTAACGGCGCGATCCCAGATCCAAGTACGGCGTTGCTCACCAGACAGTGAACGACCCGGGCACCGGTCTCCGAAAGAACCATCAGCTCATTCTTGTTAACCCATACAGCGTGAACAACATCAACGTTCGTGTCAAGAATCCCCAGGTCGTATAGCCACAAAACCGGGCGAACGTCATACCGTTGCTTGCTCATCACAGCCTCGTCGGCGCTTTCGCTAACGTGCAGATGCGTAGTCCTTCTGTACTGGCGGGCCAAAGCGTGAGTCTGAATCAGCATTGCCGCCGAGCAGCGCCAGAGGGCTAGCGGACCGTTAGCAAAGGAGATCCTCGGGTGTGAGTGCCACGTCTGAAATCGTTCTTCCAAATCCTGTATGATCACCTGCTCGGACTCGGCACTCTCGCCCAAGTCCGACCAAGCCCGTGCCACCGTCACTCGTAAACCCGACACTTCAACGGCATCCAGCATGGCATCGGTGTGCCTGCGGGTACGCGTAAGTTTATGATGATTCACAACCTCTGTGACTCCGCAGCACAGATTCTCCACAAGCCCTATCAGAGCTGCCAGGTAGAACTCGTCGGGGATGATCGCCGCCGGCATAGGCCAGACGACGTCCTTCAGCCAAGTGATTAAGCCACGTCCCCCAGCTAAGCCGCGCATAAATGTCTGGCTCAGGTGAGTATGCCCATTAATCAAGCCGGGAAGCACAGCCGAGTTTTGCGCGCTTAACACAGTGCCCGTCTGTGCCACCACAGTCTGCGGCGGCTCACTCTCGCCAATCGTAGCGATGCTAGACCCTTGGACCAATACGTAGCCGGGCTGAACCCAACCCGCAGCCGTAAGGATCGCACTATCACGAATAAGGATCGTATCGCTAGCCATAGACCGTGAAGGTAAACGAAGGCACCGCTCAGACCAACTGTCTTCCGCCGTCGATGAAGTAGACAACTGCGGTGGCAAAGTCGTTCTCCATCAGGAACGCTACGGTGCAAGCAACATCATCAGCCGTGCCCATACGCTTCAACAATGACCGCTCCTCCGCCCAAGATCTCTTCTCAGGGAGAGCCCGATCCGGGAGCAGAACCGTTCCCGGCGCGATGGCGTTGACCCGCACCGTCGCTGCGAGTTCGACCTCGGACACCTGGGTCAGCGCAACCAGTCCGGCTTTGCTAGCGGCGTGATGCGCGTAACCGGGCCAGGCCTGGAAGGCTGACAGATCGGCGATGTTGAGGATCACCCCCCCCCACCCTGGGCCAGCATGACGGGAGCCACAGCCTGTGTGCAGAGGAAAGGCCCCTTGAGATTGATGTTCAGCGCTGCATCCCAGTCGGTCTCGGTGATCTCCAATAGCGGTGCCCTCAACCACACCGATGCATTGTTGAGCAGCACATCGATCCGACCAAAGACCGCCACCGTGGCTTCCACCAGATGCTGAACTGCCTCCCGGTCCCGCACCTCGGTCTGTACCGCCAGCGCCTTGACGCCTCTGGCGCGAATCTCACCTGCTGTCGCCTCCCAGCGTTCGTCTTCCACGTAGTAGGTGAACGCGATATGAGACCTTCCCCCGATTAGGTGGACACTATACTAAGCGAACCACGGGCTGTTGAACTGCAACTAGCTCGTAGGCTTCCGGTGGCATGTAGCCCAACGATGAGTGTAACCGACGCCGATTGTAGAACGACCCGATATACCCAAAGATGCTGGATCGGGCAGTGAGGCAGTCCCGATGAGTTCACGCACATTCTCACCAAGAACCGAGTCCCGATCGGGCTCGCGGGCCCGCACCTTGGCGATCAAGTGCGCAGCCCGGTAGATGGCGTTTGCGCCTGCACGGGGATGGGCCGAGTGGGCTGGGCGCCCCCCGACTCTGACGCTCACCCGGATGCGGCCGCGCTGGCCCCGCTTGAGGTTCAGATTCGAGGCCTCGCCAATGACGACAAAGGCAGGACACAAACCCCGATCCGCCAGCTCCACAAAGGCGCGACTGAGCGCATATCCTGCGTAACCTTCTCCCAACTGGTGCCGGTCACGACTAACGTGCCCGCCAATCCGCGCTGTCCGCAGCACACTTCTCTCACCAACGTCGGCGCCGCTACCATCATTGCGGCAAAGGCCCCATTCATATCGCTGGCCCCGCGCCCGTGGAATCGGCCAACCTCAACCGTGCCGCCATAGGGCGATGTTCGCCACCGCGCTGCGTCAACCGATACAGTGTCAATATGGCCATCGAATAGTACGATCGGCCCCGGTCCAAAAGTGTGCCACGCGACCACCGTGTGAGCGGCATCGATGACGCAATCGAAATCAGCTTCTCGAAAGAAGCGGCTGACGAAACGCGCCA
>PWVB01000254.1 GCA_003562365.1 Anaerolineae bacterium
GATGAATGGTCGGTGGCGGGCCACCTGGAGCCTGGCTCTGAGGTGCTCTACTTAGCGGAGGTGACTATTCTGACCTTCAATGGTCTGAAGCTCGACCGCCACGCCGATGATGTGCGCAAGATCAGCCTGCTGGGCGCCAAGGTCTAGCTGTCCTCTAGGGCGATTCACAGGCTTGCCGACAACCGCCCCCGCGCAGCCGGCGGGAGCGGTTATCTTGTGGCCCAAACAGTCTGGGCGGGGCTGTTCCAGGTGAGATGAGAATCATTGTTAGCTCCGGAGTTCAGTGAACGAGGAGGAAACTGTGAATGAAGTACGCGCAGCAATAGTGGGGATGGGCATCGGCCGTCCTAACGGTCGTGCCCTGGCGGCCCATCCACGGGGCCGCGTCGTGGCCTTGTGCGATCTCTTGGAGCCCCGGATGGAGGCGTTCGCCGCTGAGCTCCCCGAGCCGGTCAAGCTCTATACTGACTACGAGAAGATGTGCGCGGACCCTGATATCGACGCGGTCTTTGTGGGCACCCCGAACCAGTGGCACGTACCCATCGCGATAGAAGCGGTGAAGCAGGGCAAGCACGTGCTGATCACCAAGCCGCTGGCCGATGCCCTAGCTCCAGCTCAGGCGTTGGTGGACGTGGCGGAGTCGGCGGGAGTCGTCAACATGATGTCGCTCTCGACGCGTTTCAGCCATGCCGTGCAGTATCTGGGTCAGCTCACTGGAGAGGGTGAGTTCGGTGAGCTCTACTATGGGCGGGCGCGGAGCATTCGACGCAGCGGCATTCCGGACTGGAGCCTGGGCTTCATTCAGGCTGGGGGCGGGGCATTCCGCGATATGGGTGTGCACGTGTTGGATGCAGCCTGGTGGCTGATGGGCATGCCGAAACCCATCAGCGTCACCGGTGTGGCCGGTGCCAAGTTCGGCCCGCGGGGGCAGGGATACTGGCATTACCGCCGACAGTCGGAGGACTTCTACCGGCAGTATGCGGCCGACGACTACGGCGGCGGCTTTATCCGCTTTGCCAACGACGCCGGTTTGCAGATCGAGAGCTTTTGGGCGAGCCATCAGCAGGACGAACTGCAGATCGAGCTCTTCGGCTCGGAGGCCGGTGCGCGGCTGGACCCGCTGACGCTCTATCGTACCGTAAACGGCGCACCTCAGGATATCACGGTGAAAATGCCCGCGGCACACAAGGCCTGGGATACAATCGCCGATCACTTCATTGCTTGTATTCTTGACGGTGTTGCCTGCGAGGCGCCGTTGCGTCACGGTCTCATTATCCAGGAAATGATGGAGGCGCTGTTGGAGAGCGCTCAGACGGGTCGAGAAGTGCGTCTGGCGTGATTCGCTGTCCTGGCCAGGTTAGGGCCCCGGCGTCGATATTGAGGCGAGACGGTTGGTTCGTAGATGAGTGCTTCGTATGAGAGGAGAGTGTATGAGACGACCTAACATTCTAGTGGTGATGACTGATCATCAGCGGGCCGACACCGCGATGCCGGAGCATCCCTCTATCACGCCCAATCTGGATCGATTGGCCGAGGAGGGGGTCAGCTTCACCAATACCTTCTGTCCCACGCCGCACTGCTGCCCATCGAGGGCAACTTTCTTCAGCGGGCTCTTTCCTTCCCGTCACGGCGTTTGGAATAACGTCTGCAATCGTCAGGCACTGAGCACGGGACTTAACGAAGGTGTTCGACTGTGGAGTGAGGATCTATCCGACGCCGGCTACGATTTGCATTACACGGGCAAATGGCATGTTAGCGTCAAGACGGCGCCTGAGGATCACGGCTGGACGCCGCACACCGTCAGCGCGACCGCGGGCACGCTCCACGGGGTTCGCTGGGACCACTATCGTGAGCTCGCCACAAGACAGGAACCAATGGAGCGCGGCGAAGGAGAGATCCTGCGCCCTGGCTATGGGACGTATCGGCTATACGGTGCCGGCGACCGCACCGGGGATCATGATGAGCAAGTGCTCGCCGAGGCGCTGGATCTGATTCCCAGGCTGAGTGATGGAGATGATCCCTGGGGCCTCTACGTGGGCTTCACCGGCCCTCACGACCCCTATGTGGTGCCGCAGCGCTATCTGGACCTCTATGATCTGGAGGACGTCCCTCTGCCCCTCAGCTATCACGATGGGCTGAAGGACAAGCCGGGCATCTACCGGCGGATGCGTGAAATGCGCTTTGGCCAGCTCTCAGAGCGCGAGGTGCGGGAAGGCATTCGCCACTTCTGGGCCTATTGTACCTACCTTGACGCGATGTTTGGACAGATACTGGCGGCCCTCGCTGCGACGGGTCAGGCTGAAGACACCTTCGTCCTGTTCCTTGCAGACCATGCCGACTATGCCGGGGAGCACGGGCTCTTTGCCAAGGGAATTCCCTGCTTTCGAGGCGCTTATCATATACCGGCAGTGGTCCGGTGGCCCTCTGGGATACACAGTCCGGGACGCCAAGTGGATGCCTTTGTCTCCGAGGCCGACTTCGCACCGACTATCTTGGATGTAGCGGGTCTCACATCGGATCGCTATTTCACCGGTGCCAGTCTGCTGCCGTTTCTGGAGGGTGGAGGGCCGCCCGCTTGGCGCGATGCTATCCACACGCAGTGCAACGGCGTTGAGCTCTACTACACTCAGCGCTCCGTGATGACCCGTGATCACAAGTATGTTTTCAATGGCTTCGATCGAGACGAGCTCTACGATCTGCGCGCTGATCCTCAAGAGATGCACAATCTTGCCGCTGATCCGGCCTATGCGCCGGTCAAGCGCGAGATGTGTGCGCGGCTTTGGCAGTTTGCCCGCGATGAGGAGGACACGGTGGTAAACCCATATATCACCGTCGGGCTAGCGCCCTACGGGCCGGCAGAGGCATTTCGGCAGTAGATCAAGAAAGGACCCCAAAGTGTCCAATCCCCCCGAATACAGAAACGCTATCTGGATCTTCGGTGACCAGCACCGCGCCCAGGCCTTGAGCTGCAACGGCGATCCGAACGTTGACACGCCAAATCTGGATCGACTCTCGATGGAAGGCCAGAATTATGAGCGTGCGGTCTGTGGCTTCCCTCTTTGCTGCCCGTTCCGTGGGTCGCTGTTGACCAGCCGCTACCCTCACGAAGCTGTCCCCGGACACGAGCATCGGCTGCCGCCAGAGCTGCCCACCGTCGCTGACGCCTTCAACGCTCACGGCTTTGACACAGCTTACTTTGGCAAATGGCACCTTGGCGGTTTCAAGGAACGGGATGGACGTGCCGCGCTGGCCATCATTCCGCCGGAGCAGCGCGGTCACTTCGACAACTGGATCGGATACGAGAACAACAACAGTCAGTGGGACTGCTGGGTTCACGGCGGTGAGGGCGCCGATGCCTTCCAATATCGGCTGCCGGGCTACGAAACCGATGCGCTTACCGAGCTGCTCATCGACTACATCCAGAAACAGGGGGAGGCTCGCAAGAAAGGGGCCGCTTCTCCGTTCTTTGCTGTTCTGTCAGTGCAGCCGCCACACGATCCCTACGTGAGCCCTGAGCGCTGGATGGGACGGCAAAACCCCGCTCTATTGGATCTCCGCCCCAACGTTCCCCGCGTCCCGTGGGTCGAGGCGAGGACACGGCGTGAGCTTGCCGGTGCGTACGCGCAGATCGAGAATCTCGACTGGAACGTGGGACGAGTCCGACAGGCTTTGGTCGATGCTGGGTTGGATTTGACCACCCACCTCATCTTCTTCTCCGATCACGGGGACCTTCACGGTTCGCACGGTCAGTTTCGCAAGACCGCCCCCTGGGAGGAGTCGCTGCGCATCCCCTTTATCGTGGGCGGCCTCCAACCACGCTACGAGGGTCGGTCTGGACGACCGGACGTTGTCATCAACCACGTCGATATTGCCCCGACGACGCTGGGGTTATGCGGGATTGATAAGCCGGACTGGATGCGCGGACACGATTACTCCGGGCTGCGACTTCCCGAACGCCCCCAACAGGAGGTCCCCGACTCTGCGTACATCCAGTCGGTGATCCCCACCGGGCACGGTGACAGCGTCGATCGCGCCTGGCGTGGTGTGGTCACACGAGATGGTTGGAAGTACGTCGTGCTGGCGGGCCAACCCTGGCTGCTCTTCGACCTGAACGCGGATCCGTACGAGTTGGTGAATCTGGCGCACAACACGCGGTTCGCCACGGAGCGTCGGCGGCTGCAGGCGCGCCTGGCGCAGTGGATTGAGGAGACCGGCGACCGCTTCGAGTTGCCGGCACTGGCTTAGTGGAGGCGGATATGCAGTGGGAACATCTGACCGCACCGGACTTTGAGAAGGCTGTTGAGGCGTGTGCGGGGGTCGGCATCGTCGCAATCGGTGTTCTGGAACCTCACGGTCCTCATCTGCCGCTGGGGACGGACATGTTTGAGGCACACGCGGTGGCCTGTCGGGCGGCTGAGGCGGAGCCGGCGGTGGTCTTTCCCGCCTACCCATATGGCATCAACCACGAATCGGCACACCTGCCCGGCTCGGTGGTGCTCGGGCGTGAGCTGGTCTTTGCGCTGTTGGAGAAGGTCTGTGACGAGATGGCGCGCCACGGTCTGCACAAAATCATCCTCTTCAGCGGTCACGGTGGAAACCGCTTTCTCGTGCCGCTCTTTGTCCAGACGCTGGTGGAGAAGGTCAAGGCTTATACGGTATACGAGGCGCGAGTGCCGCCTCTGGAAGGGCCGGAGGATCTTCTGGAAACCGACGAGATCGGTCACGCTTGTGAGGCCGAGACGAGCACAGCGTTGGCCCTCTATCCTGAACTTGTGAAGATGGCACAGGTGCCGCCGGAGCCCTTTTCAAACCTAAAACGCAACCAGCCCTTGCAGAAGCTGGGCATCTACTCGCCGATGGACTGGTATGCGATGTATCCGGCGATGTATGTTGGAGATGCCAGCAAGGCCACCAGTCAGAAAGGTGAAGTGCTGGTCCGTCGGCGGGTTGACGGGCTGATCGAAGCCATTCGGGCAGTTAAGGCCGATACGCTGACACCGGCGCTGCAGCGGGAGTTCTTGCAGCGCCAAGGGCGCCCCACGGCGCCGCAGGTCTGGACAGAGCCTCCGGCGGCAACGCACGAATGAAAGGATGCTTCAACCGGGGCTGAGTCTGGCGGTCTCCAGGTCATCGATAATCGCGACGCGTCCCCCATCTCTACTTCAGGGGGCGCGTCGTATGCTGCAGGCCAGCTAGAGCAGCGCTTGAGGTTGGACAATCACAAGAACCGGCCCTGGCGCCGTGTCAAATCTCTTCCTCGTTGTCATCATCATCATCGTCATCATCATCATTGCGCAGGAGATTATCAAGGGCTTTACCCCAGACGTCACTGAGCGGCGGTACAAAGGGGTGGGCCTCGAACTCCTCTGCCACCTCCTCCATATACGTCCGGACATCCAGGTCTGGCATCTGTTCGTCGAGCTCATCGATCTTGGCGTCCATGGAGACCATCAACTCGTAGCTCTGTTCCTCCAGCTCCGAGAGATCGATTTCCAACTCGAACATGTGATTGAATCGCCGCATTACGTCGTACCATGCCTTGAAATCGTGCTCGATGCTGATAGCCTGGACGAGATCGGAGACTTCGGAGAAGTTGTAGGCAGGGACGAAGGCGTAGTAGACAAAGAACTCGATATCGTGGTTCTCCGCTGCATCCACAAGGTAGGTGCCGATGGTGGTGCCGCCCTCGTAATCGGAGAAGCGGACGGCGTAGCGCCTGAGCTCCTCTTTCAGATGGGGAATGCTGTATACGCAGGAGATCTCACGATCCTGATCATAGGGGATTGCGCCGTAGACACCGCCGACCGCGCCAACTCGCTTGATACCCAGGGCCTCGATGGCATTGAGCAGCGCCTCCGCGTAACGATCTGCTCGCATATGGGGCTCCTCGCCCAGGAAGATGACCAAGCCTTTTTCCTCATCACCAACATAGTAGAATTCGTTCTGAGGTGTCTTCAGAGACTTCCGATAGCCCTCCTCCAACTGGATCTCCGGACGCAGAAAGTGGTGCGCTCCTGGCAACTGGAAGAGATAGAATCCATCGTCTTGGATCTCACCGATCTTCTTGGCATCGAGTTTGTGAATGAGATAGAGAGGTAGCCCCGATGAGATCGCACCGGCATCGGCCCATTGATGCCACCCTGCGATCATATAGACCTCTTCAGCTTTAGGTGTCTCCCATAATGTGACTAGCGGATCATCCATACTTGGATCTCTCCCTCTCCTATAGTGAGCCGATGGCGATGCTCATCTCCCGTTCGATGGCGAAAGGGTTACGCAAAGGCCGACCAAATCCCTCAGCCTCAATCTCCATCTCGTCACCGGGCATCAAGCTGATGCCATCGGTAAAACTCAAGGTAGCTGTACCCAGGAAGTGGGCATGGGCGTCACCCGGACGCCGGAACTGTCGATACTTGAAGTGATGGTATTCGAGATTGGCGATGGTGTGCGACATATGGCCCTCTCCGCTGAGGAAAGGCTGCTCCCAGATCACGGTGCCGGCCCGCAGGATGCGCGCGGCACCCTGGATGCTCTTAGGCAGCTCGCCCAGTCGAAGCTCCGGTCCGTATGCACAGGGACGCAGTTTCGAGTGTGCCAAGTAGAGGTAGTTCTGTTTCTCCATCACGTGGTCGGAAAACTCATTTCCGAGCGCGAAGCCGACCCGGTATGGGCTGGCATCGGGCCCGATGATGTAGAGGCCCACGATCTCCGGCTCCTCGCCTCCATCAAGGGCGAAGGACGGGCTGATAATTGGACGGTAAGGGGCCACAATGATGCTGCCGTTGCCCTTGTAAAACCACTCGGGCTGGACACCGATCGCTCCCGCTTCAGGCTGGCCGCCCTCTACCCCCCAGCGGAACATCCTCAGACTGTCGGTTTCGGTTTCGTCCGCTGCCTTGTGCATGCGGTCCCTGGCATCGGCACTGCCCAGGTGCGTCAGTCCGGTGCCGGTGACCACCATATGGGCCGGATCAGGGCGGTCCAGCGGCGGCAGAATGCGGCGATCGGCGATGAGCTCTGCGTAGTCTGTGCTCCGCTCAACCAACTTCTCACTCACCACCTGCGTCAAGGATCTCTCGGTCTGGATCGCCTCCAAGGCCAGATCGTAGACGCTCTGCTCCCCAGTCAGGGTGTCAACGGTGTCGGCGTCCTGTACGATCCCAACCCGCCGTGTCCTATCCCGATCCAGAAACTGTATGATGCGCATTTACCCCCCTCTTCAGATCCATCTCAATGAAGAGTACAATGCCCACACGCAAAAGGCAAGTGCTCGGATGGGCCCTGCAGTGGAGTCTTTGAGGTCATCGCTTGAGATGGTGGTCGGCAAAGGCCAGATACTGTGTCCAATCGTAAGGTGTGATCGCGTGTCCGCCACTGCGCAGATGGTAGCCGATGGCTCCCCACACTGGCGTATTCAGCGTAGGTTTGGACACCGCCGGCAGCCCCTTCGTACCCAGTAAGCGGTAGACGGGATCGGCAGCCCTGGCGCTCAGGAACTCGCCCTGAGGATCGGCCCAGAGATCCTCAGCGGCGCTGGCGATGTAGACGGGGCGCGGCGCAATCATGCTGATTAGCTCGTGTTGGTCGATGGGCAGGGCCTCCTCACGATCATTGTACCGTCTGAAGTTGGTGCAGAACCAATGCGGAAACGTCGTGTTGATGCGTCTAACGGTCTCGCCGAATCGACGGCGGGACAGCGCCGCCCCGCCGCAGCCGGAGTTGTTGGAGATCACCAGAGCGAACCGTGGGTCACTGGCGCCGGCCCAGAGGGCTGTCTTGCCCAGACGAGAATGGCCGATCACCGCCACCCTTTCAATGTCGATGTCAGCATCCTGCTCCAGGACATCCATCGTGCGGCTGAGTCCCCAGGCCCAGGCCGAGAGAGTGCCCCAGGCATCGCCGTGACTATCGTCGCGGGCGAATAGGCCGTGGACGCCGTTCTGAAAGCCGTCGTCGAAGTCCGGGTCAATATCTCCGCAGTAGATGGTGGCCAGCCCGTAGCCGTGATCAAGGATCAGCTCAACCGGCCAACGCGAGCTGGCGCTGCCTCTTGCCGCATCGGTGGCGCTGTGACTATCCACTCCCCATTGAGGATCGTTCGGGACCCAGCTTGTTGGGAGCGGAATCTCCGGATCGGGTTGGATGGTGTGGTTGCCGCGGAAGTTGAGTCCCATGAAGAGTGGCACAGGTCGCTGAAGCTGGCGTGGAAGGTAAATGAGGAGATCCATCTTAGGCTCATCAGTACGCTCCCCGAACCAGATGGTGACCTCTTTGCGGGTTGCCAGTCCGTTCAGCGCTGCCTCCGCGACCGGACCAACCTCAGCGCGCAGGGTGGCTGGGGGGGCTGGCGAGCGTCCATAGACGTGGTGTTCGAAGAGGGTTAGGAGTTCAGGGCGTCGGAAGGTCATCCAGCCTTTGGCGTCGGTAACCGGCGTGCCATCCTCCCGCACCAGCGGGTCGGGGAGGTGGATATCAGGAACCAGGTCCTCGTGGTAGAGGGGGGGTGTCGTTTGCATATCTGACTCTCCTATGATTCTTGGGTCAGCAGATTGCTCTTGCTGCGCCCTTGACTATGGCAACGGCAAACCGGCGGACTGCCTCGGCCCTGTGTATCGTAGTGAAGGAGCGGACAATGCTTGCAGCGCTCCTGTATCAGGTCCACTTTCGGTGATGCGTCGTAGATTGCCATTCCCATTGGGGTCAGTATACCATGGGGTATGAGAAACACCGCTATGCGGATCCCGATCCCTCAAGGGTATCGGCCTTCAGATTCACCAAATCGGCATGGTTCATTTCGGTCTCATAGGTGGCAAAAACTCCTTTACACTTTCGAGCAGCCAAGACCTCGAAAACAAGTCCAAAAGCCGTGGAAAAGGTGTTTGGTGGGCCAAATCGAGTGATTTTCGCCACTCTGAGTCCCCGAACGGCCTCTCTCAACTCATAGAATTTGTAAAGGAGTTTTTTGGCCCGAATGAACCATGCCGCCAAATCCGACGCAGCACGGGCCCGTTGTTCACAGCTTGAGGGGCATCTGCTCACTCACAATGAGAGCTTGTGCTGGCTCAGTTCGAGGTGCACTGTGTCCTGGGCCGAAAGGAGGTGACAACTGCTAACAAAAACCCTGCCAAATAGTAGCAGACCTTGTCAACGCATTTGACAAAACTCTAATTCTGTGTTATCCTTGGAGGTGAAAAAGGGAGGTTTTGGAAGTGACCAAAGACTATGCAAGCGTAGACGGCGAGAACATCTATTTCGATGAGTCATTTGAGGAGGAGCCTGACAAGGC
>PWVB01000529.1 GCA_003562365.1 Anaerolineae bacterium
TACCCTTCGCAGGAATGGTACACTACCTGACCCATTGGGTGCGCGAGAAGCGCGTGCTCTCCTTGGAGGCGGCAATCCGGAAGATGACGAGTATGCCCGCGGCACGTTTCGGGCTGACGGATCGCGGAATGGTACGGGCCGGGAACGCCGCAGATCTCGTCGTCTTCGACCGCGAGGCTCTACAGGATGTGGCAACTCTGGAAAGACCCGAGGCCTACTGCAAGGGCATCGAGACGGTGCTGGTCAACGGCGTGATCGTGGTCGATGGCGGCGACCACACCGGCGCACGGCCGGGACGCACGCTCGGGGCACTATAGCGTCAGGCGGAGCCAGCCACCCGAAACAGCCTTGGTGGGACAGGATCGCTTAGGCTGCAAAGAGTTTATCGTTCTGACTCAGGGCGACCTGAATCCAATCTCGAAAGAAAGAGGTCGACCAGCGCCCGAAACGCAGCAGGGTCGCTCCACATAAACGGAAATTCAATGTGTGGATGGCCCGAGCTGCTGGCAAGATAGAGGCTACAATCAGGGATCAAGCGCGATAGCCGTGCATACTGGCGTTCGAGGCCGGGCCGCAGCGGGTCCTGCAGGCTTCCCGTGAGCAGAACCGGACAGGGGATCGAATTCAGGATGTAGTCGTGCAGGACATACCCCCCGCCCTCAGCGATGCGGCGCAGAAAGGCCGTATCGGCGTCAACAACGTCACGCCAGTCGTCCCCGTGTTCCCGCAGCAGAAGCTTTGCTTGACGCACGTAGTAATGCTCGCGGCGATCCAGTATGCCGTGAAGGGCGCGACTATCGAGGTCAACCAGGACGCTGTCAGCAATCACGCCCATCGGGGTCAGATGGTGCAGATGCGAATGGAGACCGGCAAAGAAGAAAGCCGCCCTCGCCCCACCACCAACTCCCACGGCATAGGCTCGGTCGATGCCTAGAGCCATCAGCAGATGAACACCGAAATCGGACCAATAGGACCACAAATCATACTGCCGCTCATCCTCATATTTGACGTCTCGCGTCGAGCGTCCCGTACCAGGATAGTCAAAGGCAACGACGTGAAATCGCTCGGCGAGGTAGGCGATCTCGCGCTCGTAGCCCTGCGAGGCGTGAAGATGATCCGGGTAGATCAGCAGCGTGGTTCCAGTTCCCTCCTCAGTGTAATAGACATCCTGATCTCCAATCTGAATCGTGGGCACCGGTACCACCTCCTCATCAAGGCTTGCACATCATAGAAGACACACAGCTCACAGACCCGCTTAGCAGACAAACAGGTCCGGCATCATTACGGGCAAAAGCGCCCCCAGGTGTTGTCCCACCTGGCTGTCCGCCGTCAGAGCCCACAGCGAGGTCCGCATCTGCCGCATGGCCAACACCGCCGTGATCCACGCCTGGGTCCATCCGGACTCAATGCACCAGGCACCCCATCCGACATCAGCATTGCTGGCCCAATAGTCCCAGCGTCCGAAGTCAAAGGCGCGGAACCAGCCGCCGTCCAGTTCGGGATGTCGCTCCGAGCGAATCTGGATCCGGCACAGAAACGCACTCAACCTGTCGCCTGCTTCTGCGTAGAGATGATCCCCCGTCGCAGCAGCGGCCTCGTGAAGCCCCACCAAGGCGAAATTGCCGGTATAGAGAAGGTCACAGAGAGGATCGCCGTTTCTGTGAATAAGGGGGGCCTCCGCCGTGCCGTAAGCCTCATTGGTCTGGGGCGGACCGTAGGCACCATACATCGAAGCGCCAATCTCCTCGCCGATGGCGCCCCCCGTGTCCTGGTGTTTGAGAAGCTCGCCTGCCATCAGGCGCAGCCATGCCCGATGCTCTGGCTTGGCATCCACCCGCACCAGCCACGCCAGGGGCAGCAGCATCCGTGCGCGTTCCTGCTGCAGCCCGTTCGTCCAATGCCACGCGTCCGGATAGGCCGCCATTGTCATCTGGATTGCGGTGACAGCGCGTTCGAGAAAGAGCTCAAGGCCTGTGTGGTGATAGGCCCAAAGATAGCAGGCCCACAACCAGCTCTCATAGTGAGGCGCATGGTGGATGCGCGGTGTCGTCCAGAAATGATACCAGCCGTGCGCCTGCAGCTCGGACTCCTCCAGGCGCCGTCCCCGGAAGCCCTGAGGCCCGGTAGTGCGCAGATTGGCCAGCAGGCACCGCAGCAACGGTACAGTCCAACGATCGGTGTCGAGCAGCGCCGAGGTAGCCATCGTCCCAAGCATTGAGCGCGCGTTATCGTCTCCATAATAGACGCCGTCCGCCGGCGGTTTCGTGGTCCAAGAAAGCAGGCCATAGGAGGCGCTGTGGGGATCCGCCCGCGGTCCCTGGGCAAAGACGGAGTCAAAGTAGATAAAGTCGTTCAGATTCGCGGCGATGTGCCCGCCCTCTTCCAGTGCACCCAAAGCCCCGGCAAAAGCCAGCGCCATAGAGACCTCCCCCACACAGTCGTTGCGCACATGGTAGCGCCAATCCTGGGTGCCGTCAGGGCGGATCATCGAGCTAGCTCCCTCGATCACACCGCGAGAGCCGTCTCCCACAGCCCAACCCCTTGCAGGTCCCGGCCCAACACCGTCCGGAAGAGTCTCAAGGCGAGAAGCGGCGGTCTCTGCCCACGAAGGATGGATGAACAGTTTGGCACGTTGGAACCATGCGATCCCTCGCGCAAAGGCCTGCTGCTCTACATCAACCGGCAGAGACGCATCAGCCGAATAAGTGGGTCGGACCGTAGGCATGACCGAGACCGGCTGAAAAGCGGACTCAGGACAAGCCCACCGCAGAATCCAGCGCCAGATCGCCTCCCACTCCGCCGTAGGCGCATAGCGACCGGTGAGGAACTGACTGAGCTTCGTGGTGGCGACGAGGAGCGTGCCGGTGGGGTCTTCGAAGAGCAACGCTGAGGCTTCCGCTGGCACGCCATAGACGGCAGTATCGAACCCGGCAACCCGCGCCAGGACCAGGTGCGGTCGATCCGCAGCAATGGTCACAAAGCGGCAACGGTGCAAGCTCAGGATGCAGCGTCGGGGCACCGCAGGAGCAAAGGCCTCAGAGACCACAACGGCGCGCTCCCACCTCGCCTCGCGGATCTCACCAGCCGAATGACGTGGCACCACGTTGGGGAACTCAACGTACAACCGTACCCCTCTGCGTGCCGCGAAGCCATAGAAAGCTGCATCAAGCGATGTCAGTGTCTCAGGGTAGTCGTCCGCTAGGATCAGCAGACCATCCCCACTCGCCGCGGTCGCGAGGGCTTTGGACACGCTCTCGAAATGCTCAAACGCCACTCGATGGTGCCGCAGCAGACCGTAGAGGTCGTTGTCGGCGCGGCAGACCAGGATAAGCGCCATTGTCTTCCTCAGCCGGTTCGGCGAGACCCCAGCACCGCGACGGCCTGGACGTCGATGAAATTCAGGCCAGTACCGCCGCCAGATTATAAGCCCGCTGCGCACTGGGAATCGTCTCCACCTGGTGTCCCAGTGCAACCTCCGCCAACAGCGTCAGCAACTCCTCCTGTGTGTAGAGGGTGTACTGGTTGATGCGCAGCTTCTCACTGACCTTGCTGATCAATCGGTTGAACAGATGGTAGGGTGTGTAGCGAGTCGGCTTCCACCCATCCTTGAAAGCATAACGACGCAGCGAGCGCTCGCCGTGGACCACAGCCAGTACACCACCGGTATTGAGCTGTGCCATAACCGCACTCAGAATCGCTCGAGCCTGCTCACGCTTGACGTAGAGGCTGCGCTTGAAGAGCACAACGTCGAAGCCGTCACCCTCCAGAAACTGCTCGGAGAGGTTCGGGAAGAGTGCTGCCGTCACAGGCTGATGCACGGGGGTGACCTGACCGTTGGCAACCGCTTGCGCCAAGCGGTCTTCCACCTGACGCAGCATCCCAGCATTTACGTCAATGGCCATTACGCGTGCGGCACCGTGGTTCAGAAACTTCTCCGTCACGACGCCGGGACCGCAGCCGCAGTCGGCTACCACGGCTCCCTGAACTCGAGGGCCTAAGTAGGCAAACAGATCCTCGTCCAGCTGGTGGGCCACATCGATATAGGTCCACCTATAGAAAGGGGCCGAGATATCCCAACTCCGAAATCGCAGCTTGGCCCACGGCTTGCGCGCTCCCGGAGCTGGCTCAGCAGGTTGGTCTGCCTCTGAAACAGCCTCAACTCCACTCACCATCCTAGCGTCAGATTCGTAACTTTGCATCGGTTCCCTTCCTAAGATTCAAGACCATCCCACAATCCATGGCAAAGATTATTTCGTTTATTCTCGGGCTGCTTCAGCCAGTACCTGATGCCCTTCCCGGCATACGGCTCGTCCAGATAGCGCGGCATAACGTGCAGATGCGCGTGGAAGATCTCTTGTCCCGCTACGGCGCCGCAGTTCCATCCCAGATTGTATCCTTGAGGCGCATACATTCGATCAAGTAAGCGCTTCACTTCACCCAGCAGGGAGAAGGTAGCAGTCCACTCGGTATCGGTGAGATCGAAGACCGTCGCGCGGTGCGCCTTGGGAATGATGAGACCCGAACCGATCAACACCGGTTGCGGCTCCTGCAGGAAGTAGCAGGTCGCATTCTCCAAGACGATCTGTGCCGCCTCCAGGGTCGGCTTGCAGAACGGGCAAGGCTGGTTCAAAGTGACCCGCGCCGGTACATTAGAGGGCGCTTATCTGGGTATGGTAAAGGACAGAGGTCGCGATCAGACCCAGTGCGCCCGCCACCGCCAGAGCCAGAAAGGGTCGCTTGCGCGGCGCCGGTATTCCCTCCTCCTCCGCGGCTCTGCAGGCCTGCCGTTGCTTTGACTCCGCCGCGACACCTAGGGTCAACACCGTGGGGACTGCCGTACATAGTGCGCACATCACACCCTCCTCAGCAACCAGACTCTGTAGTTTAGTCTGTGGATACTAGCACAAAGAACCACAGACTCAAGACGCCGATGGCTTCGGCCGAGGATGAGAGTTCCCAGCAGACGGAGCTGAGTCCCTGCCAAAGGAGCAGATCCAGGTTGGTTCAGTGGCCAGCGACTCCCGCCCGTTTCATAATCCGTACCGAAACGCATCCCACACTTCTCAGCGCGACTCGGACGCATCAACGCGAGGCTCAAACAACCACCCATTGTGGTCACTACCGCAGAGCGCGTTAAGCTCATCGGCGTTGGGCAACAACCTGTAGGTAGCGGCGGAGTTGAGTTTGGTCAACTCTGGCCGCAGATAATAGTCTAGATCCGTCGCGGGAATGGGCTCGACCTCCAAGAAACGCCACAGCCCTTCGACCTTGCTAGCCTGCTCGTCGGGGGGTGCGAAGAAAAAACGCTCATATTCGATCTGCAGCACAGATCCGTTGGCACGCCGATCCAGCACCGCTGCACACCATTCCATGTGGTGCACCACAGTGTCCACCCTAGTTTGAACGTCCACAAGATCCAACGGCTGCAGCCCCGCATAATGTGAGGCCAGCGAACGGGTCATATTCCACTTCTTCCACAAGTGGGTTTGCTCGGCAATCAGATTGGAGACAACCGCTTGCAGCACATTGCGGCGTCGCATAAAGACCACGCGCAAGTCAGACCGGAGCAGCAGATGCTCGATCAGCTCGTCGCGCAGTTGATAGTTCAGCACCTTCAGGCCGTCAAACTGCATGAAGATATCAGCGAGCTGCTCTTCAAGGGATGGGATGTCGTGCACCAAAGCCCTGTAGTCTCGATTCTCCGGCGCCCAGCTGACGAAGTTCTCATTGAAGGGCTCCTCCAGAATATCAAGTGCTGGATGCAGCTGGAGGATCTGGTACACATTCGAACTGCCGCAGCGTGGGTGCGCAAACAGCAGAACCTTCTCGCCTGAATACAAGCTTGGACCTCCAGAGTCAACTACTACGTTTCATAGCGAATCCGCGCCTATTGTAGCATGATCGGTCCGTTTGACCGATCAACCTGTCATTATGTTACCGGCCACTCTCTTTGCTCGGAATAGCGACATTATCGGCCAGATTGGTTGGAGAGCCGAAAAATGGTGAGAACCACGGCCATGGTGGTTGGAGAGAAACAGGGTGGCAACGGGAGACACTGAAGTGCCGCCCAAGGCTGCACATGACTCATCCGATGGTCCGTCTCGGTCAGGATATGCGACAGCCAACTCGTGACCACGGGGCCGAAGGCGAGCCCTTTCCAATTGTCGTGAATCTCAAAGGTTTCATCCAACAACCCCGGAATGCCCATAGTTTGCTGCTGGGCCATCTATCATCCACTCGTCCGCCGTCACGGTAAGTCTTTTAGTCATATTGAAAGCTTGGCGCAATCCTCTAGACCCGTCCAGATTTGAGCGAACCGAGGGAACAAAGTGGCCGATAACACTAAGTAGTTTTCTTATTAAATAGATAAGATATAATGATTGTGCACAACGTCACAGCCGCCCAGTATCGTCACCTGTTCCTGGAAACGCTTCTTCCAGGTATAAGGATGCCGATGAGCATTCCAGTAGTTCAACGCGCCAATCAAAGCCTCACACACGTCATCCGTATCCTCAAAGCAACGGCCTTTGAGCGCCAAGCTCCACAATTGCTTCCACCATGGCTCAATCAGGTTCAACCAGCAGGCATATTTGGGAATGAACTGCGCGCGAATCTCCGACCAAGCCGCCAACGCCAGGCGTGTTTCGCGACTGTGATGGGTGCTCAGATTATCGTTACTGATCAGCCACTGGTCCGAAGGGAACGCAATGACCATCTTCTCCAACAGCTGAATGTAACTGGCACTATCCCGCCGGGGACTTAGCGCCATCGTGGCCTGTCCCGTCGCCGGTTCAAACGCACCCAAGACCCACACCGTACCCCGCCGCCCATAGTCTGGTTCGAAGGCGGCCCGGAAAGGACCGGTTTTCCACTCTGCAACCGGATAGGTCTTAGCGGCCAAAGGCCCCAATTCGTTGACACAGATCCCGCGCCTGTGCGGTGGGGGCGCCACATACGCCAGGATTATGCTCCCCTTTTTTCCACGAACTCATCGTTGTGGCTTTCAGCGTCATTGAACCAGCTTTGCTGGCGTTTCCACTTGAACCCTCCGCTTCCACCCAGTTCCAAATCGTGACGTCGCATAAGCGGATCCCGAACCGATGCTGATGGTCTGAGTTCCGTCGGATGAACCGTGAATAGATCGGCGTCAACCTGCTTGACACAACCCGGCTGAGTGCACTAAACTAGCGCTATCTTGGTCCGGGAATCCCACGTTGGGGAAACCACATACTAAGGCTCCCTGCTACGTCGAGCTGGCGTGGCTGTGAGCAAGGCGATGCTAGAAGACACAAGCTTTAACCTACAAATAGGAGAGAACATTGAACACCGACATTCGCATCGGCACGTTGGTCAAAGGAGCCGAGCAAGATGCTGCCGGCTACATCAAGCAGATCCTGCCCTATGGCTTCGAGAGCTTTCAGCTTTTCTACTGGCAGACGCTCGGGGGCGTCGACCTGCGCGAGCTGGCGCCCGCGGTCAACGAGGCGCTGGCAGGCTCGGACGCGATCATCAGCTCGATCGGCGTCTTCGGCAATCCGCTCGAGCGGACGTCCATCGACCTGGAGACGCTACAGGCGTGGAAGGACGCCATTGACTATGCGCATCTCTTTGGCGCGGACATGGTCTGTGGTTTCACGGGACGGTTGCGCGGCGAGTCCATCGACGCGTCCCTCCATCGTTACACCGAGGTCTTCGGCGAACTCGCCAGGCGGGCAGCTGACAAGGGCGTCAGGATTGCCTTTGAGAACTGCACCATGGGCGGGGACTGGAAGGCGGGCGACTGGAACATCGCCCACAACCCGGCGGCCTGGGAGCTTATGTTCGATGCCCTCCCGGACGACAACATCGGACTAGAATGGGAGCCCTGCCACCAGATGACCCAGCTCATCGAGCCCATCCCCCAATTGCGCACCTGGATACCCAAGATCTTTCACCTGCACGGCAAGGATGCCACAATTCGCTGGGACGTGATCCGCGAGCACGGCATCGGGGGGTCGGTGCCGTGGGTCTTCCATCGCACACCCGGTTTTGGCGACAGCAACTGGACCGATATCATCAGTGAACTGCGCATCGGCGGGTACGAAGGCTGTATCGATATCGAGGGGTGGCACGATCCTGTCTACCGCGGTGACTTGGAGATGACGGGTCAGGTCCACGGTCTCAACTATTTGAAACGCTGCCGTGGTGGTGCCTTCGTACCGAACCCAGTTTAGTCATCTGCATCGGCTGTCACATGATGAGCCTATGACGCTCAACGGCGGGTACCTCTGCGTAGAGCCGGTTGAGCTGTCGATTCTGTTGAGTCAGGTCCAGATGCGTCCCTCCGCGCCAAAGAGCGTGATAAAGATCGCGAATATCGCGTATAAGGACTCGTCACGAAATGACTTATCTAGATCATCACAGGTATCGAAGTATGATAAACTGGGAAGATGAAAACCGATAACGCTCTGATCAAGAAACGCTTTAAAAGCCTGGCGCCTTTTCTGAATGAACGTACGCGGCGGCTCTATGCCGCGGCTGAGGTCGCTGCGATTTTGCGTGGCGGCATCGCGCAGGTATCGCGGGCCACCGGGATTTCGCGATCTACGATTGCAGCCGGCTTGAAAGAATTGGACCATCCGGAGGCTTAGGACGTGCATCGCATTCGCAGCGTGGGCGGCGGACACCAACGCACCGTTGATAAGGACCCCACCTTGCTTACGGACCTGGAGCGGTTGATTGAGCCCACCAGCCGTGGGGACCAAGAATCGCCTTTGCGGTGGACCAGTAAGAGTGTCCGGTAGCTAGCGCTCCGATCAAATCACGCATCAAAACTCATGTGTTTTTACAAAGAAAGGGCCAGAAAGCCCCCTGCTTTAGCGGGGGGCTGAATGTAGGGCCTTATCATTCTCTCCCCAGACCGACTGGAGATAAGGCTTGAGCTGGCTGTGCTGCGAAGTAGCGTAACGCTCGGGCGATATTCGTGAAGCCCGCAGCGCGCAGCAGGCCAATGACGGCGTTGCGCAGTGCGGCCATGACGTGAGGAAGATTGTCCCGCTGTACTTGGGAACGATCTTCGTCAAACGGGACATCGCGCACCCAATGAGACTTGTTCTCGATGTGCCAGTGCTGACGGACGTAAGTCAACAGATCTTCGGCGGAGGCCGCCGCGGGGCTAAGACTGATGATGCCATAGACTACTTCCGTAGTGGTCTCCCCACGCTTGGTAACGGTGCGTTCCAGACGGAACACTTGCTGTACGCCAGGCCAGCTCAAATA
>PWVB01000277.1 GCA_003562365.1 Anaerolineae bacterium
CCTTCGATCCAGCATCCGATCTCGACTTTCGGCTCTTCTGCGAACGTCGACTCGGCCCGGCGGAAGCTTACGAGCAGGCCTACAGTAGGCTCCAGTTGGCTGTAGACCGCTGGGCAGACAAAGGCTTCACCGTCGATGGTTGCTGGGTGCGCCTCATCGACGAGGTCAACCAGGAGATCGATCGCTGGACTGAGGGCCAGGCAGAGCCCGAGAACATCGTGTGGACCATCTGGGGCTATCATTTGCTTACCGATGTCTACAATCAGATGGTGATCGACGACCCTCACGGCATCCTTTCCGGATGGCGTGCGAAGCTGGCAACCTATCCACCTAAGCTCAAGCGGGCGCTGTTGGACCGTCACCTCGCCTCGCTCCGCTACTGGCGCCAGGATTACCATTACCGACACAAGGTGGAACGGAGCGATGCGGTCTTCCTCGCCGGACTCACCTCAAAACTGGTCCACGACATGCTGCAGGTCCTCTTCGCACTGAATGAGACCTATTTCCCCGGGGATGGGAACACCCTCCGCTACGTCGAGACTTTCGAGTACGTCCCCAGCGGCTTCATCCGGCGGGTCGAGGCGGCCCTCTATCCCGGCACAGGATCCCACAGCTTCCACCAGCAATATGAGCAGGTAACTACACTGATCGACGATGTGGAGACACTGATCACAGCAGGGACTCACGCGATGTGACAAACTCCCCAGCAGCCCAAAACGAGAGCCCCCTCCGAGAAATCGGTCGCGAAAATCCACTAAAATAGTGTACACTTAAGCTATCAGGGTGGTTCTGGTGCCCTGCGTCGGGGGGGAAAGGCTTAGAAAGCTGGCGCCGTTCCCCACATCAAAATGAGGAGCATATGGAGGACCCAGTCTTACAGATCCTAGTTATCGTCGGTTTCACCCTTCTGAACGGTTTTTTATCGATGTCCGAGATCGCTGTCGTGTCGGCCCGCAGGACCCGGCTCAAGCAGGCCGCCGACAGCGGCAGCCCTCATGCACAGGCGGCGTTACAGCTGGCTGCGGATCCGACGCAGTTTATGGCGACGATCCAGATCGGGATCACAATGATTGGCATCATTGTCGGCGCCTACGGTCAAGCGACGCTGGCGAGATTGATCGCGAGGCATCTGAATCAGGTCCCGGTGTTAGGCCCCTACGCCGGACCGATCTCGCTCGCCGTGGTGGTCGTCGGCGTGACCTACCTCTCCCTTATTATCGGCGAACTGGTGCCGAAGCGTATTGCCTTGAACGACTCCGAGCGCATCGCCGCCGTCGTCGCCATCCCGATGCAGACGCTCTCCCAGCTGGCCAGTCCACTGGTTTGGCTGCTCACCGTCTCCACCGAGGGAGTCCTCAAGCTTCTAGGCGTCAAACCGTCGACGGCACCCGATATCACACCGGAGGAGATTGAGGTACTGGTCGAACAAGGCACCGAGCTGGGCGTGATCGAGGAGTCAGAGCAGGACATGATTGAAAGCATCCTTCGCCTCGACGAGCGTCGCGTCGAGGCGTTCATGACCCCTCGCAGTCAGATAATGTGGGTCGACCTGGAGGATCCGGAGGAGGAGATCCGGGAGCTGCTGATGGAGGCAAAACACTCGCGTTTACCGGTGATGGAGGGCGATCCAGACAACGTGTTGGGCATCCTATACACCAAGGACATGGTTGTGCGCAACTTACGAGGTGAGCCCTTCGATCTGCGCGCAACCTTGCGCCCGGTGCTCTTCATCCCGGAGAGCATGTCGACACTGCGGGTCCTGGAGATTTTCAAACAGGAGGGCAAGCACATCGCGCTGGTGACCGACGAGTATGGCAGCGTCCAAGGTATGGTGACCGATATGGATGTGTTGGAGGCCATCGTCGGCGAGATCCCGTCAGAGGGCGAACCCGAAGAGCCTCAGGCGACCCGCCGCGAGGACGGCAGCTGGCTGGTTGACGGCATGCTGCGCATCGACCGGCTGTGGGAGGCCCTTGATCTTGAGGATGAGATGGGCGATAGATATCGCGGATATCAGACCGTTAGCGGCTTCGTGATGACCGAGCTCGAAGGGATCCCGACGGAAGGCGAACACTTTGACTTCCACGAACTGCGCTTCGAGATTATGGACATGGACGGTCGCCGTGTCGACAAGGTACTGGTCAGGCTGCCTTCAACAGCAGCTGAGTCAGAGAACGGCGAAACAAAGGAGCCGCAGACCGCGATGTGACCGCCCCTCACGATACGCACCCAAGGGTGCCTAGTGGCATAAGACAATGCCTACCGACCGGCATCCGACCGCAGTACAGCAGCACGTATATCCTCAATGGTCCGCACGTTGCGTGCTCGCTGTACCTCCAGAAACTCGTACCAGGCGCGCTCCTGATCACCTGTCACAACATGACTATCTCCCTGGCGGCGGAAGGAACCCTGCCCCTCACCAATCCAGACGAGACGCTCTTGCGAACCGTCCGACTCATAGACCTTGCTGAGAAGCCGACGCCGACGGAAGTCCGGCCCCCGTGTCACTCGAAGGAAAGCCTTCAGTGTCACCGCCGCGAAGTGATGGGGCGCCACGCCGTTTGTCTCACAGAGCTGGACCCGCGCTTCCTCTAGCGTGTCCGCGTGCAGGTTAGAGGCGATGATATGCCCGCGGCCGGCCAACTCAAAGGTGAGCCTGGCCTCCTCGCCCCAAACGTAAGCGTAGTAGAAGCCATCACCGATCTCGTGGGCCAAATAGCAGGTGCTCCCGTAGTCGGTGTCCAGTAAGGCACGCCCCAGGACCGCCCGTCCCTCAATAGGCTGGATCGCCGTTGCGTCGGGCAGGAAGTTCAGCAACGCCACCATCACCGTCGTCTTGCCAGCACCGCCGGGCCTAGCACCGACCAGCAGGGAGCTGCCCGCGCGCATCACGGCGGCAAGATAGGCTGCCAGGTCAAGACTGACGGTACCAGCGTCTACCAGATCAAGCAGCGACAACAGCCGTCCGCCGCGCTGGTTGCAGTCGCGGAGGGCGCGAATATGGGCCTGCAGTGCGGCGCTCTGCGGGTCGAGACTAGCCACCGACGACAGACGGGTCTAGATCCAGTTTAATGTCGCCCTTCTTGGATGTCACCTGGACCTCACCGTCCTTGGTCCAAGCACTGCCAACGATATCCCCCTTGGCCCGGACCCGGAGCTTGCCCTCCTTGGTCTTGACCTCGCCGTTGAGGTCCCCGCCGACGTGAACCGAAGCGCCGCGTTTAGCGCTGATCGAGATCTCGCCGGCTTCGGCCACTAACACCGGCGCGTGCTGCCCAGCCTCAATGTGAATCGTCCCTCCCTCGATGATAACCTGCTCCGTCCGCACACTCTCCAGCGCCTCGAGCCGCTCCAAAATCTGCGCCAATTTTGCCAGAATCGCCGCCTCACTCGTCATCGCGATCTCTCCTATCATCCGACTAGGGCAATGGGGCGTTACATGCAAGTCTGATGGACCTTACACCAGCCCAACTGCCGGAGCCTCTATACCAGCACCTCATCCAGCAGCCATCGTGCGAACCAGGCGACCGGCCGCTGCCGTACATCACTACGCAAGCGTGGTTCGTTGACACTGTGCCCCTGGCGCGGATAGATGACCATCCTTACCGGCACCCCCTGGCGCTTTAGCGCAGTATATAGCTCGCGCCCTTGACTCAGCGGGACCCGCACATCGGACTCACCGTGCTGAATTAGCGTCGGCGTGGTCACGCCCCGCACATTGAAGAGCGCCGAATGACTGCGGTAGGTATCCAAATCCTCCCAGAACTCGGCACCGAAATAGTCCGGCAGGAACCCCGGGATGTCCGCCGTCCCGGTAAAACTCATCAGGTTGGTAACGCCTGCCCCGACACAAGCGGCGTCGAAACGGTCGGTCTGTGTGATGGCCCAGCTGGTCATATATCCACCGTAGCTCCAACCCATGATACCGAGCCGCTCCGCGTCGACCTGGCCCTGCTTCACAAGTAGATCGACACCCGCCAGGATATCTGCAAAGTCTCCCCGCCCCCAATCTTTATAGTTAGCGAAACGGAAAGTCCGCCCATACCCACTGGAACCCCTGGGGTTGACGCGCAAAACGGCTATCCCGAGCTCAGCAAGCGCCGGGATATTGCAGTAACGGTCCAAACCACCGAGGAAACGCCGCTGAAAGACCCCTGCTGGGCCCCCATGGACATCCACCACCAGGGGACACACCTGTCCCGGAGGGCGATCGGGAGGGTAAAAGACGATACCCTCGATCTCGGGGGCTCCCTCCTGCGCCATAGTATCCTTGAGTGGCACCGGCGATGTCCAACGCAGCACTTCGATGTCAGGCACCGGCGCAGCAGGCCAGTCGTCGGGCATCGAGGGCGCCGCGACCTGCTGCACGTCACCACTCGCGCTATCCCACAAGTAGAGGGCATTGGGCGAAAGGAAGGTCTCTGCCACAAACGCGATCCGACCTCGATCAGCCGTGTGCAGCGAACCCTTGTAGGTAGGGGTCGTCAACACGGCCCGGCCCGTCTGATCCGCCGCCGATAGCGCCCAGATGTGCGTGTCGATGCCGCACTGCTCGGCGACATAGACCGCGCGTCCCTCGGCTCCCCAACCGATGGGCCAGCACTGCCCATCAGGGGTCTCCATCAGCGGGCGCATCTCCCCACCATCAGCGGCATAGAGCACTACGCGGTTCGCGCCTCCCCAGCGCGGCGGCTGCATGCCGGTCAGGCAGGCAATCCATCGGCCATCGGGTGATGGTATCGGCGTCGGTGACCACTCCGCGAGGGTCGCCAGCTCCTCCAGAGCAGTTTCGTCTGCCGGCAAGTTCCTGATCCTGTCCGGCATAAAGGAGAGTAACGCCAGCACACTCTCCGTCCAAGCCTCCTCTTCAGGGGTCGGACGGTGTACCAACACCAGCCGCTCCCCCCCTGGCATCCACGCCAGCTTGACCACATGAAATGGCCCTTGGGTGACCTGGATCGCCTCTGGCAGATCTCGCGGCGCAACGGCAAACGGTACGTTATAGACGTGCTGGAAATCGAAGTCCTCTCCCCATATAAGCGGATCGGCCTTAGCCTTACGTGCCCTCTGCTTCTCCTCTGTGGGCGGCTCAGGCATCAAAAAGGTCAGGTACTGGCCATCCGGCGCCCAGACGACATCGGTGACCGCCGTCTCGGTGTAGGCAGTGAGCGGCCACGGCTCACCACCGGCTAGGCGCATCACGTAGATGTTGGCCTTGCCCTCGCCCGAGGCGTCACCACGATTGGAGAGAAAGGCCAGATGGTTGCCGTCGGGCGACCAGCGGGCCGTGTGGTTGTGATGAGCGCCTGATGTCAGCTGAATGGGCTCGCCACCCGATGCAGACGCCAGGTAGAGATGAGTGATAAAGACGCTCCGGTTCTCGGTCATCAACGGCTCGCGCACCCCGTAGACCACCCACCTGCCATCCGGTGATAGTGCCACCTCAGTGATCAGCGGATAGTGGACCTGGATCTCAGTACTCCAACGGCGGTCGTTTGTTTCCATCCGGGAGTCCTACCTTTCTCGGATCTAGCTACGCAGCGACTGATACGCAGGCTGGGCCTGTACTGTCTCGATCATCGCTACGATATTCTCCACTGGCACGTCCCCCTCAACAGCGTGAGCCGGCGCGAAGATATAGTTACCGCCGCTCCCGGCCTCCAGCAAACGCCGGGTCTGCGCCCGCACCTCCTCGACTGATCCATACGGCAGTGTGTGCTGCGTGGACATTCCGCCGTGGAAGGTTAACCGTCCGCGATGGCGTTGCATCAGCGGAAAGACATCCATCACCTCCGGTTGGAAGGGATTGAAGCAGTCCAGTCCGATGGCGACGAGGTCGTCAAAGAGCTCGTCGACATCACCACAGGAATGGATGAAGATGTACTTACCCGCCTCTTTGACCGCCGTGTACATCCGCCGCAGCGGCGGGTAGATAAACTCATACCACAGTTTAGGACCCATCTGCAGGCCGCGCTGCTGGCCCCAGTCATCGCCGAAGTAAATCGCATCGATGTCGTAGGTCACTGCCTTTCGCACCTGCGCTATGTTCCAGTCGGCGATGGTGTTCAACAGCTCGTGGACAAACCGAGGGTGGTCGTGAAAATCCATCAGCAGCGCCTCCATACCCCGCAACGTCCAGGCACGCTCGTAGAGGCTGAAACCGATGTGGAACACTTTGAATTGGTCGCCCAATAACGCCAACTGCGCCTCAATGCCATCGAAGAAGACCGGGGCAAGCGGATCGGGAAACGCGTAGTCGGTCAACGTCGGTGCTGGCAACACTTGACCGCTGACAATGCCAATGTCCTTATCAACGCGACGGTCCCAGATCACTCCGAAGACATCCTGAACCCGGTCATCGCCGAGGTCAGTGAAGAAACCCACGCCACTGCCTACCCCGGCGAGGTGGTTGTCGAGGATGGTAGCCAGCGAGCTATCGTCGTCGGGCCCAATACCATAGTGGGCGCGCAGCTTATCCTTGGCCTCTAACGTGAATCCCATCGACCAGGGAACATAAGGGGGCGGCTGGCCCGCCAGCACCCCGCGAATCAACTTGCGTCGGTTCATCGAAATTTGGCGCTGGAAACCAGCCGCTTCAGCGGATGGACGAAAGCGCCTTCTCCTTTCTGTGGCAAAATCTCACGATGTCCCAAATCAAGCATAGGGCCACTCAAACTGCGTCACCGTTCGATGTCAGGGACAAGCCATCCCGCTTTAGCCGGCGGTTGTTGCCCGTCTCCCTTTCACCACTACCAGTAATGGTGGACGTGCTCGCGAATCTGTGTATCGTAGATCTCGCGGACTCGCGCCATCGTTTCGGAAGATAGCGGGGGCAAGTCCGCAGCAGCAGCGTTTTCTTCAGCCTGCGATGGGCGCTTAGCACCAGGGATAGCGCAGGTGACGGCATCGAACATCAGGATCCAGCGCAGCGCAAACTGTACCATCGTCATGTCTGGTGGACAGAGCACCTCCAGCTGCTCCACAGCCTCTAGCCCAACCTCGTAAGGCACGCCCGAGAAAGTTTCGCCGCGATCGAACCGTTGTCCCTCCCGATTGTAGGAACGATGGTCGTTCTCAGCGAAAGTCGTCCCCGGCGTCATCTTCCCGGTCAGCAGTCCCGAGGCCAGCGGCACCCGAGCCAGAACACCCACCTGTTGCTGCAAGGCCTGCCCGAAGAAGAGCTCGGCAGGACGGTGGCGGAACATATTGAAGATGATCTGCACCGTCGCGACATTCGGATACGTGATGGCCTTAAGAGCCTCCTCCACCTTCTCGACGCTCACCCCATAATACCTGATCTTCCCTTGCGCCACGAGTTCATCCATAGTGTCGAAGACCTCGGGCATATAGTAGACGTCAGTGGGGGGACAGTGGAGTTGCACCAAGTCAAGAGCTTGGGTCTCCAGATTCTGGAGGCAGTGGTCGACGTAGGCGGTGAGATTGTCGCGATTGTAGCTTTCGGGCGTATGCGGATTCGAACGGCGACCGATCTTGGTCGCGATGTGAATTGTCTCACTCCGATCATTGCGTAACTGAGCCAGCAACTGCTCGCTGCGCCCGCCACCATATCCATCGGCGGTGTCGAAGAAGTTCACCCCCTGATCCACCGCGGTGTGCAAAGCCGCAATCGACTCCTCATCCTGGACGGGCCCCCAGCCGCCCCCGATGGCCCAGCCGCCAAAACTGATCGCGGAGACCTTCCAACCTGTGCGCCCCAACGTTCGATACTCCATCTCCAGCTCCTTTCCGAATCCATGCGTCAGATCGAGTGATCCCAGCTAAATCTCCTGCCGTGGTTCACAATTCCGAAGCACACTCCACCGAGGGAGCCAGCTTGATGCTGACATTGAGTGCGATCCCGGCCGCCAACACCAGCAGTATCGCAGCCAGATAGAAGACGGGCGCCGGTCGCTCTCCAAAGAGCAAGAAGGCCATCGTCCCAGCGAAGACAAACTGACTCATGTTGATGATACTGACCAGCTGCCCACGGAAATACTTCATCGCGTTGTTGATCAGCGAGTGGCCTACCACAGTGGGCACGATCCCCAACCCCAGGATAAGCGCGACCTCGCGGGGCGCATAAGGCTGGATCGGGTTGACAAACAGCAGCGCCACACCCAGGCTAACCAGCGCAGCCACACCATACAAAGGCACCAGATAGAGCCAGACTGAGGGGAACGCCCGATTGCGGCGTCCGAGGCTCATGTAAAGCGCATAGAAAAGCATCGACCCGAAACAGATCAGATCGCCGACGAAATAGGTCGGGCTCAATTTCAGATCGGCTGAGGTCAAGATCACGACGCCCGACAGCGCCATGATGGTGGCCGCGATCTCGCGGCGGGTCAGCGCCTCATCAGCCAACCAGAGTAAGAAAAAAGGCATCGCCAGCGGAACAAGGTTCACGATCAGGCTGGCATTGGCGGTAGGCGTCATCCGCGCGCCCACAATCCAGGACATCAGGTGCACCGCCAGCACAACCCCAGGCAGAAGTGAAGCACGTAGATGCCCCCAACTGTAGACGCCACGGTACCGCCGCAGATCGCGGATGAAGACCGGCATCAGCGCTATGGTCGCCACCGAGAGCCGCAGCGACGCTAATAGCACAGCGTGCACTGTGCTGGCCTTGATCATGATCACCGCCGTCGATGCCGCGAAGACGCTGAGCAACAGTAAGAGACAATTAAGTAGCACGGATCTTCCCTCTACGAACGCCCCCAAGCGCTGCAATCGATCGTTCGTCTCCATTATAGAAGGATTGGCAGGCAGGTAAAGATCAAGCAGCTTCCTGGCTAGGGCAATCGCATTTAGGCTTCCAGGACCTTGAGCAGGTAGTCTTCGTCCCAGGCCGCCTTGAGACGCTTGGCGTGGACCCCGCAGTTGGCAGTGTCCTCATGTTTGAGCAGATTCAAGGCTAAGTGGCGCAGGACCGCGAAGTTTTCGGCGCCATAGCCCTTGCGTACGCGGCTCTCATCTTCACGGAACGCGATGTCCAGCACCCAATGTAGCCGATTCTCGATGTGCCAATACGTGCGGACGGCCTGCAGCGCTTTCTTAGCATTGCAAGCCAGCGACGAAATGAAGTAGCGGCGGTTAACCGTGCATTCTTCGGATGTCTGGCGAACCTCTCGATCATGATGAGGCTGCGCAGGCCTGCCCAGTCAGCACCTTCGGTAATGTAATCGAGGTACTCCTGATCATTGGTGATCCAACATTGACTCCACTGAAAAAAGGTCGTCCA
>PWVB01000235.1 GCA_003562365.1 Anaerolineae bacterium
GAAGTTGGCCTTGTCAGGCTCCGCCTCAAATGACTCATCGAAATAGATTTTCTCGCCGTCTACGCTTGCATAGTCTTTGGTCACTTCCAAAACCTCGATTTTTCACCTCCAAGATTAACACAGAATTAGAGTTTTGTCAAATGCGTTAACGCGGTCTGCAACTATTTGGCACGGTTGTCGTTAGCAGTTGTCACCTCCTTCTTCTGCTATCCTGATGCCTCGCGGTCGCTAGGATCATAAATCTCTGAGCTATGCGGTAGAATGGCAGCTACTCCGAGAGCACCAGCAAAGACCAGAGCCACCTGAACGACCAGATCCAGAGATCTGCGATCCCAGAACCAGTCGCGAAATGCCGTCTCATCTATCGGGCTCGCACCTGACGCTTCAGCGGGCAGATCAGATGCCGGAGGACGCAGGGCTCGGCCGATTAACGCGCCCCCGATCAACAGCACGACAACCAACACCAACCAGAGGACATACTCAAGTTTCATCCCGAGGCTCTCCCACCGACTCAGCGAGGCTTATCGCCACGATAAACAACACACTTATCAGACCGGCCCCCACACTCAATTCAAACCCAGCCGCATAGGGTGCGCCCAAGAAAAAGAAAATCAGGGAAAGCGCAGCACTTGCCAGCCCCAGGGCTACGGCTGCCCGGATGAGGCTCTTCGACAAAAGCGCTGTAACAGCGCCACCTACGAGGATTGCTGCCAGAAGCGCGAAATACGCCGTGGACACTAGACCCCCTCCCCAGCTAGCTAGAACGTGCTCACGAGGCGCTCAACGGTAGCGACTCTGCACGCATTTGCACCAACACGACAAACCTGGGACTAGGTCAGTCCGGTCTTCACGGCCGGAGACAGCTCGCACGGCGTCCTCGGCAGCAGGACAACGAGGACAGTCGATGATGGCGCCCCACAAAGAATCGTGAACACCCAACGCCCACGACTCTCGTCAGGCCACCTGACGGCCGACGGCCTATCTCAACCCGTCGATAGGGAGCGGTCGCGAACAACTGAACATGCCAACAGACACCCCGTTGGCCAATATCTGCATCCCAGTGGTCCGATACATCTGCGACAACACTGGAATTTTACCATATTGTGGGGCAGAGCACAATGGCTACTAACTCTAGACAGACATCTTGAAACGGTGCTTCTCTGTTCATTATTGCTGAATCAGCCGCAATACTCAGTGCGCATAAAGCCCAATCTCGCCAAGATGAGTCCGTGCTGTTTGCTATGTAGGCTCTGAGTAGCTCAAGAGCATATATCCGAGCTCTGCAAAGGCACTCAGAAGCTTTAGCTGACGTCCCGAATACCCGGTTTGATGATGCATTGTGCCCAGCATCACGGGCGCAGCAGGCTGGCAGGCGATTGGAAGGGGCCTTTCAAAATGTCTGAACTCTAGACCGCCTCATAGACGGGCAGATCCTCCAGGCTCAAAGCTAGAACCTCCGACACGCCATCATCCCCCATCGAGATCCCGTAGATCGTCTCGGCTACCTCCACTGTCCCACGATTATGGGTAATGATGATGAACTGTGTCTCTCGGGCGAGCTCCTCGAGCATCCGTCGAAAGCGCCCTACATTGGCCTCATCGAGCATCGCATCGACCTCGTCTAGAACACAGAACGGCGTCGGGCTGACTCGCATCACCGCGAAGATGAGCGCCACGGCCGTCAGGCTGCGCTCGCCGCCGGAGAGCATATTCAGCGTCGCAGTGCGTTTACCTGGCGGACGCGCCAGAAGCTCGACGCCTTGGCGTCCATCATCCTCGTCGATAAGCTGCAACGCAGCGCTGCCCCCCTCGAAAAGCAGCGCAAAGACCCGCTCGAACTCTGAAGCGATCGACCCAAATGTCGTAGTGAACATAGTGTCCATCATCTCATCGAGCTCAGCGATGATCTCATAAAGATGAGTAGACGCTTGCTCCAGATCGGCTATCTGCTCACGGAGGAAGCTATGGCGCTCCGCCAACGCTTCATATTCCGTCTGTGCCTCTGGATTCACGGGCTCAAGCCGCCTCAGCTGGGTGCGTAGATCCCGTATTTGGCTTTCAAGACCCTGCGGCAATGTCGTGACGGTGGGTAGAGGACAGACGATGTCATCCAATGGCAGCGGACGCTGCGTCGAGATGGTGTCGGGCAGGTTACTGATCACAATCTCGAGCGTCTCCTCAATCTCCCGCCTTAGCGACTGAAGCTGATCCTCACGACGCCCGACATCAATTTCGACTTGAGCCAGGCGCTGCTCTGCATCACGCTGAGTCCGGCGAGAAGCCTGCTCAGCACGCTCCGCTCCCTCCAGAACGACTTCCATTTCTGCAAGCTGGGCCTCGATCGGGGGAATTTCAGCTGCCACGGCGCCGGCTTCAGCCTGCGCACGCTGATAAGCCTCTACAAGCGCCTCCATACCTGTCTCCACTGACACAAGATCGTCTCGATGCACCGCGATCCGCTGCTCCTGTGCAGAGATCTGTCCCTGCAGCCGGGCTATCTCCCGCTGTCGACTCTCCAAAAGCACAGAGCGGCTCTCCCGTCTTTGCTCCAGAACAGCCGTCGCAGTCCGCCTTTCGGCGACTACCTGGGCCAGTTCGTCTTCGGCAAGATCGGCCATCGCAGTCTCAAGATCCGCGAGCGACGCCTCAGTGACGGAGAGCTCAGACTCAACTGCCTCTACCTCTGAGGTGAGTTGCGCTATCAGGGCCACGGCCCGCTGACGTTCCTCCTCAGCCTCCGACAAACGCGCCGACTGCCAGCGACTCTCCCCTATGACCCGCTCCAGTTCCTGGACCGCCCTACCCAGTGCCTGGTCCCGTTCACGAACCGTGGTCGCCGCCCGTTCTCGGCCGGCCACGACTTCCGCCAGACGGGCCATAAGGGCCTCAACCCGTTGTTCGGTCGTCACGACCGCAGCACTACGTGCCTCGATCTCACCACGCAATGCAGCGATCTCCTCACGTAGCTCCCGCCGTTCCCGTTCTCGCGCCAGCAAGGCGGGGCCTTGTGCCTGACGATTCTCGCCTCCTGTAACAGAACCACCGGAACGCACAATCTCACCCTCAAGGGTCACGATCCGGAAACCGCCCTTCAACTCGTGATGAAGCTGCCGCGCCGAATCTAGGCTGCGGACCACGGCAGTACGGCCAAGCAGAAGAAGCACAGCGGGCCGAAAGCGAGGCTCACAGATCACCAGCTCCGACGCGACACCGATGACCCCATCCAACACAGGAAGCTCAAGCAGGGTTGGTGGACGCAGGGTGTCGAGTGGCAGAAAGGTTGCCCGTCCTGCGCGACTTCGTTTCAGCCATGAGATGGCCTCCTGGGCCGCATCCCAGCTCTCAGCGACCACATTCTGGAGTTGTGAGCCTAACGCAGCTTCCATGGCGCGCTCGAGCTCGGACGGCACCCGTACCAGCGTCGCGATCGGCCCAGGCAGACCCCGCAGCTCATCACGCTCAACCGCTTGCAGTACTGCCCGAACACCAGCATACATCCCAGCCCCTTCTGCATGTAGCCGATCCAATGCCTCAAGACGCGCTGTCAGGCGCTCCGCGTCCGCCTGACAACGGCTGACCGCCCGACGTGCCGCCTCTTGGTCTGCGCGGGCGCCATCGAGTTGCTGAGTGAGGCCCGTCTCTGTCTCCTGCATCTGTTGTAGCGTTGACTCAGCCTCCTCAAGGCGATCGCGCATCATCTCAACATCGCGCTGACGGCATTGTCGCTGCTCCCGTCCCTCGTGAACCGCAGTTTCCAGACGACGAATCTGCTCACCAAGCTCTGTAGCGTGGGCCTGTGTCTGCTCCAGGCGACTCTGGCGATCGGCCAGTCGATGCCTCAGTTGCAGCCCTCGCGACCGCACCTCAGTCTGGCGACGAAGCAAAGCGTTTCTTTGATCGACGACGGCACGATGCTTCCGCACGACTTCGGCCAGATCCTCCTGGGCCACCTGCAACTGGTGTTCTGATGTGGCAACGGCGGCCTCCAGTTTTGCTAGATCGTCCTCTTCCGCCTCGAGCGAGGCGCGCAGGGGAACTAGATTCGATTCGCTCTCCTCAATTCGCTCGCGGAACTGACGTTGCCGCTCTCGCGCCACAGCCAACGCCTGCTGCCTTTCGCCTGCCTCGCGATGCTGTGCACTGCTGACGCGATGTAAGTCAGCCAACCGGTCCCGATAATGGGTAATCTGCTCCCGATGCTGGCTTACCCGAGCCTCCAATTCCCCTGTCTGCTCTAAGAGGGCTAAGGCCCTATCCTCTTGGTATGCGAGACGCTGACGAGCCTGCTCGAGATCCCCCAGAGCTTTCCCCCAACGATAACCGTACCAGACACGGAGTGTCTCACTTAGCTCTTGCCGCAGCCGTCCGTGCTCTTGAGCTTTGGTGGCTTGACGCTGTAGCCGCCGCAAGCTAGGCTCAATCTCGCCCACGATGTCGTGGACTCGCTGGAGGTTCAGCCGCGTCTGCTCAAGCCGGTCCACAGCATCCTCACGGCGGGCACGATACGGCGTAATGCCAGCCGCCTGTTCAAACAATGCCAATCGCTCCTGAGGACGGAGAGAAAGCACCTGATCGACAAGACCTTGCCCAACAATCAAATAGGCATCGCGACCCAGACCTGCACGATCCAGCAGGTCCCGAAGATCCATCAGCCGCACCTTGTTGCCATTGAGGATATAGTCGCTGGTGCCATCACGGTAGGTACGACGCTCCACAGTGACCTCGGCGAAGTCCACCGCCAACCAGCCATCGCTATTGTCAAACGTGATCGCCGCGCGCGCCATTCCCGAACGAGCCCGTCTATGGCTACCAGCGAAAATCATGTCCTCACCTGTACGGCCTCGAATCGCTGTCAGGCGCTGCTCCCCGAGGACCCACCGAATCGCATCAGCCACGTTGCTCTTGCCGCTGCCGTTGGGGCCTACCACTGCAGTAACACCGGTAGGAAAGATGAAAGACTCAGAATCAGCAAAGGACTTGAATCCCTGAAGCGTGAGTTGCTTGAGCTTGGGCACTATGGCTCCCTGTCTTCTGCGCGCCAGACTGGAACAAAGACCATCCATTGGTCAGGGGCACGACGGATGAATTCCTCGACCTGAGCGAGCACCATCTGGGTGTTCACGTCGAAGTCCTGGATCCGGTTGCCGGTGCGCAGGAATTCCAGCGGTGGCGTGCCCAGGACTCTATAAACCTCACCATCATAATAGAACGACAACACGATCACCAGGCAATTCGTCATCAACTGCAGACGTACATAGCCAGTCGGTAGATAGGCGGTTGCGCCGAAGAAGGTAACGGGATGATTGCCTCGAGCAAGCGGTCGATCAACGCCAGTCATCACAATCCCGCCGCCTCTCAAGCGGCGGATCGCGGCGCGCAACGTCTGAGGCGAGATCGGCGTCAGCTCGCCCCGCCCTCTCTCTCTCATCTGATTGATGACGCAATGTCCCGGCAGTGGATCGGCGATTGACAGGACCTGTGGGGCCACTGGCAGCCAATGCGAGAGCGCCATACCGCATAGGTCGAAGTTGGACATATGCGTGCCCAAAATCAGCAATCCACGGCCTGTCTTATACGCTCGATCAATATGACCTAGCACCCCATCGTCGATTACTACTGGAGGGCGGATAGTCTGCGGCTCAATACGATTCCAACCCAAATTGTGAAACAGACGATAATACTCCACCACCGAATTTAAGATGAGTTGGTAGACTATCTTCTCCAGCTCGACCGCAGAGGTATCGGCCGGTAGCACATGAGACAGGTTGGCCCGGGCGCCACCATAGAGCGACGGCTTGACGGAGATGATGCGTTGCGCGATGCACCAAGCCACTAAGCGTCCCAACGGTGGCGGTAGGCACTTCCCCAGATAGTACATCAACCGCGTCGGTCCCGCTCGGGTGAACCAAGCATCAACGCGTTGCGGCTCCACCATCGTCTTCACTGAGTTAGTCGCAGCAGCCCAACGCTCAGCACGAGCGCCGGGCATCAGTTTCTTCACCCATTAGCGTTGTCGGCGCCTCGATCAAAACCGGAATGCCTCGGAGAAGACACAGGGCCACCGACAACCAGGCGAAGACATGGCCCGCTAGGCGCAGCGCGTTAGGGATGGCCGGTGCCGACGCAGCGAGCCCGTGCAGTAGAGCTAAGAGGCAAAACGTCACAGCCTTTACTATCGCGTAGGATGAACGCATCAACGGTGATTTAACAAGAAACCGACCAATCTGCGATTGCATCAGGTCAAAAGGCTTAAGGTCGCGTGACGGTGCCACTGCCCGAAAGGCATCAACGAAGATCCCGCGAACAATCACCAGGAGTGGGATCACAATGGAGATAAGGCCAAGATGGGCGAAGACCACCCAGAGCACCAATTCTACGGCACGGTCAGCAGCGATGTCCAAAACGCTGCCTATCACAGAAGCCTGTTGAAGCCGACGCGCCACAAAACCATCCAGACTGTCCAGCCCAATCATCAGAGCGATAAGTCCCACCACGATGAACCGTGAGACTGGCGACTGTTGGTAAAGAAGCGCGACTGCCAGTGCGAGCAGAGGGATGCGCACGATGGTGATCAAATTGGCCGTCATTCCACCTCCAACCGAGTCAATCCAGGGAGAATGATGTACTCCATCAAGACGTCACCTATGCTCGATCTACAATCCAAAGGGTCCCGGCAGAACGTCAGCATCGAACAGACGTCTTAGGCCGCGCAAAGCTAGCACTGGTGTTAACGATGCCCCCCGCGGCAGTGGCGCCTTCAGTATAAGCTCGGCCCAACTCGCTTCAGTAATGTCAGCCAGGGACCAAGATCTCGGCTCTAGGAAACGGTTCACCCCTTTCCAGGAGACGCGTAGAATGCCTTTTGAGGTTTGGTCGGTGCGGAAATTCCTGGTGGGGAGCAGGTAGACAGCCTGAACCAATGCGTCTGGCACCTCACCGCCGCCGAGGCGAGGCGCAGTGAAGATGAAAAGATAGGGAGTGTGAGCATCAACATCGTGAAGCACGTGAGTCTGCCCGTTTTCATCCAGCAGATAGCTATGCGCCGATGGAAATAGCGTTACCTGACAACACCACTGTAGACGCACGTAGCGTACAATAGCACGATGCGCCGGGTGAGTGCCAGTTGGTTGAACCTTTGGTGTTCCCACACCGATCTTAACGCTACCATCGGATGCACGCCCCCAATGCTGTGCCTCGCCGAGTTCACAATAAAGCGCGTCCTCATCATAGACCAAACCCGCAAGTGAGATCAACCGCAGTTTACGGTCGCGGAGTACAGCATTATCCACATTCAACAACTGCGGGAATACAGCAAATAGATCCAAGCGCTAGCCCCTTTCACAGTCACACGCTCACCATTATACCATCAGAGAACCACTCTCCAAGGTCTGAGTGATGAGGTCCAGCGCGAGGCACAGCTCTTTGCCTGGCGGATAGCAGAAAAACTGGGGAAAAGTGCGCTGTGGCATCACCGCACCGTAGATAGGGACCTCGGCGACTCGTCGGGCTTATACCAACAACGCTTTCGCGTTCGAGACCCGCGGGCAAGAAGAGATATCTTAACAAACCGTAGGGCGCGATCCTTGCGCCCCAATGGTTAAGCTTACCGCGCTAGTGCAAAGCAAGCAACGAGACAATGACCGCTGTGGTACGGGGGCTAAGGCAACTTCCTCAATTCAGGCAACTAAGGCCTGCAGCTACTCAACAAAGATCTCAACGCGTTCACCGCCAGCATCATCCTGGACGTCCAGGATGTGTCCGAACTCTCCCTGATCGAGCATCGCCTCAAGCCCAGCTGTATCCAGCCCTTCTACTCCAGCGATGCTGCCCCCAGCACGCAACCCGGCGCGGACAAGCCCGACCGGCAATGTAAGGTTTACCCGGACTCGATCCTCACTCATATCGGTGACACGGATACGGACCCACCGCGGTCGGCGATGGCTCTTGCGCGCGCTTTCCTCTTGATCTCTCAACGCATCAAGGAGCTGAGCTGCGTCGCCAGCGCTAATCTTGCCCTCTTGTAGCATCTCCAGGATCTTACGGCGTTCTTCCTGCATCTTGCGCGCATCGGTTGCCGAGGGCTTCGCATACCGTTGCTGCCAACCGCCGCCCCGGACCCTATGATCGTGTGCCTCGGCCTGGATACGCAGTAGCGAATCCTGGAGCTGTGACTGCATCGCCTGGAGGGATTCCTCCAGGCGGCCACGCATCTCTTGGCGGAGATCAAGTTTCAACTCCAGTCGATCTTGCTTGGCGAGCAGCCGTTCTCGCTTGGCTTCCAATCGCTCCTTGACTCCCGAAGCGCGATCGTTGTCCGCATCGATTAAGGCGTCCAGCTCGGCATCGATCTGATCTAGCTCCGCGGCGACCGCCTCTAGGTCTCTGACCATAGTATCATCTCCCGACAGCTCCGCCAGCCGCTGGCTAACCTTCTCCATCTTGCGCTCGAACTTCTCTTTGATCCGTTCTTCAAGGTCCTGCATGCTAACACCTCCTCAGTTGTTCTGCGCTGATATTCGGAAGCAGCAACTAAGCGAGAGCCAAACGAAAAGCCGACTACCGATTCAGAAGCTTGAGTGCTTCGTCCACCGAGATTCTGCTCTCAGCCAGATCATCCAGCACCGACTGGGCTCTAACCTCATCCGGGTCAGGCTCACCGACCTCATAGCCCATGGCTCGGATAAGCTCGTGGAGGCGATTCCGAACTGTAGGATAGGACAGCCCCAGTTCTTCCTGAATACGATTGAGCTTACCTTCACAGCGAATAAATAGCTCAGCAAAATCCCATTGTTCGCGATCTAACTGCGAGAGCCTGTGAGGCAGGAACGTTCCCCTGAGCGAGGTGCCACACTGAGGACACGCCAGCTTTTCGACGTAGAGCTCATCCCCACAAACGGAGCACCGGCCGGGCATCGGATACACGCTGCAACCTCCTAGCTCTCTATACAATTTACCTACTGTGTACATTATAGCGCCTAAATTAATTAATGTCAATAGTCAACTTAATTTTTATAAGGTCAAGATTAATATTCGTCATTGATCGGGGCTGCTGCAGACCAACAAAAAAGGCCCGTAATCACGGGCCTTGAGTTACATCGTCCAGCGGATTGATAAGAAAGCTTCTTGGCGATGACCTACTCTTCCAGGGGGCTGCCCCCCAAGTACCATC
>PWVB01000319.1 GCA_003562365.1 Anaerolineae bacterium
AGAGAGACCCTATCATAACACAGGGCGACCACGTCAGCCCATCCCTCTCTCAAAATGGCCAAAGTCCAGTGATCAGGAGATGTCGTTTTTTGTGAGTTGAGTGCGGGTGCTTGCTTGGGTTGGTTTTGCCCTATCGATTTACTGCGGAAGCCCAGACTTTTGGGTCGCGGGACGTGCACCCGTCTCGGACTTTGGAATCCATCGCCAGCTTCAGCAGGCCTTCTTTCGAGGCTAAGGCCGCCATCAAGCAGTGTCGGGGGTCAGCTGGGCCAGGGGAAGCTTCACTGAACTGTTGCGAGATTCCCGGTTCTGCAGAGGTGGCAGAACTGGCAGAAGCTGCTAAACTGGGTCCGTTACTCCGTTGATGCTGTGGTGACCTAATATCGAGGAGGTTGAATGAACCGCCTGATCCCTGCGGCAGGATTCCTCCTACTGACCGCGATGGTTATCATCCTTTTGGGACTCACGGTCTACGAAGCATGGATTCTGAGTGCCGGTGGTGGGGTTCTAGTTGTGGCCGTGTCAGTAGGAACGCTGATCCAGATGGTGCGTGAGGCGAAACGGGTGCCCTGCGTGCAGTTCGGTGAGGCGATGAACCTAACGAATGCGCTCAACTTTCTTGCGGTTGTAGCAGGAGCGCTGATCACCTACATACTGAGCATTGACTTGGGGCTCGGGGCCGTCACCGCATCCGGTCTCATCGGGGTGCTTGCAGCGCTGGTCATACCTGATTACGCTGTGCCCGCCTATTGTGGCTCCTTCGCTGGAATGAGTTCGGCAAGGTTGTTGGGTAGCCACTGGGAGATTGTCCTTGCCGGATCCATCGCTGGGCTTATCTTCATCTTGACGGATTGCGCCTACCCGGGCTTTGGCGGCAAACTCGGCGCGATTGCCTTCACGGGCTGTGTCATTATGGGCTTAAGCCTCCGGCGTCCTTTTATCGTTACACCGATCCCGGATCCATCTGTGGCTATGGTTATTATCATCGCCTCGGTCGCCGCTACCGTAGCAACCTATTGGCTGAGTATCACCCTGGGCCACGGAGCTGTGATGGCGTCTGGGTTTGTGGGCCTCCTTGGTGGCCTGATTCTGCCGGCAATCTACCCTGATACCGGACCGCTGCTCGCGGTGATGGTCATCTGTGCATCCTTTTCTGGGATGTCCAGCGCGGCGAAGTTTCCCTCTATCACGATGATGCTCGGGGCAGGCCTTGTCACTGGCGTGATCTTCGTCTACAGTATGCCTCAATTGGGCGGTGCCGGGGGCAAGTTAGGCACCATCGCTTTTGCCTCTGTGATGGCAGTGCGCAGCTACTATGATCTCGTAGAAACCCGTTTCGACAGCCTTCTCCAGGCTCGGCAACCGGAGTCTGGTTCTCAGCGGTAAACGCGTTCTGGCGGATCTAGCATATACGGGGTAGTTGCGCTCCGGTCAGCATCTGAACGATACGGCGGGCGCCATAGGGGGTGTTCAGCACGACGCGCCCCGGATTGGCAGTGCTAATGCGGCCGATCTTTGCGGCCTGGCTGCCCATGGGATGTCGCTGTAACACCTCAAGCGCGGCCTCGGCGGCCTCGGCCGCCACGGCGACGACCACTTTGCCCTCGTTGGCGGCGTAAAGCGGATCCAGACCCAGAAACTCGCAGGCAGCTCGAACCTCTTCGCGCACCGGGATCTTCACTTCGTCAAGCTCGATGCCCATCTGTGCAGATTCCGCCCACTCATTGAGGACCGTAGCCAAGCCGCCCCGTGTTACATCCCGCATCCAGTGGATCTGTCCAGGCAGCGTAGCAAGCAGCGCAGCGAGCAGCTCATTTAAAGGTGCTGTATCGCTCTCAAGCGCAGAGCCAAAGTTCATTCCCTCTCGCTGCATCATGACCGCCATACCGTGATCGCCGATGGTGCCGTTGATGAGGATCAGATCGTTGGGTTGGAGCCGCTGAGGGCCCAGATCGATCCCCAGCGGGACGACGCCCACACCCGCGGTATTGATGAACATCCCATCGGCGGCCCCGCGGTCGACCACCTTGGTGTCGCCAGTCACGATTTGGACACCTGCCTGCTGCGCTGTCTCAGCCATCGCCATCACGACCCTCTCGAGTGTCTCGATGTGCAGACCCTCTTCGAGGATAAATCCCGCCGTCAGATAAAGCGGCTGAGCTCCCATCACTGCTAGATCGTTGACGGTGCCACAGATGGCCAGCTCACCGATGTTTCCGCCTGGAAAGAAGAGGGGCTGCACCACATAGGAGTCGGTTGTCAAAGCCAGACGACCCGGTGGCAGTTGGTCCATCAGAGCGGCGTCGGCCATTGGCGCCAGGCTGGGATTGTAGAAGGCGCGCAAGAAGACATCACGGACCAATTCGTGGCTCAAGGCCCCCCCGCTGCCGTGTGCTAAGAGGATCCGCTGAGGTGTTTTCATCGAACCGGCACGCCCTCGTTATATTTATAGTAAGCGGCGCAGGCGCCCTCGGCGCTTACCATACAGGGGCCGATTGGATTGCGAGGGCTACAGAGGCGCCGAAAGAGCGGACAGTCCGGGGGGGCGATGACGCCGCGGAGCACCTCTCCACACCGGCACCCGGCGGGCTCCGGAACGGGCTCGACCTCCACAGTAAAGCGTCGTGCAGCATCGCGGGCGGCAAAGTCACGACTCAGCGAGAGCCCGCTGGCCGAAATGGGGCCGAAGCCTCGCCATGCTGCGGGTCCCACCTCAAAGACTTGCTCAAGCATCTGCCGAGCCACCTGGTTGCCCTGAGGGCGCACGCTGCGCGGATAAGTGTTGAGGACACCGGGCTCCTTCTCCGCCACTGCGTTGACCAGCGCAGCGATGGCGCTTAGCAGATCCAGAGGCTCAAAACCGGCAACTGCGCAGGGGATGCCGTAGGTCGCAGGCAGGAACTGCCACGCTTCACTGCCGATGACCGCACTGACGTGACCCGGCCCGATGATGCCGTCCAGGGCGACCTCCCCGGCGTCGAGAATCGCGCGCATAGCCGGGGGCGTCAGTTTATGCAGGCTGAGCACGCTGAAGTTACCGATGGCCGCCTTGTCGGCTTGGCGGACGATGGCGGCAACTCCTGGCGCCGTTGTCTCGAACCCAACGCCTAGGAAGACGACCTCGCGGTCGGGATGGCGCTTCGCGATACTTAGTGCGTCCATAGGTGAATAAACGATGCGCACGTCCGCGCCACCGGCCTTGATTTCCTGCAGTGTCCCGTGACCGCCTGGCACGCGTACCATATCCCCAAATGTCGCTAGGATTACGTCGGGAATCTCAGCGAGGACCAAAGCCGCATCGAGATCCGCCGCCGCCGTCACACATACGGGACAGCCGGGGCCGGAGCGCATGTCGACGTCCCCGGCCAGCATCTGGCGCAGTCCAAAGTGGAAGATGGCGTGAGTGTGGCCGCCACAGAACTCCATTAACCGCACTGGACGAATATCGGGATGGGCTGCCACTTTATGCCGAATCTGCGCAATCAGTTTTCTTGCTAACGCCGGATCGCGGAACTCGTCGATGAACTCCATCGGGTCGGTTAGCTTTCCTGAGGCGCTCCCGGTCCTATCCGAGAGGCGGCCTCTTGTGCCATCTGTTCCTGAATCTCTGCCAGCTCGGCAAAGGCCTCCAGCGATGCCTGTGCTTCCTCCGGGTCCATTAAGGATATCGCATAGCCGGTGTGAACCAGCACGTAGTCCCCGACCTGTGCCTCGGGCGTCATAATCAAGCTCACCTGGCGCTCAACGCCGCCGAGCTCCACAACTGCGAGGTTGTCCTCATCGATTGCCTTGATCTGCGTTGGAATGGCTAAACACATCGATCGTCATCCTTCCGTTCGGTTCTCAATGGCGAAACCTGCCATCACCGCCTGTCCCAGGGAGACGCCGCCATCATTGGGAGGCACCGCCCCGTGCTGAAGAAGGTCGAAGCCAGCCCTTCTCAACTGTGGCCTAAGCAAGGCCAACAGAAGCCGGTTCTGAAAGACGCCGCCGCTCAATGCCACGGTGTTGATGCCAGTAACGTCGCGGATTCGT
The DNA here is from genome assembly GCA_003562365.1 of Anaerolineae bacterium. Taxonomy (GTDB): domain Bacteria; phylum Chloroflexota; class Anaerolineae; order B4-G1; family SLSP01; genus PWVB01. The sequence continues at coordinate 4,036 of PWVB01000319.1, forward strand.
CGACTGACGTCGTCTATCATCGCCGCTACTGTAGCGTGAAAGCGCAGTGAGATCTCATTATGCGGCAACATCTGCCCAATGTCGGTCAGGAGCGCCTCAAAGAGGGGCCCAACCTGCACCTGGTAGGGTGAGTCAGCGCTGTCAATTGCAAAGGGATAAGCAACGGTCGCTGGGTCCACAGAAGCCCGTGGGGCTACAAGCTGTTCCAACTCGATCGCGGCCTGCGCTTCGTAGGTCGTAGTATGGCAGACTCTCAGCAGTGCACTGACAGCATCGAAAAGACGGCCCATCGAGGAGTTCAGTGGGCTGTTCAAGCCTCCATCCACCATCCGCCGTATGCGCATAACGTCAGCCGGGCAGAATTCGCCCAAGGGCAACGCCTCGTCCAGGCCAAGGGCGTGAAGATACGCGACGGCAGTTCGCCACGGATTACGAATCGCCGCATCCCCTCCTGGCAGTGGCAGGTATTCGAGGTGCGCAACGCGCTTGAAGCTAGCATAGTTCCCCACAAACCACTCTCCACCCCAGATGTGCCCATCGTCGCCGTAGCCGGTGCCATCAAAGGCAATGCCGATCACTGGACCTCGATCCGGGAACCACGCGTTTTCTGCCAGGCAGGCCGCGATGTGCGCCTGATGGTGCTGAATCCTGTAGGGCTCGGGCAGTCCGTGTTCTCGGGCGAAGGCGTCGGCGATCCGGGTGCTGAGATAGTCCGGATGCAGGTCACTGGCGACCGCTTCGGGCTCAACCCGAAAGAGTGATCGGTACGTCTCCAGCGCTGCCTGATAGTGCTCCAGCGTTTCCAGGGTCTCCAGATCACCAATGTGCTGGCTCACAAAAGCGTAACTATCTCTGGTCAGTGTGAAGGTGTTCTTGAGCAGCGGCCCGGTCGCAAGTATCTGTGGTACTGCAAATGGGAGCTGAATGGGGGCGGGAGCGTAACCGCGCGCGCGCCGGACGGGCTGGATGCGCGACGAGCCCCTTTCGGACGTCGGGGGAAGCGAGTCCTGCCCGTCTCTGTCGGCGATCAGCTGTACCACCGAATCGTCATACCGCGCGTGGATATCACGATCGTGCAGCAAGAAGGCATCAGCCAGCGACCCTAGCCGTTGCAGTGCCTCGGCGTTATCCTTGGCAATGGGCTCCTCGGAGCTATTCCCGCTGGTCATCACCAGAGGCCGCCCGGCATCTCGTAACAACACGTGGTGCAAGGGAGTATAGGGCAGCATCACGCCCAAGAGACGACTGTTAGGCGCCACGTTGGGCGCAATGGGACTGTCGGGGTCTGCCTCCAACAGTACGATGGGACACTGGGGAGAGGTCAGCGTCCTCTCCGCCATCGGCGATACTTTGCAGAGAGCCTTGACCTCATCTATTCCGGGCACCATAATCGCCAATGGTTTATGGGGGCGTTTTTTCCGCGCCCGAAGTACTCTCACGGCATTTGCATTTGTCGCGTCGCAAGCCAGATGGAACCCTCCCAGCCCTTTGATCGCCAGGATTTTGCCCTCCCGCAGCAGGTCCCTGACGCGGGCCAACGCTGCCTCGCCTGTCGGGCTGGCGTTTGGTGGCTGTGCTGTGGCTGTCACCGGAGGGTCTGCGGGTCCCGCTTCACCCGGCGCTAGGGAGCGGGAGAGCGTAGCAGCTTCCAGCAGCCAGATCTCTGGTCCACAGCGGGGACAGGCATTAGGTTGTGCGTGAAAGCGTCGGTCACGGGGATTATCGTACTCGGCCTGGCACGCCCCGCACATAGGGAAGACGCGCATCGTTGTGTGGGGACGGTCGTACGGGATGTCCTCAATGATCGTGAACCGAGGGCCGCAGTTGGTGCAGTTGGTGAAGGGATAGCGGTAGCGACGGTCCTTGGGGTCGAAGAGCTCTTGCAGGCAGTCGGGGCAGGTGGCTACATCGGGAGAGATGAGCTGGTAGCGCCCGATTACGCTCTCCGAGCGGCGTATCTCAAATCTCTTGTGGCCCCGTGGAGTGCTGACATCTGCCTCCAGCGACACGATCTGGGCTAGGGGCGGTGCCTTGGCGCTGAGATCGGCGATGAAGCTCGCAACGTCCGCCTCAGGACCCTCAACCTCAATGTCCACGCCGCCGGAGTGGTTGAGCACCCAACCCGATAGCCCTAGCTCCTCAGCCAAGTTGAAGACAAAGGGGCGGAATCCCACGCCCTGCACTACGCCCGTAATCGTGATGCGCCGAGCGATCACATCTCGGGTCTCAAGTTTTGCCGTCTCTACCGTCAAATCACTATAGCTCCTACACTATGCTATCTGATGCGAGATCTAAGCCTGCGCGCTTGTCCCCAGTTGCGCCGCAAGCCAGGTGGTCCAGTCGGTCAACCCCTCTCCGGTCTTGGCGGAGAGGACGATGACCGGAGCGTCGGGGTTGAGACCATGGACCAGCTCGCGGAACGTGTCAACCTCAAAGTCCAGGTAAGGCAGCAGATCGGATTTGGTCACGACCACCAGATCCACGGCCTCGAAGATACCGGGATACTTGTAGGGCTTATCGTGGCCCTCGGGAACGCTGATAAGCCCGACATTCAGATCCTGTCCCAGATCGAAGGAGACTGGGCAGATGAGATTGCCGACATTTTCAACGAAGATCATCTCTAGCCCATCAAGGGGGAGTGCCTTGAGGCCGTGGCGAATCATCGGGGCATCCAGATGGCAGGCACCGCCGGTGTTGATCTGTACCACGGGCGCACCGGTGGCAGCGATCAGATCCGCATCTACTTGCGATGCCACATCTCCTTCGATAACGCCGATCTTGCGGTCAGCCAGCGCCTGGATGGTTGCCAACAGCAGCGTCGTTTTGCCCGCGCCGGGCGACGCCATGATGTTTACAACCTTGATACCGTGGCCTTGGAAGACGAGTCGATTATCGGCGGCAACCTCTTCGTTAGCAGTCAACAGTGTTTGGACGATGGGTACCTTGCTGCTGGACGACCGGTCTTGTGACATATGCCTCCTCCGCTAGCTTGGTTCAGTGTGTTTTCTAGTGTATCGGGCCTACTCCAGTGTCATACCTTTCGCTGCTACCTCGATGCTCTCGACATAGAACTCTTTGCCGGCGATGACGTCCCCTCCAAGAGCATGGCACTTGGGGCACAGCCAGTCTCGCGCCTCTGGCTCAAACTCGTGTCCGCAACGGCGACAGCGGAAGCGGGTTTCGATGCGCCTGAAGTGCAGCGCCGCGCCTTCTGCAACCGTACCGGGCGAGAGTATGTCAAAGTAGAACTGGATCGAATCATCTATGAAGCTGGTCAGCTCCCCGATCACCAGGTGGATATCCGTCACCTGGGAGGCGGTGTCTGCCGGGGCGTGCGCTTCAACAATCCGCAAGATGTCCTCGGTGACCGCCATCTCATGCATCGGGTGCCACCTCCTCTGCGGACTCTGAGACAGAAGTGGGCGAAAACTCCCGAATCAGTGCCTGTATCCGGTCTACCGTCGGCTCAACTAACGCAGCGGTTGAATCAGAAAGGCCCACACCGAAATCGAAATCGTGGCCGAGCACAGACAAGAGGATCGCCTCTGGTGCTCGCCCATACATATGCCGGGTAAGCGCCAAGATGGTGGAAGGGTGGGTTTGATGGTAGACGAAGGGCGTGCGGTAGGTCACTGCGAGCGCCTCCTCGTGAATGGGCGTCTCAAAACCGGTCCCGACGTGTGCATCCACGAAGATGACCAGATCATAATAGCGCAGATCCTCTGCCAACTCAGGCACCAGTTGGTGTAAGATAACGGTGTCCACCGCTTGGCCCAGTTCGCTGAAACCGTCGTCCATCTCATCAAGGGGTGACCTGCCCAGCTGTTCGCGCAACGTGTTGACCACGACGCGCGCGACGCCATCATCGCGGCGATAGAGGTTCCCGAAGCCAGCCACCAGGGTCCGCATCTTCATTCGATCTGCCGTGGGGGTCACGATTTCGCTCCCAAAGGTCCCCGCTCGGCACCACATCCGCGAATCGTTAGCAATGCCCCGGGACCGCAAATGAACTATTTATCTCTATTTTATCTTGGTTTGTTCGTACTTCAAGGCTGTCATGATACCGTCCGGCCCACAAAAAGCCTCCGGGATGCCAGCGAACGTGCGGTCCGCCGGTTCCCGGAGGCTTTCCGGTTGTCTACATTGCCGGCTGCTGAGGAAACACCAGCAAGATCGCTGCATCTCTCAGACGGCCTGCATCAGTCAATCGCGTTGGAGTGTGTCCAGGACCTCACCATCGGGGCTAAGCAGCTCGATGTGGATAGGCATCTGCCCCATCGCGTGTGTTGAGCAAGAGAGGCATGGGTCGTGGGCGCGGATCGCGCCTTCAACGCGGTTCAGCATGCCCTCCTGGAGATTGTTGCCATCCACGTAACGTTTGGCGACCAGGTTGACGGCGTAGTTCATCGCCCACGCATTACCGGCGGTTGCGACGATCATATTGGCCTTCGTCATCACGCCCTGATCGTTGGTCCAGTAGTGATGGAACAGTGTACCTCGTGGCGCCTCCAGCACGCCAACGCCCTCGCCCGTAATCTGGCCTTGGGGGTTGGCCACGTCCCGACTCAGGATATCGGGATCGTCCATCAGCTCCTTGACGTGCTCCAAAGAATAGATGAGCTCGATGAGACGCGCATAGTGGAAGTATAGAGTGCCCTCAACCGGCTTCCCACCGTTCAGCGACTTCCAGATCTTCATCTCACCCTGGGCGATCGGAGTGCTGATGTGGCTGGCTGTGTTCAAGCGTCCCAACGGCCCAACGCGGTAGACACCCTCTGGATAGCCCCACTTCTTATAATAGGGTGCTTTCAGATAAGTGTAATTGTTGACATGCTCGGCAAGGTAGTCGAGGTAATTGGCGGGATCAAACTCCTCCAGTAGCATGCCCTCTTTGTCCACCATCCGCAGCGTTCCGTCGTACAGCTCCAGGGCACCATCGTCCTGAACCAGACCCATATAAGCTGAGGGGAAGGCGGCAAACTCGCTGACCATATCGGCGTGGCCCATTACCCAATCTTTGAAGAACTCGATGCCGACCTGAGCCGTCGCGATATGATCATCCAACTGACTCAGAATCCATTCGCGATCGTCGGGCATCAACGGCTTGGTTACCCCGCCGGGAACGCCGAAGATTGGATGCACCCGGCGCTCACCAAGACGCTTTATGATCTCCTGGCCAAAGGCGCGCAGTTTCACTGCCTTAATCGCCAGATCGGGATTCGCCTCGATGATCCCACCGACGTGTCGAATCTTAGGATCGGCATCCCAACCCAGAACGAAGTCCGGGCCGGCAAGCTCGAAGAAGTGCATCCCGTGGGATTGGATCATCTGGCCCTTGTGCATCAGGTCGCGGAGTTTGTGCGCGGTCGACGTCGGTGTGGTGCCAGCGATTACATCACAGGCCTTAATAGACGCCAAGTGGTGGCTGACCGGGCAGATCCCGCAGGTTCGCGGCGTGATCTGGGGCATCTCGTAGAACATCCGCCCCTCGCTGAACTTCTCAAACCCTCGGAACTGCTCAACGTGGAAGAAGGAGTTCTCAACCTGTCCCTCATCGTTTAGGTGAATGGTAATCTTTGCGTGCCCCTCAATGCGGGTCACTGGAGAAATCGTGATTTTCTCTGCCATTGCCTCTACTCCCCATCCATTCCGTACTTCAACACATCACCTTCCAGCTTGGGCATCCGACCTTCCAGCAGTTCAGACAACACGAACCAGATCGCCTCAGCCGAGGGCGGACAACCCGGTAGATAGATGTCGACGTCCACAACATCTCCGACCCCGGCTACTTGTTCCTTGAGCGGGGTGAGATCTTCATGCTGAGGAATCTCACCGTCTACAGTGCTCTCGGTCTCGATATAACCACGACGCAAGACCTCATCGAGGTCGAAGAAGTTGCGCATTGTACAGATCCCGCCGGTTACCGCGCAGTCGCCCATCGCGATCAGAACCTTGCATCGCTCGCGCATTAGCTTGGCTTCCTCTTCTTGTTCCTCATTGCCAATGCCCCCGGTCAGGATCCCCACATCTACCCCTTCCTCGGGTGGATGCTTGAGATCTGTGATCGGTGTAGAGCTCAGCTCAACATGCTTGAGCAGTTCCACGATTTTCTCGTCAATGTCCAAGAAGGACATATGGCAACCGGCACAGGATTCTAACCACTGCGAAGCAACTTTAATCTTTCCCATTCCAGAACGTCTGCCTTTCTGGCTCTAGTCCACGAGTAATTATAGCAGATCTGCCAGCGCTGTGAGGATCTCCGCGTCATCGCGCACACCCTCAGGCTTGGGCAAGACCTCCACTAACGGTTTGATCGTACCCTCGATGCTGGTCACGTGCCCGGTACGCTCGTACCAGAGGGGGGCCGGCAGGACGACGTCGGCCTGCTCTACCAACGGCGACAGATAGCTCGCCTGGACGATCGTGAAGGCCCTATTCAGCTTATCCAGCAGCGCCGGCTGCTCTGATTGCTCGCTCAACAGGAAGAACCGGGTTGCGGCCCTGTTGAGTGCCAGCGGCTGCAGGCCCACCGCCCGGGCGCCCTGCTCGTTGCGTCCAGGGCTCAGCGCCAGATAGAAGAGCTGCTCGCTCAGCTGACGGAAGGCCGTCAACACTTTGCCCTTGATGCCTATACTGTAGATCAGGACGATCTTCTGCGCGCCGGCAGCCGCCTGAACGACCTGATCGGCATCGGCATAGGAGACGGTCATATCCGCCCGCGCGCTCATTTCGGTTTCGGAGTCAGAGATCACCGCAACCTTCGCGCCTTGATCACCTGCCCGGTAGATAAAATAACCCGCGACCCGTTGATAGTCCAGCGGCTTAGCGCCAGCGACGACGATGAAGTCGGCGTCGAGGATGTCCTCGAGCTTTGCCTTGGTGCCGTAGTCCAGATCTGGGGCCAGCGGTTCCAGCAGCCCGGCCTCGCCGTCCATCTTGTTGAAGAGGGTCTGGAAGGCCGTCAATGCCTCGTTGCTTGTGGCACAAGTCGCCAATCCCTGCACGTCGCCTGCCTTTAGCTGAGCCGCCGCCGTGTCCAGGGCTTCCTCCCACCCGGTTTCCACGAGCTTGCCATCTCGTCGTATCATCGGCTGAGTGATTCGCTTGCGATCGTCGTAGAGTGGCTTGAAGCGCCCGTCGACACAGAGCAGGCCGCGGCTGGGCTCAGCCTCCCAGACGCCGTCGACCCGGAGCAGGCGATCATAGCGTGTGACCACATCAAGCGTGCAGCCGATGCTGCACTGCATACAGGTTGTCTCGGTGTGCATGACGTCCTTCTCCCGACCGCCGTAGGCGCTGCGGGCATCGACCAGTGCGCCGGTGGGACAGACCTGCAGACATGAGCCGCACTCCACACAGCTAGAGTCGCCGAAGGGGACGTTGAGATCGGCCGTGATCATCGACTCAAATCCACGCTCTCGCACGTTTAGCGTGTGGTTCGCAACGACCTCCGCGCAAGCCCGCACACAGCGTGTGCAGAGGATGCAGCGGTTTTGGTCCATAAGGAAGTACTTGCGCGAGGCGTCGACCCCCAATTTCTGATAGGGCCGCGGATAGGTGAAGTGGTCGAGTCCATAGCGGTAGGCCGCGTCCTGAAGCTCACAGTCCCCGCTCAATTGGCAGAACATGCAGTAGTGGTTGCGCTCGGAGAAGAGCAACTCCAGCACGAACTTCCGGACTTCAACGGCAGCTTCCGTCTCAGTCTGAATCTCCATACCATCGGCGACAGGGCAGGTACAGGCGGTCTGCAGACCGCGCATACCCTTGACCTCAAGCAAGCACATCCGACAAGCGCCCCAGGCTGTCAGCGAAGGATGGTAACAGAGAACCGGGATATCAATGCCGGCAGCTTGCGCGGCTTCCAGGATGGTCTGTCCGCTCTGCGCCGCTACCGGCTGTCCATTAATCGTAAGTTGCACCTCACTCATAAGTGCCTTGCCTCCTTAGATAGAATCAAAGTCAGTCCCGCACCCGGGACTCGAATTCATCGCGGAAATACCGCAAGCCGGTCAAGATCGGTACCGGCGCGGCCTGCCCCAACCCACAGAAGGAGGCGCTCTCAACGTATGTCGCGATCTCCTCCAACCGCTCCAGGTCGGAGCGACGGGCCATACCCTTTCGCAAGCGCTCCAGTGACTCTAGCATCTGGACGTTACCGACCCGGCACGGAGTGCATTTCCCGCACGATTCGGTTCGGAAAAACCGAATCAGGACGTAGGCCAGGTCAACAATGTCGGTGTTCTCATCGCAGATCAGCAGCGCCCCGCTGCCCAGTCCTGCTCCATGTTCCCGCATGGAAGCGAAATCCATCGGGACGTCCAACAGATCGGCTGGAATGATGGTACCGGCGGACCCACCAGTCTGGGCAGCCTTGAAAGCTTTGCCCCCTTTTATACCGCCACCGTAGATGTCGATGATCTCGCGCAAGGTGGTCCCCATTGGGGCCTCTACAAGGCCAGTCAGATTGACGTCGCCGAGCATTGTATAGACCTTGGTGCCGGGGCTACGCTCGGTGCCGATGGCACGGAACCAGTCTGCACCGTGCAACACAATCGGCGGGACGTTGGCCAACGTCTCGACATTGTTGACGACCGTGGGTTTGTCGCGGAAGCCCCGAACCGTGGGATAAGGTGGGCGGATGCGCGGCGAACCTCGCTTCCCCTCTAGGCTGTTCAGAAGCGCTGTCTCTTCTCCGCAGATATAGGCGCCGGCCCCGGCGTGGACGTGTATGTGGAAGGAAAAGTCACTGCCCAAGATGTTGTCACCCAGCAGGTTCAGCCGCTCGGCCGCTTCGATGGCGTGGTTGAGGATATCTTTGGCCATCGCATATTCACCCCGGATGTAGATCCAGCCCTCGGAGGCCCCAACCGCATAGCCTGCCAGCGCCATGCCCTCCAGCACCGCGTGCGGATCTCCTTCGATGATCAGACGATCCTTGAAGGTTCCAGGCTCAGACTCATCCGCGTTGCACACGATATAGCGTGTCGTCTCCGGCTGTTGCGCGACGAAGGTCCACTTGAGCCCAGTAGGGAACCCCGCACCCCCGCGACCCTGTAGGTTGGAGGCCTTGACCTCCTCCAGGACCTCGTCAGGGGTCATCTCCGCGAGCGCCTGTCCCAAAGCGAAATAACCATCATAAGCGATGTAGTCATCGACGCTATATGGATCAATCCTGCCAGCGCGGTTGAGCACTACCCGCTTCTGGCCGTAGAGCGTGGCGCCCTCGGGATCCAGCGTGTCGATTTCAGCAGAGGCGACCTCCTGAGCCACTCTGAGATGCTCAACGACGCGCCCCTTGTACAAATGCTCTTCGACCAACTCGGCGGCATCGTCAGCTGAGACCGGACCGTAGACCGTTTCGTCAGGATAGACAACCACCACCGGTACCACGTCGGTGCGGCTGACTCTTCCCGTATACCCCACCTGCACCTCATCCTCCAGTCCATAGAAGGCCAGCTCAGCCTCAATCGCGAGTTTTGTCTCCTCGGCTCCTCGGGAGAGGCTGATGGGATCACCGGAAATCAGGACGCTTGACCGAATCATACTTGACCTCCTTGCACCGCCGTTGCGGTCGCCCTTTCGTCCTGCTCACGATAGTCAGCAATGATATCCCGGACCTTCTCCGGCGTTAGATTGCCGTGAATATCGTCATCGACCATCATCACGGGACCTACGGCGCACGCACCGATGCAGCTGGTGGTCAGGAGCGACCACTGCCCATCCAACGTTGTCTCTCCAAAGGGGATGCCTAATTCTTTCTCCAAAGCTTCCCAAACCTCGCGGCCCCCTACGATATGGCAAGGGGCATCCTGGCAGAAACGGATCACGTGTTGCCCAAGAGGCTCGAGGTTAATCAGGCTGTAGAAGCTGGCAACGCCGTATACCTTACTCAGTGGCTGGCTCAGTCGCTCAGCGATCCGCGCCAGATGCTCACGGCTCAGATAGCCGCTCTTATCATTGACCTCGCGCAGGACCTCAACCAGAGACTCCGGGTCCCCTCCGTATTTGTCAACCACCTTGTCTGTGATGGCTAAGACCTCTTCCATACTTACCCCTTTCTCTGACGTTGATGAGAGTCCGATGCTCAGTTTTCTATTCGACGCTTACAGCATCGACCGGACAGACCTGCGCGCAGATGCCGCAGCGGATGCAGATATCCTGATCGATGACATGAACCTCGCGCGGTGCGCCGGTGATGCAGCTCACCGGACAGTTGCGCGCGCAGCGCGTGCAACCAATGCAGGTCACCGGATCGATCTCGTACTTGATCAGGGCCCGACAGACTTTTGCCGGGCACCGCTTGTCGTAAATGTGGGCTTCGTATTCTTCCCTGAAATGCTCAATTGTGCTGAGCACCGGGTTCGGGGCACCCTGGCCTAGCCCACATAGGGAGCCGAGCGTGACGTACTGCCCCAGAGTTTCCAACGTCTCGATATCCCCGGGCTTCCCCTCCCCACCGCAGATGCGGTTGAGGGTCTCCAACATCTTGCGGGTCCCCACGCGGCAAGGCACGCATTTGCCACAAGACTCCTCTTGCGCAAAGTCAATGAAGAACCGGGCGATGTCGACCATACACGTTTCCTCGTCCATCACGACAAAGCCGCCGGAGCCCATAATCGAGCCGACCTCCGCCAGCGTTTCGTAGTCGACAGACATATCCAGATATTGCTCGGGGATGCATCCGCCCATCGGCCCACCCGTCTGCACGGCTTTAAACGCCTTGTCATTCAGAACGCCGCCGCCGACGTCGTAGACGATCTCGCGTACGGTGATGCCCAGGGGTACCTCGATCAGGCCGGTGCGAGCCACCTTACCGGCAATGGCAAAGGTCTTTGTGCCCTTGCTCTTCTCGGTTCCCATAGATGCGAACCACTCACCACCCTTGAGCAGGATCTGAGGTACGTTGGCATAGGTCTCGACATTGTTGATGTTGGTGGGCTTGTCCCATAGACCGGATGTCGCAGGGTAAGGAGGGCGGGTCCGCGGTTGACCGCGCTTGCCCTCAATGGACTGCATCAGGGCCGTCTCCTCGCCACAGACGAAGGCGCCGGCGCCCATTCTCACCTCAAGATCGAAACCGAAATCGGTGCCGAAGATGCTCTCGCCCAATAGCCCGTAGTCGCGCGCTTGGGCGAGAGCGATCCGGAGCATTCTGATGGCAATTGGGTACTCGGCGCGAACGTAAAAATAACCCTGGCTGGCACCTATTGCGTAGGCTGCAATTGCCATACCCTCAATGACCGCGTGCGGATCGCCCTCAAGGACCCGACGGTTCATAAAGGCGCCGGGGTCGCCCTCGTCTCCGTTACAGATGACGTATTTCTCATCTGCGGAGCTCTGTCGCGCGAAGGTCCACTTAAGCCAGGTGGGGAATCCGGCTCCCCCGCGTCCCCGCAAGCCTGATCGCTTGATTTCCGCAATCACGTCCTCCGGGCTCATCTCCGTCAGGACCTTTCCCAGGGCAGCATATCCATCCTCAGCAATGTAGTCGTCGATGCGCTCGGGGTTAATCTTGCCCACATTGCGCAGAACGACGCGCACCTCTTTTGTCGAAGGCGCTTCCAGCGGCTCCACGATCTGTTCTTCGTAGATTAGCTCCCCAACAGGGCGGCCCTTGTATAGATGCTCCTCGACGATCGTCGGTGCATCCTGAGGCGTCAACTGGACATAGTGGACAACGTCAGGATAGACAACTGCCTCTACCCCCCGTGGTGACACGGTCATCTCGGCAGCCTCAAGCACATCAACCTCATCGGTGAGGCCAAATTCATCGAGGCTCTCCAGAAAAGCCGCTTTGACTTTCTGCACTTGTGCTGTTGTCCCACTAAGAATGATATGCGCGCGACGAGCCATTATCCCTCCTCAGGTAGTGTGCCAGGCGGTGTAGCGATGCTGCTACTTCCTGACCTTCCACGCCTCAACAGGTTCGCCGTCGACGATATGAGTCTCAATCAGCGTGGGAACCCGGTCGGTGCTGATATTGCCGTAGGTGACCGTCTCCGAATCTCCAACCTGGATCTGGACGATCGGCTCGTACTCGCACAGGCCGATGCAGCCAGTCTGGGTTACGATCACGTTAGCGATGTCCTGTTTCTCCAGCTCTCCCAATATCGCGCTCATCGTGTCTCGGGCGCCGGCAGCGATGCCACAGGTTCCCATCGCCACTACAATCCGTGCACGCGCGCCCTCCCCTGACAGCTTCCGCCGCTCAAGCGCGCGCTCCTTGATCTTTCGCAGTTCTTCCAAGCTCTTCATTTTGGATTCCTCCTACTTTAAAACGTGACAACAGCTCTAATACCTCTACAACGATGATGTCTGATACAACGATGATGTCTGAAACTGTGGCCAGACTAAACAGAACGACTCAATGCCCAGCTTTAACGTCTACCCCAGCCCTGCTTTCGATTGAACTGAGCCCTTCTGCCAGCGCGTTCCGGATGAACCCCAACACGTCTGGATCCGACAGTGGAACATCGGCGCCCAGGATGTCCCGTATCTCCCGCGTGCGAAAAGTAAACGCCTGTTCGCCTACTCGGTGATCATATACCAGATCGAGCTGCGAATTGCCTACCACAATGCACAACAGCGTTCCAATCAGATCTCCAAGCGGGGGACGGTCGATGTGGTCCAGCGCGAACGTTGCCTGGATCAACGCTCCATGCCTCGGTTTGGATTCAACCTTGAAGTTCCCCCCGCACATCTCCGCTGTCTGTTTTAGAAATGGGATGCCCAGACCAACCTTGCGGGTTGTGCGGGTCGTTACCCAAGGATCTGCAACCTGGATCAGCATCTCCGGCGCCATCCCCCGACCATTGTCCCGGACCGCGATCACCATTTGGTTAGCTGCCGGGTCTTCGACGATATCAAGGTACACCAACGTCGCGCCGGCCGTGATGCTGTTCTCAACAATGTCGAGGATATGCTGCGATAGATCTCGAAAGACAGTCATCCACAACGCCCGCAGATGCTGAACGCATACCTCCGACCGTCAAAGTCATAGGTTCCAGGCATAGTCCATCTGGACCCAAATTCGGTCCCACGAGACTTAGGCATAGTCCCGCAAAGTCTTGGCGATGTCCTGAGGCTTAACGCGGCCGATCGCGTTGTCGTCGATCATCACCACCGGCGCCTGCGAACAAGCGCCGACGCAGCGGCAAATCTCCAGGGTGAAGCGGTTATCCGCAGTTGTCTCGCCGAGCTTGATATCCAAGACCTGCTGATATTTGTCCACCAAGGTTGGGCCACCCCGAACATAGCAAGCCGTACCCATACAGATGTTGATCTTGTGGCGCCCAATGGGGCTCATTCTGAAAAAGGAGTAGAAGGTTAACACGCCGTAGATATGGCTTAGGGGCACGCCCAGGGCCCCGGAGATATACGCTTGCATCGGGGGCGACACATATCCCAATTGCTCCTGCGTTAAAGTCAAGACCACCATCGTCACACCGGGTCGGTCTCGATTCTCGGTGATGATGCGGTCCAGTACCTCCTGTTCCTCTGGGATAAGCGCTATACTGTCTGAGGTCACCTGATCTGCTGTTACGCTCATACCTCTCACCTCTTATCTGACAATGCTTCCCCTAGCGTACCCCTCTGAAGGATGCAGAATTATCTAGAAGACGGACATCGGTTGGCCGACTGCTACCGCCTTGTTACCAAGGGCAAACTTCTTTCGCCCCACAGGCCCCCCGTGCTTAAAAAGGATGATGCCTATGATAGGCCATCACGGATTATACCTTCCCTCTTGGTGCTGGCAATGACATTCTGCCCGACTTTGCTCGTCAGCCCTCAGGGTACGTAAACTCGGCGTCCTCCGATTCCCTGGAGGGCACGTCGCAACTCCTGCAGCGTTGGCGGGGCACTCAACTCGAAAATCGTCATTGCCGTGCCGATCCAGGCCAGCCAATGTGCGTCGGAACTGCTGATCAACGGCAACGACGGCGGGAGGTACCTGAACTGCTGTCGCGCCTGGCTAGGCCTCAGGTTAGCTGAAACCTCCGCCGCATCCGCCTCCAACTCTGGGGGCCAGAGACCGAGCATGGCCATCAACCCGTTGCTAGTGCGGTCAATGTGTGCTGGGATGGCCAATCCACCGAGCTCCCGTACGCGCCGGGCTGCCTCGTCCAACCCCACCGTCGTGGGTCCCTGCAAAAGCCGCAGTTCCTCATCCACAAAGTTGCCCTCAGCGTCTACGATATACTGGGGACCGAAGCGCTCCGGGTCATTCTCGAGCGGCGGGATCCATCCGTCGACCAGCCCCTGCCAGACGGCCAATGTAGCTGGATCCGCAAAGATACAGAGGAGGTCAACCTCCTCACGGGTCTGTAGTTCCATTCCGAGCAATACGGTCAAGTCGGTCCCGTACGCCGCAGCCCTCACCGCCAGGGCGTTATCGGTCGCGTTGTGATCGGTGATCGCGATGACGTCCAATCCTTTGTAAAGTGCTTCCGCCACGATCAGCGGCGGAATCATCTCGACTTCTGCACACGCTGAAAGCAGCGTATGTACGTGCAGGTCAGCCCTGTAGGCACGCATGCCCATAAGCTGGCGCCTTGCGGGACAATGGTCAGATGCCCAGGGTGATCAGCTGCACAATCGTCTCGTAGACTGGATCAGGACTCGAAAGCAACGGCATCGTCTGCTGCTCCGCCTTCTGCAGAGTACTATCCGGCACAACGGCGTTTTCGGCCACCACGATCGCCGACAAACCCAGTAGCGAGGCAACGGCAACGATGTTGGTGTGAGTCTGAAGGGTGATCCATAGGTCACCGGCTTCGGCTCCAGCCATCACACAGCTCAAAAGGTCGGCAGCGTAACCTCCGTTGATCTCGGCTTCCAGTTCATCAGCACCGGCGAGCACGCGCCATCCCAAGCGCTCCACGACATCGCTTACCTTCATCTTGTCCATTCCTTCCACCGACTCGATTTGATAACTTTGCCTCACGGCGATCAGGTCTTATCAGCTTCGCCGGTCTCCTCAGGCGACACCTTGAAGATCATCTGCAGCCGGGTTCCAACACCTAACGCGGACCACAGGCTCATCTTGTCGGTACATCGCTCGATGTTGGTCAGTCCCATGCCGGCGCCAAATCCCATCTCGCGTATCTCTGGCGTCGCCGTCGAGTATCCCGGCTGCCTGGCGAGGTCCACATCGGCAATCCCCGGACCGGAATCTTGCGCGACCACCGTTATTTCCGTTGGCTGGATATCGGCGAGGATCAGGCCGCCGTCGTGAGTATGGATGATCAGGTTGACCTCGGCCTCGTAGGTCGCTATAGCTACCCGGCGGGCTAACTGAGGAGAGCCCCCAATTCTTAGCAGGGCACGTTTTATCTTTGCCGAGGCGTCTCCGCCGCCGGAGAAATCGCCCTTGGCAACGCGATAGCGAAGCTGAAGGCTAGTATTCTCCGATTCCAGAGCCTCGAAGAAGTACTGCGGTCGATCTTGCATCGCTTCCGCTTCATTGTAGAGGTCCTGCAATGCATGGAGCAGGGCCACGGTGATATCTCCACGAGTGACGATGCCTACCAGCTTGTCGCGGGCATCGATGACCGGCATCCGTCCGATACCTGTGACTTCAAACCGTCGTAGCGCCTCCATCACCGGCTCCTGGGGATGGGCAGTCACCAGTCCCTCACGGGTCATATAGTCTCTGATTTTGGCATCCAGCTGCTGCGTCTCTAGGGCGTGAATCAGATCCTCAATGCTGACGACACCAACAAGCTTCTGATCCTCAACCACCGGGGCCCCTGAGATGCGATGCTCGCGCAGCAAATCCTTAAGCTCTCGCATTGTCGCGTCGGGTGGCAAGGTCAGGACCGCGGTGGTCATAACGCGCGAGACTCTGACCTCTCGAACGAGTTCGTGGAGCTTGGACAGCGCATCTCCCCGGCCCATAAACCCCAGAAGTGCGAATCGTTGCTTCATCGCGCCCTACCGTTCGGCGCCCTAACTGAGGCCAATGCGCCGATTATCGTCAGCATCCACGGATCGGGTCACGTCTCATCGCTCCGCCCGCAATATAGGCAGTTTGCCAATCCCTTTGAGTCCTGCTGCATAGAGCAGGCCCGCCGTCTCAAACATCGTATAGGGCGAGAGCAGGATGGCGATACCCATCTCCTCGGCGAGCATAAGGGTCTCCCGCGGTGGATACTTGCCCCGACAGAACAGAACCGCTGGCGCTTCCGCCATATCGGCGGTGCGGATTGCCTGGGGATTGGTCAATCCTGTGACAAGCAGCATCTGGGGTTTAGTGAAGACCAGGACATCGCTCATAAGATCGGAAGCACAGGCGGTCTCAAGATCTATGTTATAAGGCGGCGGGACCAGCATCTCTGCTTCCGTAGCCTTCATAATCTCATCTAGCGTCATTGGTATTTCCTCCACCCATTGGCTCGTCCCACATCAGCGCGGGGGCTGAAAGAGGCCCAAACATCATTCATGCGCACATTTATTGCTCACCCAGATCGTGTGAACAGCGTTGTCGTTGTCAAGCGCCAATCCTGATGATGGTATCATACTCTTTATTGCTGTCCAGTCACTAAGGACGCCGTTGACCCGGCGCTTGTCATCCCTACTTAGATCGCCTATAATGCTGCCAACTGAGGCGAGCCGCGCGACGGACATAATCAGCCTTCCGCGGAGAACAAGAGGTCATAAATAAATGGTGCAGTATACCCGTCCTAAAGGCACGCAAGACATTCTTCCTGAGGACCAACCCTATTGGGAGCATCTGATAGCGGTCGTGTCCGAGATTGCCTGCAACTACGGCTTTGAGCGTATCGATGTCCCTATCTTCGAGATGACCGAGCTCTTCACACGGGGGCTGGGTGAAGCCACCGATGCTGTCGAGAAGGAGATGTACGCGTTCAAGGATAAAGGGGGGCGTGACATTGCTTTGCGACCCGAGTTTACAGCCGGGGTCATTCGCGCTTACATTGAGAACGGTCTACAGGTTTGGCCCAAGCCGGTCAAGCTTTACTCGACGGGGCCGGCCTTCCGCTATGAGGAGCCCCAGGCGGGGCGCTATCGACAGCTGCACCAGTTCAACGCTGAGATCCTTGGGATTGACAGCCCCCTGGCGGACCTAGAGGTGATGTCGCTGGCTTGGGATATTTTTGAGGCGCTCGGCCTTGAGAACCTCTCATTTCAGATCAACTCGACGGGATGCCCTCAGTGCCGCCCCAGCTACGTTGAGACGCTGCAGGCTCACTACCACGTGCATCACGATGTCATCTGTCAGGACTGCCAACGTCGGCTGGTCCAGAATCCGCTGCGGCTTCTGGACTGCAAACGCGATCAGTGCCAGCCGGTCATTGCGACAGCGCCGAGGATCATTGAGATGCTGTGTGAGGGGTGTGCTGAGCACTTTGCCGAACTGCGCGAGTATCTTGATGCCCTGAGCAAGCCTTACACTCTCAACCACCGTCTAGTGCGCGGTCTCGATTACTATACCAAGACGGTCTTCGAGGTCTGGGCTGAGGGAATCGGTGCCCAGGCGGCTGTATGCGGCGGTGGTCGGTATGATGGGCTGGTGGCGCTGCTGGGAGGCCCTCCGACCCCGGCGGTAGGCTTCGCTGCCGGCATAGAACGCGTGGTGATGGTGATGCAGGATCAGGCCACCGAAGTGCCGTCACCGCCTTACCCACCAATCTATCTTGCCTTTCTCGGGGCGGCAAGCCGTCTCTACGCGGTCCAGCTGCTGACCGACATCCGTCAGGCGGGTCTTGCAGCTCAGATCTCGATGGGAGGCAGCCTGCGATCGCAACTGCGGCACGCCGACAGGCGTGATGCCAAGCTGACGATCATCATTGGAGAAGATGAGCTTGACCGGGGTGAAGTCACCCTCCGGAATATGGTTAGCGGCGAGCAGACAATGGTCCCTGTGGCGCGTGTAGTTTCCACGCTGAAGACAGCATTACAGACCTAGCTCACAGGATGGAGGGCAGACTCACGTGATCGAGACGCCAACAAGGCCAGACTCCGCCAGCGAGACGCTGGATGTGGTTGCTCTTCAGGCGGTGGGCTTGGCTTATAATGCCCGCATCGAGCGATCCTTGCCACTGGCGCGAGCTATTGCAGCGTGGCTGAGGGAACGAGGTATAGATGTCTGGTTGTGCACGATACCGGAATATCCCACGACTGAGGCATCAGCCGATCTGCTGATCACGTTGGGCGGCGACGGATCCATCCTGCGAGCGGCGCAGAAGGCCGCCCCTGCTGCGACACCGATTCTGGGCATCAATCTGGGCAGGGTCGGCTTCCTGACCGAGGCCCCGCCTGAGGCTTGGGAGTCTACCCTGGCTCGGGTACTGGCGGGTGAGGCTGAGGTAGAAGTGCGAATGATGCTCTGCGTTACACAAATTCGCGATGGCGTGCCGATCGCGCAGGAGCATGCATTGAATGATGCGGTTGTCAGTCGTGGCGCCTTGGCACGTACGGTGCGCCTCCATACCTACGTTGATGGCGCGCTGATGACGCGGTACGTCGCCGATGCTCTAATCCTCGCGACTCCTACCGGATCGACAGCCTATGCCTACGCGGTGGGGGGACCGATCCTGCCCCCGTGGTTGGAGAATCTTCTGGTGGTGCCCGCAGCCCCGCACTTGAGTATGGAGCGTCCGCTTGTCCTGGATGCCGATGCCGTTGTGAGGGTTGAACTGGAGACGGAGATCCCCGGCATGCTCTCCGTCGACGGTCGAATGGAGGGGGAGCTTCTGAACGGTGACAGCGTGCGTATTGAACGCAGTGCGGTCCAGGTACGTTTTCTGCGCCTCCGCAGCCGCAACGATTTTTACCGAACCTTGGTCGAGCGGCTGATTCCCCGCAACGGAAAGGCCCAAGATTGACGATCGTATGCGCTGCGGACCTGCTGAGGGCATCGTATAGGAGCCTCCAAGCGTCCTGGTATCCAGCCGCTGCGGCTTCGGATCACGAGGAACGACATTGGAGGCGCGTATGAACCACTCCCATTCCGAGAATCCCTACCCCGAGCCCACCCTCTATTGTCGGTGGCATCCCAAGGTGGAGACGGTTCTGCGGTGCTATCAGTGCGAGACGCCTATTTGCGTCAAGTGCGCCCGACGTACCCCCGTAGGCTACATGTGTCCCGATTGTCAACGGGGCCACAAACGGCGGTTTGAGCAGACGGGTCCCACTGACTATGCGGTGGCTGCGATCGCTGCGGTGGTGCTGGGGGGCATAGCAAGTCTCCTGCCAGCCCTTGGAATCTGGTGGTTTCTGCTCTTTCTCTCACCGCTCGCTGGCACGCTGATCGCGGAGGCCGTTTGGCGATTGGTGGGACGACGATATGGACGGCATCTTTGGTGGATCGTCAGTGCTGGCATCGTGGTGGGGGCGCTTCCATCGCTTGGCCTCAGTTTGCTACAGCTGATGACCTTTCTACGCGGCAGTTTGTGGGGGCTTTCGGGTATTCTCACTTGGGGCCTGCACGTTGCGCTGGCTGTTGCCTCGGCCATCGCGCGCCTGCGAATGGGCTAGGAAAGAGCTGTGGCCTCTATTCTGGTCCTGACGCCGCAGGTACCCTACCCGCCTCGGCAGGGTACCGCTTTGCGAAACTGGGGGCTGCTCCAAGGTCTTGCGGCGGATCACCAGGTGTCACTGCTCTCCTTTGCGGCCTCCGATCAGGTGCTGACGCTTGATCCGCGCTTGGCCCGTTGCCTGGCGCGCGGTGCCATCCTCCGCCAACCTTCTCGGTCGACACGCGATCGACTACGCGATCTATTTTTCACTAACCGGCCTGATCTCGCAGAACGTCTCTACAGCGACGCCTTCGCGAAGCGCCTGCGGATCTGGCTGACCGAGATGTCCTTCGACTGGCTCCTGATCGAGGGTTTGGAGATGTCGCCTTATCTGACTTTTGTTTCGTCCGAGTCGCCCGTCAAGATCATTTTTGATGACCATAATTGCGAATACCTGCTTCAGCAGCGCGCTTCCCGGGCGGGCTGGACCGGCAGTGGGTGGGTCCGTCCCCGACGCTGGTTGGGCGGTGTCTACTCTGCGGTTCAGTGGCGCCGGCTGCGGCGTTACGAAGCTGCTGTCTGCCAGCGCGCCGACCTCGTTGTCGCTGTGTCCGAGGCCGATGCGGAAGCCCTGCGGGCCATTGCCCCGGCTGTCGATCCGTTGGTCATCTCCAACGGCATCGATGTCGCTGCCTATGGGGCATTCGAAAAACAGGCGCTACTGGCACAGCCCTCCTTCGTCTTCACCGGGACGATGGATTTCAGGCCCAACGTGGATGCCGTGCTTTGGTTCTCCGAGATGGTGTGGCCAAAGGTGCGCGCGGCACTTCCCGAGGCGCATTACTATGTTGTGGGGCGCAATCCGCATCACCGTTTGAACCAGTTGAGCGAGCTTCCCGGCGTAGTGATCACCGGGAGCGTGTCCGACACCCGACCCTATATCAGGGCGGCTACGGTCTATGTGGTCCCGTTGCTGGTAGGGGGAGGGACTCGGCTAAAGTTGTTGGAGTCAGCAGCGATGCGCAAGGCGATCGTGACGACCGCCATGGGTGCTGAGGGATTCCGCGAACCTGAGCGGGCTATGATCCTGGCGGATACACCGACGGCTATTGCGGATGCTTGTATAACCTTGGCCCGCGACCCCATCGCGCGTGAGGCGTGGGGCGAGCGCGCCTACGCGTTCGCTCAAGCCTACGACTGGAACGCGCTGTTGCCACCGCTGCTCGCGAGATTAGGGCCGTAGGGCTAGCGTCGTCGAGCGCTGTCGGTCGCCCTATCCTGTTGCCTGACGGTAGAGCTCTTGGCGGTTCACGCCTTCGGGCAGTGGCCCTATCTGCCTCAGTTTAAGCTCCGCAGCCTCCCGCGCCACATAGGCGCAGCGCTCCAGCGGATATCCGTCCAAAAGCGCGACCAGAAACCCCGACCAGAAGGCGTCCCCGGCACCGGTCACGTCTACGACCTGAACAGGGCGGGCTGGGACATGCGTGAGTCTACCCCCCTCAGAGAGCAGGAGGCCATTCGCCCCCATGGTTAAAACAACCACCGCAGGGCCGAGTTCGTGGAAACGCGCGATGTAAGCTTCAGGGGTCATGCCACGTCCGAAAAGCCGCTGCGCATCATCCATTGAGGGCTTGGTCAGGCTGGCATACTTCAACATCTCGCCCAGAATTGTCAAGGCCTCCTTGCGCCTGGGCCAGACTCGCGGGCTGTAGTTGGGGTCAACGGAGATCAGCCGACCCTCGGATTGGGCCAGGCGGAGGGCGTGGTCCACAGCTGACCGGGCTGGCTCTTTGGATAGCGGCCAGGTGGAGGTGTGAATGATCCGTGCACTGGCGACTAGCGCTTCATCGATGTCCGCAGGCTCGAGATGGTAGTCGGCATCACGATAGGCTAGAAAGTCGGGCGTACCGTTTGTCTGTGCGACGAACACCAGTGAAGTACGAGCGTGGGGATCGGTACGCAAACCCGCGGTAACCACCCCCAGGCAATCCAGCTTGGCGCGCAGAAACCGACCAAATGCATCGTCGCCGACTCGGGCGACGATGCCCGAGCGTCCCCCCAATCGCGTCATATTGACGGCGATGTTCGTTGGGGAGCCGCCTATATGCCGCTCAAATGATCCCGCTTGGCTTAGTGCCTCGACTTTGTCCAACGAGACAAAGTCCACTAAGGCTTCTCCAATGGCGAGAAGGTCCAGCGTGCCATCGGGCGCTTTGAGCGTCATCGTCGTTGTCCCTGGCGCTTTCAGCGTAGCCTGTCCAGGTAGTAGTTTTGGAGTTCGTCGAGGCCAACGTCTTCGCCGGCGGTGGGATCGCTGAAATATGGATGGATCGGTAGCAGCGGCTCCGCCCGTCTGGCCTCAGGGGCAGCGACAATCGCCCGTAGGTGGGTCAAGTATCCCTCGGCTGTCCGTTCCCAGGTATAATGCGCCAGCACCCGCTGACGTCCGCGCTGCGCGAAGGCTACCCAGGTGTCCCGATCCTCCAACAAGCGCAGCAAGCCTCGCGCGATCTCCTGGGGATCCTCTGGATCGACTAGGACGCCATACTCAACTCCCCTATCCCGCAAGCTCTCGCTTGGCCCACCGTTCTTGGTCACGACCAGGGGGAGGCCGGCTGCGGCGGCTTCCAAAGGCGCAAGCCCGAAGGGTTCGTAGAGTGCCGTAAGTGCAAAGACCGAGCCCTGCTCCGCAAGGAAACGGTAGGCAGCTGCCAACGAGGATTGCCCACGGAGCGCAAAAGCCCCAATCTTTCCCCAGAGGTGGTGCGCCTCGACGACCTTGCGTATCTCCACCAACACTTGGCGTTCGATGGGGCTGGCCTGGCTGTCGTCGTGCAATGGATCGTCGAGCGCACCGCTGAAAAGCAGAAGATTGGCGCGAGACTGTAGCGCCGGTGACTGTGCGAAGGCGCGGACCAGGCCGATGAGGTTCTTCTTCGGATCGAGACGGCTGGAGGCCACCACGGCGGGCAGCTCCTGGCGACTCGAGACGATATCACGCTGGCACATCGCGCGAACGTGGGCCCGCGTCTTGTCTTCGTTAGCGTTCACTACCTCTTTGTCGAAGATCGCTAAGTTGACGCCGGGGGGAATGACCGCAAAGCGCTGATCATCGGTGACGTCAACGGCATCGTGATAAGCGGGATGGGCGTACTGCTCGAATCGCTCTTGATGGGTGCTGGTCACGTTGACCGCCGAGCGGTTCATACTCAAGCGCTCCGCCACTAGGCGACGGGCAAAGTGATAATAAGCATTCATTTCTTCCAGATTCTCCGGCGTCACGCCCAGTTTGTCCATCTTCTGCGCACCCAACGAATGCGCCGTAAAGGTGAAAGGAGTCCCTGTCCGATCTTCGATCAGCACGCCAGCCAAGCCGCCGTCAGCATAGTGGGTGGTGAAGGCCTGTGGGAGTCCGCCTTCCTTGGCGTAGAAATCCAGGATGTTCGGCACCCAGTTCTGCACCAGGTGGGGCCACAGCAACTCCTTCCGCAGAAACGCTGGGGGCCCTGCTGGGAGTCTAAGAATTCGCACATTAGGAGCGCCTGTATAGCGATCTTCTGGTGTTCTGAACTCAGGCCATTCTGGATCGAGGATTTGGCGGGTTAGAATGTCTACGGTGTGTCCTAACTCTGCCATTGCCAGGGCCACCTGCTTGACATAGACTAGCTGTCCACCGAAGTCGGCGTGCTCTGTCCAATAGCTATCTTGGGGATCAAAGTTCCCCTGAGGATTCAGAAACGCAATATGCATTGGCCTCCTCTCGTTTCCTGATAAGTACACACGATGTGGTTGGTATCATAACGGGTTCGTTAAGCACGTCAATTGAGGCTAGCTGTCCGCAGGCGGCGCGAGGCAGACCCGATTCACGCATCATCATCCGTCTGAGACACAGTCAAAGCGTTTGTGGGGCGAACGTAACCTCAGCCGACTTCACAGGCTGTCCACTACCCGAGTCCCTTAGTTCCTCGATCGGCCTGTGTTCGCCTTCGGATTTGTGTCATCGACGCTTCCCAGTATACTGAGTAGGCGAAAATCGACAGTCACCTCCTTCAGCGGGGAAAGGAGCGCCTTGTGGACCGACAGTGTGTTCTTTTTGTTGTTGCACACCGCTCGGTAGAGCGAGAGCTGCTCCCTACGCTTCAACAGACCTATGAGGTCGTCTTAGCGCGACTGCGCCGCGAGGCGCTGCAGATCATCGATGATGAGCCTCCGGATCTTCTGTTGGTCGATGTTCCCTCAATCCGTTTTGACATTAGCCGGTTTTTCGAGTGCCTGGATGAAGTGCCTGTCCCCATCACGACCTTTCTACTGTTGGGCAGGGGAATGCGTCTGGACCAGATACCGCGGGCCAGCGGTACGCTCCGCCACCCATTTTCTCCGGGGCAGTTGATGCGCAGGTTGGCACGTGTTATGCCACAGGGGGCAAGGGAGATCGTTGAGTGGGAGAGCCTCTGTCTTGACACTGAGAACCGTTTTCTGATCTGGCACGGCCAGCAGGAGCCGCTCACCCCAAAGCAGGCCTCATTGATGTTGGTCCTCCTCGCTGCACCAGGCACTGTGGTCTCACGCGAGCAGCTGATGATGGAGGTCTGGGGAACCGA
>PWVB01000188.1 GCA_003562365.1 Anaerolineae bacterium
CGTGGGCCAGCCGCATGTAGATCGAGGGCGCCAGCCGCACCTCGGGATAGTCCCCGGGTATGTCGGGCGACTGCGACATCGTCAGTGCTTCAGGCGGTGGGGCTTCGTTCGCCCCCACCGGCATCGCCAAGCTCTGCACCACCAACACGACCAGCAGCGCCATCAGCCGTCCTATCTTGTCTAGCTTACTCATCTTCTATATTCCTCGCTTGCTCCTGAATTCGCAGACTTAGCGTCTACATCGGATTTCCTCTTCCAGTATACGACATATAGCCTATGATTGCAAGATGGTAATCGTGTTATTATGTGTAGGGCGATTGCCTTGCAATTGGTCAGGCTTATAATGCTGGCTCAGTAGCGGCAGAGTTACTCTGTTCAACCTGAGGCCAGAAGAAGGGGGGCAGCGTGGGGCATCCGCAGATTCAACGGGGTGGTGAGCCGATCCGCCTCTTTAAGTCAGACGTTTTGGAGTTCTTTACCCATATCCATCCGCTGGTGGTTGTGGTCATCTGGCTGCCAGTAGCGGTGGTCTTCTTTGGGCGAGGATTGGCGACGCCGGCGTTAGGGCCCGCCGCGATGGTTGGGGGGCTCCTTGCCGGGGTGGTGATCTGGAGCTTTGTGGAGTACGTGCTGCATCGTTTCATCTTTCACTTCAGACCACGCACGTCCTGGCAGGAGCGGCTCTCCTTCCTCTTCCACGGCGTCCACCACGCCCAGCCGCAGAGCAAGACGCGTTTGGTGATGCCGCCCCCGGTGAGCCTGCCGCTGGGCTTGACCTTTTACGGGCTGTTCTACCTGGTCTTGGCGGTGCTCATAGGGCGCCCGGCGTGGATTGCCCCGGTCTTCGCCGGCTTTACGCTGGGGTATCTAGCCTACGATCTGACCCACTACGCAACGCACCACTTCCGGATGCGGCGGGGTTACTTCAAGCAGGTGCGCCAGCATCACTGGCGGCACCACACCCAGACGCCGGACCAGCGGTTCGGGGTAAGCTCCCCCGTCTGGGACTGGGTCTTTGGTACGGAGCCGGACCAATGACTAGCCCGGGTCCTCCGCCTCCATCCAGTCTTCTGACTTCTGGAACCTCTGTCTGAGGAACCTGCCGTGTACCAGCAGTCGCTGGGCGTCCTGCTCGGGCACCTGGGCAGCGATCTCCTGCAGGCCGCCGTGGAGCGTTTCCAGCTGCTGCAGGAGGTGGTCGTGGGCGGTTTTGCCAGCCTGTAGCGGCCGCGCCTGAGCGAAGTCTGCCGGCATCGCCCGGTAGGGTGCCAGGGCTTCGGGAAGGTAGTCGCGGATGGTCTGGCGGATCACGTAGGCGTCAGCGTCGCCGCTGCTGAGCCGTTCCAGCCGGGCGAGGATGAAGTGTAGCGTCTCCTCGATGGCCCGGACCTCGGCGGCGACATCGGGCGGCAGCTCGCGCTCAGCATTGACG
Source organism: Anaerolineae bacterium (assembly GCA_003562365.1). Taxonomy (GTDB): domain Bacteria; phylum Chloroflexota; class Anaerolineae; order B4-G1; family SLSP01; genus PWVB01. The sequence goes on from PWVB01000188.1 coordinate 1,433, forward strand.
ACTAACGTGCGGAGCTCTTGACGCAGGGCCTCACGCAGCGCCGCATCCTCGGTGGGCAGCGCGGGGACAGTCGGTGTCTCCGCGTCGGCGGCGGAAACGGTGTGCCGGCGCGTGAGCTCGTAGACCCGTTTGCCCACCAGACCTGCGCCTGCGGTGCCGGTGAGCGAGAGCATCACGCCCACGATCGGGCCTAATAGCGGGCCGAAGAGGGGCAGCGCGACGAGCCACGCGGCGCCGAGGGCGGCGCCCAGTGTGGAGGCGCTCGCCAGTGCGGCCAGCCCCAGGTTTCCTCCGCCGTGGCTGACGACTTCGGCGTGGAGCAGGCCGGTGCGCTCCAGGCGATCGATCGTATCGAGCCAGGCCTGGAAGGCGGGATCGGGACGTTCCTGCAGCCGTGTCTGGTTGAAGGAGAAGTGCGCGAGGGTGGTGAGGTGGATCAGCTCAAGAGGCAGCGGGCCGCTGAGCGGATTGTGGTCCAGAGCAAGATGGACGAGGCGCGTGAGTCGCCCGAGCTCTGGTGGAACCGTGCCCGTAAATCGGTTGGCGGACAGATCGAGGTGCTCCAGCGCGGTGAGATCGCGCAAGGCCGCCGGGATCGGTCCGGATAAGTCGTTGCGGTGGAGGTCGAGGATGCGCAGCCGCCGCAGCAGGCGCAGTCGCTCGGGCAGCGGGCCGCGGAGCTGGTTATCGGAGAGGTCGAGTACCGCGAGCTGCCGTGCGTGTCCCAGCTCCGGCGGGATCTGGCCACTCAGTCGGTTGCCGGAGAGATCGAGACGGGTGAGGTAGGCCAGCAGCCCGAGCTCGGTTGGTAGCGTGCCCGCCAATCCGTTCTCGGGTAGTGCCAGTTGGGTGATGCGCCCGGCGTCACAGGTGATCCCGGTCCAAGTGCAGGGATCACCTGGGCTCAGCCAGCCGTCGTCGCGCGTCCAGCGGTCGCCGCCGGTCTGGCGGTAGAGCTCGGTGAGCGCTTGGCGCGCGGACTCGACCATTGGTTAGCGGTCCTTCTCGGTCTCCAGGGGCAGGATATCACCGGTGCTTTCGATGGCCTCCTGACTGCGGACCCGATCGAGATAGGTGGTGGACTTCTGAACTTCCGCCGACAGCAAGCTGATCGTGCGGGTCATGTTGTCCAGGGCGGTGTGCTTGAAATCGGCGATCATATCTAGCGTCTGGAAGACGTTGTTGAAAGCGGTCTGGAGGTGCTCCACGCTGACAGTGGAGGCGGCGGCCTGCTCGTAGACCTCGGCAGACTGCGACTTGAGCCGCGCCGAGGTGCCCGCGATCATCTCGCCGGTGGTGGTGTTCAGCGCAGAAATCTGGTCGAGCACCAGCTTTTGGTTGCTCAGCGCCTGGGCGACGATGACCGCGGTGCGCAGCGCCGATATGGTCGTGGTAGTGGCGCGCTCAACGCCCTTGATCAGCTCCAGGTTGTTCTTGCGGATGACGTCAAGCGCCATATAGCCCTGCACGCTTACCGCCAGCTGTGTCAACAGATCCTGCTCCTTCTGGCGCACATAGAAGAGAACCTCTTCCTGGATAACTCGCGCCTTGGCCGGATTCTCCACGGCGATCTCAGTAAGTCGGTGCTCCAGCGCATGGTCGAGCTGGCGGCTAGCGTGGATAACCTGCTGCAGGCGCCCCATAATCTCCCATAGGTTGGCCTTTTCCTGCTCGATGGCCGCTACGTCCTTGCGCAGTTCGTCCTGTCCGCTGTAGAGGCTGTTAAGGACGGCGTCGATTTGATCCTGAGACGATTGGTATTTGCGGAAATAGTTGGTGAGGCGGTTGCCCACGGGGATGATGCCCAGCAGACGGCGGCCGGCCTGGTCCTCCTGACCGGGGTCAAGATCCTCAACCGTGCGTCGCAGCGCCAGCAGCGACTGGGTGACGTCCGACTCCTCGCTGAGGCCCCGGATGGGGCGATCGAGAAGGCGGTTGGAGACGCTGGCGGCCTCGCGGATCTCCTTGTTGCCCAGGCTGTGAATTGCCCTGAGGCGCGCCTCGAAGGCCTCGGTATGAACATCGGCCTCGGTGAGGGCGGTGACGAATTCGGCAACCCGATTGTCGATCTTCGCCAGGGCCTCAGCGTCGGGCTGAACACTAAGGGGCAGCATCTCCTCGTCCTGGATAGGGGAGATGGGGTCCACGGGCTCCGGTGGTTCAAGCCGCACTGGCGGCTGCACTTCGGCGCGTTCGGCCATCGTTCGTTCGCTCGCTTTCTGGTGGTTATCGCAGGGTTTGCTTGTGTGGATCCAGTCTAGCATGGGGCTCTTGAAAGGCAATGAGCGCCGCGCCCAGTGCCAAAGTCGATCGATTGGCGTTTAGTCCTCCGATGACACCGACAGCACGCCGAGGGTGACGCCGTCGTCGATGGGCTGTCCCTGGGGGTCGACGACGGGAACGACCTCGATCTCCGGGTAACGATAGACGCCGGCGCGCAGCTGGTAGGTGTTCGGTGACAGGCTTCGAGGCAGCGCCAGCCCGAACCGGCTGACCACCAGGTCCCCAGCCTGCCAGCCTGCCGACGGATAGCCGGCATGATCATCCTGGCTGAGTAGGCGGCCCTCAGCGTCCAGCAGCTGGACGGTGAAGTGATAGGGGCCCGTCATCGGTGCTGTGCGCACCCACCAGGCCAGCCAGATGTCCAGGTGGGATCCGGGTGAGGCGCGCTCCGGGGTCTCGGTGGCGGCGAAGACCACGTTGTTGGCGAAGGGGATACCGCTGCCCAAGGGGATCATCCCACCGGTTATTGCGGCCCGGTCGGTACTCTCCCAGAGATAGGTCTGATAGACGAGACCGTCGCGAAGGGTGACGCGAGGGCCCTCCATTAGCTCGGGAAGGTGCGCCAGCCGCTCCGTCAGCACCGTTGCCGGCAGGCTGGTCAAATCGGGCGTGATCAGGTAGACGACGCGCTCGCGCTCCGGTAGGGGTAGGACGACCCGCCCGTCAGCGAAGCGGTGGGGCGTTCCGAAAAGCAGGGCGCTGAAGACGGAGGGGGTTTCGGTCATAAAGGGCATAGTCTCGCTGCTCAGGACGACGATCTCGCCTTCCTCTGCCAGGTGGCGCGCTTGCTGGGCGGCATGGCGTGAGTCGCGAAGCGGGATTCCGTAACCGCCGGTGGAGGGGTGGGCGACCATCGTGGCTCGCAGCGTGCTCGTTACCAACAGCTGCCAGGTGCAAAGGGCGACCAGCCCTGCAACAGCAACGGCGCGGGCGATGGACAGGATGCCGCGTTGCCGGATCGACCTGGCCATCCGGCGCAGCCCATCGTTCAACGCAACAGCGAAGGCACCGATGAGCAAGTACTGCGCTGGATAGTGCATAACGAAGTAGTGCTGTTGGGTGGGGGTCGAAGGCCGCAGCTGGAGGAGGACGGGCGCTGCCAGCCAGACCAGGAGCAGGGCGAAGGTCCGGCGACGCTCCGCTGTTGGGCCGTGCAGGGCCTGGTGCAGTCCATAGCCGAGGCCCGCCAGCAGCAGTGCGGCAAGCAGATGGTTGAACCACCAGAAAGGGGAGAGCGCCTGCCGGAACTGGCGGAAGTAGGGCCCGGCCTGCCCCTCAATACCCTGGCTGCCGAGGAGGGCGACGGTGTAGCGGACGGCGTCCCAGGAGAAAGCGCCATCGCCGCCAGCGTAGTTCAGCAGGCCGCGAGCGTTCGGCCAGCCGTGGCGGGCATCGTGAAGCACGTAAGGGGCCAGCAGTGCGACGAAGACCAGGCTCCCCATTGCCAGGGTTCGCCAGTCGAGTTCTCGGTGGTAGCGCAACAGGACGAGCCCCAGAATGGGTGCGAAGGCCAGCGCCTCCAGTTGGAGGCCCAGCAGCGCCGCCAGCGCGGCGAAGCTGGCAACCAGGGCCCAGCGCCGCTTACGCACCACCGCCAGCCAAAGGCAGGCGATAAAGGCCAGTGTGAACAGTGGCAGCGTCCGTGCCCAGATCTTGCGGGCGTACAGCACGGCCCAAGGGCTGACGGCAAATAGGAGCGTTGCCAGCAGCGCCGCGCGCCGTCCCAGCATCGCCTTGCCTAGGAGGTAGCAGGCGGGCAGTGCCAAGCCGTTCAAAAGGATCGTGAACAGCACAGCGGAGAGTGGGTCGGACCACAGGCGCAGGGGCAGCGCCATCAGGTAGGGGGTAAGCGGCAGGTTGTCGATGCCCAACGAGGAGTCCACCCCCACCGCTGGGCGGAATCCCTCATAGGCGATGGCCTGGCCCACCCGCGCGATGGTGGCCTCGTCGCGCTTGAACTCCACCAGTGTCGGCTGGGCGAAGCGGAGCGTCAGGCCCAGGCCCAAGACGGCTAGGAGCAGCAGATAATGGCGGCGGATTGAGATGGCGCGCATAGGCTCCTCCTATTGGACCGTCAGGACCGGGCAGGCGTCGTCAGGGCACCGGCTTGCGGCGGCGTGCGCGGGGAGCCGGCCCTCGACGGTGTAGATGCCGACCTGGACAGTGTAGGGCGGCACGGCGTCGACGGGTGGCGCGATGTAACGCACGTCGCGTAGCGTGCCGGCCTGCCAGGCCCAGATGGGCACCAGACCGCTCATCGCGGCGCCATCGGCTTGCGTCACCAGCGCCCCGGCGCCGTCGTAGACGTGGACGAAGATCTCGGCGGGCAGTGCCCCCACGGCTTCCCACCGGAGAGTCAGGACCCAAGTCCCCTCCTCGGTGGCCGCAGCCGTGGCATCCAACAGGCGCGGACCGCCGGCGAACTGTACCAGGAAGGTGTCTTCACTGACGGCGTCCCGGGTGAAGCTGCCGACCTCCCGCAGCCGGAACCGTGAGCGGCCAGCGTCCAGGTCAACCAGCCAGACGGTAGCGTGTTGGGCTGCGAAGTCAACTGCTGCCGCGGGCTCCAGCCAGAGGCCGTCGGCAGCGGGCTGGGGCTGGGCATCGACCTCGACCAACAGCGGACCATAGACGCCGCGGGCCGGAGCCGGCACTTCGCGTCCGAGGTTGACGTGGAAGAAGGTCGTGAGATCAGTGTACCAGGGGACGTAGACCACGTCGTTCTGGCTCAGCGGGTAGGGATCAGGCAGCTGCAGGCTGCTGGGCAGGTTGATCAGGCCCATCGGTTGGTGCTCAGGCTCGGCAGCCTCCTGCAGCAGGGCGCGGTAGACGTCGTCGAGCATAAGCAGCGCGGCTCGATCCCGGATGATGAGCGTAATGTTCTGCACCAGAACTAGGCCCAGGAGACTGGTTGTGAGCAGCAGCGGCCCCCAGCGCCGCAGCCTGGGCGGTCGCTGCCAGCGGCCCAGCTCAACGAGCAGGCCTGCCCAGAGCATCACGATCCCTGGCGCCGACAGGCTATAGAGCCGAGGGGCAATGTAGAGCGCTGGGAAGGTGAAGAAGAGCAGCGCTGGGAGCGCTGCGCAGGCCCACCAGCCGAGGGCCGGGACGATCCAAACGCGAGTCCGCGGTCGGTGGCGGGCCAGTGTCGCCAGGAGCAGCGCGACGCCGATACCGGCAAGCCCCAGTGGCGCGAAGTCGGATCCGCCAAGGCCGCCACTGAGCCGGCTTACAAGCGGTGCCAGCGGATAGAGCAGCCCCTGGACGAAGAACATCCCGTTTTCGCCCAGTTGCCGGAGGGTCGGAAGCGGGGGGAGGCCGCCGCCGAGATCGGCTGGGCGGAGCAGAAAAGCGCTGGTCGACAGGGACAGTGCCGCGACGGTCAGCTGGGCTCGCTGCCTTAAGCCAGGCTGCCGCCGCCCCTCCCAGAGGATCAACCCCGCCACGATGGCCCCGGCAACAGCTCCACTCTCGTGAGCCAACGGCGCGGCGAAGGTGGCGAGGAGCGTCACTGCAGTCCAAAGCGCGGCAGATCGATGGGTTGATGCTACTTGGGGTCCGGCGTGGGAAGCTCGAAGAGCGGCCTGGGAAGCTCGAAGAGCGGCGTGGGAAGCTCGAAGAGCGGCGTGGGGCGCCAGCAGCACGCAAAACGTCACCATCGGATGTCCCATCGCCGTGACCCAAGGGATCGTCGTGCTAAGGAACGGAAAGGCGACGTAGAGCAGGGCGGCCACCAGCGACTGCTGACGATCGCCGGTGAGTCGGATGACCAGGCGCCAGAGGATCAGGGCGCTGGCCCACAGCCACAAGAGATTGACGGCGTGGAGCGCGACGTGGCGTGCGGGGATAGGCAGCCCGAGGCCCAGTCTGTAGACGACGAAGGTCAGCGGCCGCCAATAGCCGCCCTCGGCAGCGCGCCAGATGTCGCCCCACTCTCGGGCTGAGAGCCATGTGAAGATGGGCAAATCGTCGGCAAAGAAGAGAAGGCGCAGACTGTAGCCGTAGAGCACGGCTACAAGCATACCCAAGACGAGGCTACCCGCAGCGAACGCGGATTCGCTCGGATGCAGGCGAGACAACGCGTCGCGTCTGGATTGGGGATCTTCCTGCGCCATGGTGTCGCCATTCTAGCAAAACGGTGGCCGACGTCAACATATGATTGGACTGTTTAGCACTCTCTGCCTATAATGAGGCAAGCTGCGTGGGTCAGCCCGGTGGGCTTTTCAGTGCCCGGGTGCGCGGCCCAACTTGAGATGTCCAACGCTAGGAGGGGCTGCTATGGGCAAGAAGAAAGGCACGGTTGCGTCGTCCTCGTTGGCGGCGGATGATCGCCCGCTGCCGGTAATCACCGCGAAATCCGGGGCCGTGCGCGACTGTAACGGCCAACCTGTGGTGCAGGATTTCGCCCCGGAGGATGTTCGCCAGCGTCGAGCACGGATCAAACGGAAGGTCTACGAGCGCGAACTGCGCAAGCTCTACATCGAATTGGTCAAGATGCAGGAGTGGGTCCGACACGTGGGGATGAAGGTGGTGGTGGTCTTCGAGGGGCGCGATGCAGCGGGCAAGGGCGGTGCCATCAAGCGGATCACCGAGCCGATGAACCCGCGGTTTGCCCGGGTGGTCGCTCTGGGCGTTCCGACGGAGCGAGAGAAGACGCAGTGGTATTTTCAGCGCTATGTGACGCACCTGCCCGCCGCCGGGGAGATCGTGCTCTTCGACCGCAGTTGGTACAATCGCGCCGGGGTCGAACGTGTGATGGGTTTCTGCACCGATCAGGAGTACCGTGAGTTTCTACGCTCCTGTCCGGAGTTTGAACGGATGCTGGTGCGTTCAGGAATTCACCTGATCAAGTACTGGTTCTCGGTGAGCGACGAGGAACAGGAGCGGCGGTTTCAGGACCGCATCGACGATCCTACCAAGCGCTGGAAGCTGAGTCCGATGGATATGGAGGCGCGCACCCGGTGGGTGGAGTATTCCAGGGCGAAGGACGAAATGTTCAAATACACGGACATCAAGCAGGCACCCTGGTATGTGGTGAACGCTGACATCAAGCGCCACGCGCGGCTGAACTGCATCGCGCATCTGCTGAGCACGTTACCCTATGCGGATCTGACGCCCGAGCCCATCGATCTGCCGCCGCGTCAGGAGGAGACGGGCTATATACGCCCTCCGTTCACCGATCAGACCTTCGTGCCGGAGGTCTATCACGGGCAGTGTCAATGAGGCGCAGAGGGCGGGACACCATCGCGGTCCGTCGTTGGACGATGTCAGTGTGGGTCGCAAGGCAGCGATGACCGATCCGGTCTCGTGGCGTCCGAAGCAGAGGGTCTGGAAGAAGACGCTGACGCAGCCGCTGGCCAAGTGGCACCGACATCAGGGTAGCTCAAACGACTGCGGACCGTACAGCGTTATGATCACCGCCAACGGCCTGCTGGATCAGCCCGTAGTGAACGGGGATGTGCTGGCACGGGCGATGGAAGGCCCGCCGGCGTTACGGGGGACGCTCTGGCCTTCGCGTATTCCTGGATGGGCGACCTTTCCCTGGGGTATCGCGGCCGCGTTGCAGCGGGTCGGGCTTCATGCCCGCTGGCGGGTGGGCGTACCGCTGCGTGAACTGTACGCTAATCTCAATCGAGGGCGGGTGACGATCGTTATCGTGGGGGAGCCGTTTCGTTTCGTGGGGAGATCCTACGCGGGCTGGTCGCACTACAAGGTGCTCTATGCCTGGGATCCGCAGGAGGGCTTTGCCTTTGTGGATCCGGCGGCAGCGGGAGGGGTGGCCTATCCCATCCAGCGTGAGGCCGAGTTTGTAAAGCAGTGGACGAAGATGGGCCGACAGATTGTGGAAGCGTGGGTTTAGGGAAGTGATAGGGAAGGGATTGGTTTGTGGAAATTAACCTGATGATTGAGGCGCAGGCTGGTGTCTACTGGCCGGCGTGGATGCGGATTGCTGAAGCAGTGGAGACGTTGGGCTTCTCCGGACTTTACCGCTCAGATCACTTCCCGCAGGGCTCACCACCGGAGCAGACCGCGCTGGAGCTGTGGACCTCGCTGGCGTGGCTAGCCTCCCACACGGAGCGGATTAACTTCGGTTCATTGGTGACGCCGGCAGGTTTCCGGCATCCCTCGGTCACAGCATGGTCGGCGATGCAGGTAGATGATCTTTCAGCGGGACGGCTGCGGTTGGGGTTGGGCGCGGGATGGAACGAGGCCGAACATGAAGCCTTTGGCTTTGAGTTGCTGGCGCTGAAACCGCGCTTTGAGCGCTTCGAGGCCTATCTACAGGTGGTGACGGGGCTGTTACAGTCGGATGAACCACTGCACTTCGAAAGTGATTTCTATACGCTGAAGGGGGCCATGTTAATGCCGCGCCCGCAGCGGCCGGGTGGGCCGCCGATCACCATTGGAGGCAATGGGCCGCAGTTCACATTGCCGCTGGTGGCCCGGTACGCCGATGAATGGAACAGCGTGTGGCTGGGCTTGGACAAGCTGGCGGACCTGAACGCACGGCTGGATGAGCTGTTGGAGACAGGGGGCCGCCAGCCCAAGGATGTCCGTCGGACGCTGATGACGGGCGTCTTCTTCGGTCGCAACGATGGTGAGCTGCAACGGGTGTTGGATGCCCGCGGACAGTCGGCTGAGGAGCTCCGTGCGGCGGGTGCCCTGGTGGGTACGGGGAGCGCGCTCCGTGATCAGCTGGCCGCGCTGGCAGACTTTGGGCTGGACGGTGTAATGCTGCAGTGGTTGGACATCGACGAAATGGCGCGCCTGGAGGGTCTTGCGACGGCGGTGCTGTAGCACCGTCAGTACCCAAGGCGCGATGGTTTAGAAGACTTGCCGGCCCCCCGCACCCTGCGGGGGGCCGGCTGCGCGGCTAGAAGCTGATCTCGCGGCGCTCCTGGATCCGCATCTCGTCGAGCTCCATGCCCATACCGGGCGCTGTGGGCAGGGTAACTTGCCCCTCCATCGGGATGATCGGGTCCTTGAGAAAGAACTGGTGGATCACATTCCACTTGACCAGATACTCCAGCAGGGGGCAGGTGGTTTCGGGGTGCGCGGCGATGAGCTGGACCGTCGCCGGCACCGAGTGCCCGTGAGGGATCACCGGCAGATCGTAGGCCGATGCCAAGGCGCAAATCTTCTGCAGCTCAGAGATGCCGCCAGCCCAGTAGATGTCGGGTTGCAGTACGTCGACGGCCCCGGCATCCATAAGCGCTTTGAGTCCCCAACGCGTATACTCGTGCTCACCGCCGGCTATCGGTACCGTTACATTTCGCCGGATCTCGGCATATTGTGGGATCTTGTCCGGCAGTACCGGCTCCTCGATCCAGCGGGGCTCATAGGGCGTTAGCCGGCGAGCCATATCGATGGTATAGGGGACGTCCCAGCTCATCCAGCAGTCGAACATCAGGTCGACCTCGGGCCCCACGGCCTCGCGCAGCGTGTGCACCAGGGTAAGGTTCTGTCGGATACCCTCCGGGCCGTCGGTGGGCCCGTGACGGAAGAACCACTTCATCGCGTGATACCCTTGCGCCACCATCTCGTGGGCGCGCTCGTCGACCAGCTCCGGCTCCAAGGAGTAGCCCAGGGCGCTGGCATAGGCCGGAATCGTATCGCGTACGGGCCCGCCTAGTAGGCGGTAGACCGGCGCGTCCGCCCACTTGCCCTTGATGTCCCAGAGGGCGCAGTCGACGGCACTGAGCGCCATCATTGGCGTGCCTTTGCGGCCGTGGACCATCGCGCGATAGAGCCGATCCCAGACACGCTCGGTGGCCAAAGGATCATGGTTAATCAGAAGGGGCGCCAACTGATGCTGGATGATAAACGCCTGCTCGGACGTGATCGGGCCGGCCAGCCCCGTGACCCCTTCGTCCGTCTCGATCTCGCAGAACTGCGAGCGCATCGCGTAGGTGCCTTCCTCGATCTCTTCCAGTTTGGTGGGCCCCTCCGCTTTGTGCTCTGGATAGATATCCATAGGGCGGATCAGGCGCTCTTCCCAGAACCGATCAGGGAAGGCCAGTTCGCCCGTTACCTCAAAGACCCGTACCGCTGTGATTCTCACGGCCTACCTCCATTCAGTCTACCTGATGCTTCAGCCAGAACTGCGTCCGCCCACCCCCGCTTGGCGTGACCGTTACAAGCTCCCAGCCCTCGCCGCCCAGCCGAGCCAAGGTCTCGCCAAGGTCCACGATCTGCTCTTGCTCGTCAGAGCCGAAGTAATCGACACCGCCCAGCTGGGCAAAGGCAGCCCCGTCCTCTGCCTCCCGAATTCGCCCTTGGAACCCAGCCTTCTCAAGATTCTGCTTTTGTTCATCGGAGACGACACCAGCCGTCCAGGTCACAACGCAATACTCCCACTTCGCCATCTCAGCCCTCCTTCGCTGATTCGCCTAAGATCCCCTCGGGTTGTGGGCCCGTCTCACGGGGTGAGGCGGGCCAGAACTACATCTAAAGTATAAGGACGCTGATCCCAAAGTCAAAACACCTTGAGAGCAGTCTTTCGCCAAGACGCAGGTGACGCCCTGTAACCCTCGTCTGGCCCCTGTCCAGCACGCTCTGGCGTCGACGATCCTATGCCTCTGATGTTGCGATACAGGCTCCACGCGACCAACGATGCCAAGCGTAGCGGTGCAACCAGGTGCGTTGCTGACGAGCGCTCGTGGCTTGTTCGATTTCCGTGGTCCACTCAGCTTCCGCGGCATCGGATCGCGCAAAGCAGGCGTTGGTGAAGGCGCGGCGTGTCTCAAGGGGTTGCTCGGCGTGCGCCGCTGCGCCGGTGATGAAGACCTGCTCCAGCGCGTCCCGAGCGTCGCCGTAACAGGCAAGGGCACCCCTGTAGTCCTTCAGAGTGGCACGATGCAAGCGCTCGTGACGCCAGAAGCGGGATCGAGGATCGTATTTGCCTGTGGGGGGCGGTGCGTCATCAGGCAGTCCAGCGTCCAGCCAGAGCGGTTTGAAGAGGCTAGTGCAGGGTGCGGCGGTGTCCGTCACGAAGGCGAGCGCGTGATTCGGCGCCAGTTGTGCGACCAGCGATCCCGTCGTCTGGGAGCGGCGCACTGGCCCGAAGCCGGCGTGCATACAGACGGTTGCGCCGAGGATGCCCCGGTCGGGACGCGCCTCAGTTCGTCGGTCACCGTGATCGCGCAACGCGGCCATCATCGTCGACGGGGTGATCGCGCCGGCCTCTGCCTCCAGCAATGCCATCGTCCGCGCGCGCCGCCGGCGCGCGTCGCTCAGTTTGGTGTACACTCGATCGCTGTAGCAGCGTCGGAAGCTGAAGTCCGCGGCGCTGCGACACCAACGACGATTGACGGCCTCCTCGACGAACCCTGGCGCGGCGAGGTCCCAAGTCGCGTCAAGGGTCAGGCTGTTGGAAATCGTGTAGACGCCGGTTACACGCTTGGCGGCCCAATGGGGACCCGCAGTCTCGAGCACCCACGCCTCGCTTGGGTCGGCAATAAGGAAGCTGTTGTGATAGATCAGCGGGCGCTGGAAGCCGCAGTCGCCGCCCTGACCGTAGGTGGTGAGCAGTTCGGTAATCACGGTGAGTGCCTCGCTGGCTGTCGCGCCTCGCTCCAAGGCCAGCCGCAACAGGTCCATGCCGATGAGTCCAGTCTCACGACTGTAGCCCAGCCTGGTGAAGACGGCTTCGTTGCCAATTGCCACGCCGTGTTCGTTTACTCCCATCTCGGCACCCCAGATCCAGAAAGGCTTGGAGAGCAGGATCGCGTGGGTGTGGGCGACCTGCGGGATCTGGATGTAGGTGCACTGGAGGTTGCTGTTGGGTGGGTGGTCGAGCGCCGGCAGTAGCACAACGTGTTGAGCTTCGTTGGGGTCGCGATCGGAGTTCTTGGCAAAAAGGGTGAACCCAGCGGCGGTCACATCGGCGGTCGCTACCAGCGTGTCGCACATTGTTGCCTCCTACAAGGGATTGCGCTGATCCAAGTATAGGTCTGCCTGGGCTGAGGCGCAAGCTGCGTCTTGGCAGTGTTGGACCGCGATCTGGGGGCACGGAGTGGGTTTCTACGGGCCAGGACTGCTGGTTGTTGTCCCGAAGCTGGCTTGGACCTGCGCGGCGGGAGTGATTCTCTTCAACAACTGTTATCCTGTGCTATACGAAGGCGCGATAGGCAGAGGAGGCAGTCCGCAGTCCAGTCCGACTTGACCAGTTGGGCACCGGCTCTGGTACTGCAGGACCGGACGAACAGTTGCTCAATGGCGAGTCGTCTCTATAATACGGCACAACTTCGGAGAACGTCCGGAGCACGGAGCACCGTATGCGGTCCTGAGGAAGACGGCCGCACTGGATCTGCCACAAGGAGGATTCAAGGGTGAAGCGGGCAGTTAGCGTTAGCTTAGGCAGCTCGCGGCGCGATCACTGTGTGGAGATCGAGTTGCTGGGTCAGTGGGTGCGCCTCGAGCGCATTGGCACCGACGGCGATGTACAGAAGGCCACGGCGCTCTTTTCTGCGTTGGACGGGCAGGTTGATGCTCTAGGTGTGGGCGGTATCGACTTGACCGTGGGGACGGATACTCGGGCTTATCCGCTCTCCGCCGGCCAGAAACTCATTCAGGGTGTGAAGCGGACGCCGGTGGTGGATGGCCGAGGTCTGAAGTTTACTCTGGAGCGGCAATGTATGCACCATGTGGAGGCTGAGATCGGGGATGACCTCCAGCCGAAGCAGGCGTTGGTGAACGTCGCCGCCGATCGCTATGGGATGGCGCTGGGCTTGGTGCAAGCCGGCTATGCTTGTGTCTTCGGTGACCTGCAGTTCGCCCTGGGCGTGCCGATACCGATTCGCCGCCTGCAGACGTTAAACCGGGTGATTATGGTGTTGGCGCCGCTGGCTGGGCGCTTGCCGGCCCACATACTCTATCCCACCGGCGAGGCGCAGCGCCACTCGGTGCCGCGCTTCACGCGCTGGTACAGATGGGCAACGGTGATCGCCGGTGACTGCCACTACACCATGCGGCATATGCCACCTCGTCTGCCGGGCAAGTCGATCATCACGAACACGACGACGCCGGCCGATGTAGCGTGTTTCAGAGAGGCAGGGGTGCGCTATCTGATCACCACGACGCCCCGCCTGGAGGGACGTTCCTTCGGGACGAACGTGATGGAAGCGGCCTTGGTGGCTGTGGCAGGGAAGGGCCGTCCGCTAACGTACAGCGAGCTCCTAGACATCATCGAGCTGCTCCAGCTTCGCCCGCAGATTCAGAGACTGGACGGGTAGGGGGAAGGATGAGCTATGCGATTGTGTTGGCCGGTGGAGTCCCGAAGTCGGAGGATCTGCTCTACGCGGTGACCCAGGGGCGCCCCAAGGCGTTGGTTGAAATCGCCGGGCAGCCCATGGTGCAGTGGGTGTTGGCTGCTCTAGATGGGGTCGAGCGGGTGGATGAGGTGGTTGTGGTGGGATTGGACGAGAGCTGCCGACTTTGGTCCGTCAAGCCGCTGCGATATATGCCCTCTCGGGGCGGGCTTGTAGACAACGTCCTGTGTGGGGTCGAACTGATCCAGCAGCGCGACCCTCAGGTGCGGCAGGTCCTGACGGTGAGTGCCGATATCCCGTTGCTCAGAGCGAATATGGTGGACCATCTGTTGGACCGAACCACGGATCCTACGATCGAACTCTACTTCAGCGTGGTGCCCCGGGGACATATGGAGCGGAGCTTCCCGGCCTCACGGCGTAGTTACGCGCATCTCATCGACGGCGATCTGGCCGCCGGGGATGTCCACGTGATCGCGCCGCATATCGTAGCGGCTCATCGGGATCTGTGGGATGCGCTGCGAGCCAGCCGCAAGCACGTGATGCAGCAGGCGCTGCGGTTGGGACCGGGATTCCTGGCCAAGTATGTGCTGGGGCGCTTGAGTGTGGCCGAGCTGGAGCGGCGAATGGAGGAGAGGTTTGGGCTGCGAGCGCGCGCAGTCGTGGTCGACTATCCCGAGATGGGGATGGATGTGGACAAGCCGTTTCAACTGGAGATTTGCCGCCAGGCGTTGAGGCGATGAGCCCGTCCCGACCGCGTTGGTGGGGCCGTTGTCTGGCGGTCGATCGAAGTCTGACAGCGGCGCTCGTCTCGTCGCTGAACGGGCGGCGGATACGAGTGGTGATGAGTGGCATGACCCATACCGGCAGCAGTATCGTTTGGCTTGCGGCGGGCTTGGGCCTGCGTCGCTGGGCGCGAGATGATCGTGCAGCACGACTGGGCAGGCGCATTCTCTGGATCTGGGCGGTCACAGCAATGCTCGACGGGCTGCTCAAGGCCGTCTTTCGCCGCTCGAGACCTACCGCGAGCCGCAGCGCCCACTTCATCAGCGTGGATCGGCATGCCTTCCCGTCTGGGCACGCGATGCGGGCGGGCGGTCTGTCGATGGCTTTGGCATCGCTGCTGCCCGGCTGGCTTGCGGCGGGGTTGTGGGTGTGGGGAGGGGCTGTCTGTTTGAGTCGCGTATTGCTGGGACGACACTACGTGGGGGATGTGCTGGTGGGGTGGGTCGTTGGACTACTCACCGGCGTCGCACTTCGCCAAACCGTCTTCTGATCGGCGCCTGTGATCCCCGCTGGGCTGCGGGGTGGGGAGGCCCTAGCTGACCACAAAACCGTTCTCTTCGACGGCGCGCGCGTAAGCTTGGGGATCCAGGTGTAGCCCGAAACCGGGTAACTCAGGGACGTGAGCCTGGCCCTCACGGATCGTATAGCTCGACGTGTCGAGGCCGGGCACCGTCGCCTCATCCCACTCGGCGGCCTCGAAGTTGGGCAGGGTGGGCGCGAGATGACACAGCGCGTAGTTGCCGAAGGGGTCACCGTAGTTGTGCGGCGCTGCGCGGGCGCCCCAGGCGTCGAGCACTGGCCCGAGTTCGCGCCAGCGGGTGAAGCCCGGCTGATGGATGTCGTACTGAAGCACGTCTACCAGCCCATCACGAGCCCAATCAATGAGGTGCGGAGAGGCGTCGCCCTCGCCATCGGCGATCAGCGTCGCAAGACCTTCCTTCTCAAGCCAGGCCTTCAGGTAGGCATAGAGGCGTGGATCCTCGTGGAAGGCTTCCTCGATCCAATAGAGTCCGACATCGGCGGTGGCGCCTAGAACCTGCTTGGTCAGGTTGAGATTGTAACCGTTGTTGGCGTCGATCATCAACTGCGCTGTGGGTCCTGTTGCTTGGCGCACGGCGCGGATTACGGCGATATCTCGACGGGTGCCCGCCTGCAGCGGCATATGCAGCGCTCCCCGACCCACCTTGATCTTGAAGGCACGGTGACCGCGGGCAATACCCTCCGCTGCCTCCTGGGCGATCAGATTGGCGGCTTCGCCGTCGTCACTGAGGTGCAGATCGTCGATATATAGAGACGTGTCGTAGCAAGGGATCCGTAGGGGCAGCTGGACAGCGGCAGAGGAGGCGAAAAGGCGGTAGACCGGTAGGCTGGCGACTTTTGCCACCAGGTCCAGGAGTGGATACTCGATGGCCCGGCTGAGCTGGTCGACGCCTGGAGAAAGGACTTCAGGATCGCTCCCCACGTAGCTTAGGGCCTGCGGTGTGACCCGGAAGGCGTCGGAGATCTGCACGCCCAGGTAGCGGCGTGCTTGACGGGCCGTGAGCCAGGCCCAGCCAAAGCCGCTGGCCCCGTTGGTGGTGGTGATGCGGGCGATCGGCGCGCGTACCTTTCGCCCGTGGCTACCTAGCCGAGCGTTACATCCGGCGCTGCGCGGGCGCCAGCCCTCAAGCCGGGCCCACTCAATGGTGGCGATGGTGAGATTATGCATCGTCTGTCTCCTGCGGTCTTCGGACTGACGTCAGTGTAGCATAGATCGATCGTGTCGCTAGGGCCCGCTCTGTATCACTCGAACACGCCCCCATCTTCATCGAAACCTGGGAACCAGAGAACGCATTTCCCCTTGGCGCCGGGACTTACTGCGTGACTCACTCCCGCCGCCACGAGCCTACTGCCGTCTTTCACATGGCCCGCCGCCCAAAACACCTTCAACCCAGCTTTCTGCTCCTGTTTCCACCGTTCCTCTCGCAAAACCTCGCCTCTTTACTGCGCTAGCCAGACGTTCTGAGCTACTTGACACTCAGTGATTCCACGGTATTATTTAGCCGGCTAACTTTATGCGGAACCAAGGAGTCAGGTGTCCGATCAATGTCAGGATGTCTCGCTTAACGGCTTGCTGGTGCAGGTCTGCCGTCTGCACCACGCCCGGGCCCACGGACTGCTAGATGAGCTGGGTCTCTATCGCGGGCAACCGCCGTTGCTGCATGTGCTGGCCCACGCAGAAGGCCTGTCCCACTCCGAGCTTGCTACGCGGCTGCACGTGACGCCGGCGACGGTGAGCAAGATGGTGCAGCGGATGGTGAAGGTCGGCGTGGTGACCACTTGGGACGATCCTGAGGATCAGCGTGTTTCCCGGGTGCGGCTGACGGAGGAGGGGCGCCGTCTGCACGCGCAAGCGGAGACGCAGATGCGGCAGCTGGAAGCAGAGGCTTTCGCCGGATTCTCGCCCGAGGAGATCTCTTTCCTCAGGCGATGTATGGACCAGATCCGCGAGAATCTGATACAGGTGGTCGGTGACAAGGCATTGACGCACCCGCACGGGCGGAAACATGGCGGTGATTAGCAAAAGGCAGGACACGGGATGAAGTCAGGCAAAAAACTGCTGCGGTTCTTGAAACCTTATTGGTATTGGGCGCTGTTGGCGCCCCTCTTGATGATGGGTGAGGTGGGGCTGGACTTGGTCCAGCCGCGGCTTATTGAGCGTATCGTCGATGTGGGGCTGGCTCAAAACGATCTAAGCATCGTACTCAATACCGGCTTCCTGATGATCGGTGTGGCGCTGGCGGCGGCGGTGGCCGGGGTGGGCTGCACGGTGTTCGCGGTATTGGCCTCAGAGGCCTTCGGAGCCGACGTGCGCTCCACGTTGTTCCGTAAGGTGCAGTCGCTCTCCTTTGCCAACGTGGATGCGTTGGAGACGGGCAGCCTGGTTACAAGGCTGACCAATGACGTGGACCAGGTCCAGAACGCGGTGGCTACGTTGTTGCGGATTATGGTCCGCGGACCGGTGATGATGATCGGGAGTCTGGTGATGGCAATCCTCACCGGGCCGGAGCTGGCGCCGCTCTTCCTGGTCTTGATGCCGCTGGTCGCCATCGTCGTCGGCGTGATTATCCACAAGGCCTTTCCGCTCTTCAAGCAGGTTCAAGGGAAGGTGGATGGGTTGAACACCGTGATGCAGGAGTCTCTGATGGGGGTGCGCGTAGTCAAGGCCTTCGTTCGAGGTGAGCACGAGGAGGTACGTTTCGCTGACGCTAACGATGAGTTGATGGCGTTGGCGATCAAGGCCGCGCGGACGGTGGCGCTGGGGTGGCCGCTTCTGATGTTGATCCTGCAGGTGGGGATCGCCGCCGTGCTCTGGTTCGGGGGCGTACGGGTGGTGGAAGGGTCGATGCAGTTGGGGCAGATCATCGCCTTTATCAACTATCTTCTGCGCACGCTGATGTCGATGGTGATGGTGACCATGCTGATTATGCATATCTCGCGAGCTGAAGCATCTGCACAGAGGATCGATGAGGTATTGGAGAGCGAACCGGTGGTAAAGAACAGACCGGCTGCCCTAAAGACCTTCCCAACAACCTTCGGGGCTGCTGCTGCAACCTCGAGGCCGTCGGTGGGTCCCGGCAACGGGAGCGCGCTTGGACTGTCTGATGAACTATCGAAGCCAGCTGGACGGGATGGTCAGGTGGGACATAACGGCGATGGGGTCCGTCCTCTGGGTCGGGTCACCTTTGAGAACGTCACGTTCGGCTATGACGGTGATGATCATCAACCGGTGCTCAACGGTCTTAGTTTCGCAGCCGAGCCCGGTCAGACCGTGGCGATCCTCGGCGCGACGGGGGCGGGCAAGTCGAGCCTCATCCATCTCATCCCCCGCTTCTATGATGTACAGGAAGGGCGCGTGACGTTGGACGGGGTGGATGTCCGGGATCTGGACAAGGAGCTGCTGCGTCGCAATGTGGCGGTGGCTCTCCAAGAACCGCTGCTCTTCAGCGGCACGATTCGGGACAACATCCGCTACGGGCGCCCTGACGCGTCTGATGTTGAGGTCGAGGCCGCTGCCCGGATGGCGCGAGCCCACGACTTCATTGTCGAGTTCCCAGAGGGCTATGACACGATCTTGGGCCAGCGTGGGGTCAACCTCTCCGGTGGTCAGAAACAGCGTCTGGCCATCGCGCGGGCACTGCTCGTCGACCCAGCAGTGCTGATCCTCGATGACAGCACAAGCTCGGTGGATGTTGAGACGGAGGCAGAGATCCAGGCAGAGTTGGCGGAGTTCGTGAAGGCACGAGGCGAGCAACCACGAACTACCTTCATCGTCGCTCAGCGGATCAGCACGGTGCTGACCGCGGACAAGATCCTGGTGTTGGACGGTGGGGCGGTCGCGGCTGAGGGGACGCACTCGGAGTTGCTGTCATCGAGCGACATCTATCGCGAGATCTACGACTCACAGCTCGGTGAGGGGGTGATGGACCATGGCTAAGGCACAGGATACGCAGGAGCGCCAGAACGCTGGAAAGGGCGGCGATGGGCGCGACCCGGGAGCTCGAGAAGACAAAACCAGGGGTTCAAAGCGGCGTGCTGGATCTGGAGGACGCGGCGGACACGGTCGTTGGGGACCAGTACAGAAGGCTGAGGATCCGCGGGGCACATTGAGGCGACTCGGCGCCTATGTCTGGCGCCAGCGGGCCGCGCTGGTGTGGGTAGTGGTTCTGGTGACCCTGACCTCGGGTTTGGGAGTCTTGGGCCCCTTCATTATGGGCGTGGCGATTGACGACTTCATCGCCGTCGGGGATCTGCCGGGTCTGGCCCGGCTAGCGGCGATTTTGGTCGCTGTCTATGCGCTCAACGCGGTGGCGATGTGGATTCAGGCCTATATTATGGCGGCTGCGTCGCAGCGATCTATCCGCGACCTGCGCAACGATCTCTTCGCCCAGCTGCAGACGCTATCATTGCGTTTCTTCGACCGACACACGCACGGCGAGCTGATGAGCCGGCTCACCAACGACGTGGATAACGTTAGCCAGATCCTGGGAGATACGGTGGTGCAGATCATCTCCAGTGGGCTCAGCCTTATCGGGGTCGCCACGATGATGTTCATCATAAACTGGCGTTTGGCGCTGATAACGCTGACGGTCGTGCCGATGATGGCACTAATCACCCGTATTGTCTCCAAGCGTACCCGCAGCGGCTTCAAGGTCCGCCAGGAGCACCTGGGCGAGCTTAACGGCATCATTGAAGAGAATGTGACCGGCCACAAGGTCGTCAAAGCCTATGTGCGCGAGACAACGGCTGTGGAGGAGTTCGAGGTACAGAACCGCAAGCTGCAGCGCGCCTCGGTCAAGGCACAGATCTTCGCGGGGTTTGTCGGGCCGCTGATGAACTTCGTCAACAATACCGGCTACGCTATCGTGGCGGGAGCCGGCGGTCTGATGGCGCTCCAAGGGCTGGCAACGGTGGGGGCTATCGCCTCCTTCATCAATTACTCACGACAGTTCTCCTGGCCGCTCAACCGCATTGCCCAGCTCTACAATCAGATTCAGTCGGCGCTGGCTGGAGCTGAACGGGTCTTCGAGATCATTGATGAGGTTCCGGAAGTTCAGGATGTTCGCGATGCGGTGGTACTGTCTGAGGTCGAGGGCGACGTAGTCTTCGATCACGTCGACTTCCGCTACGATGACGATGTGCCGGTGCTTAAAGATGTTAGCCTGCATGCCCAGCCAGGCCAGATGGTTGCCCTTGTCGGGCCGACGGGAGCTGGCAAGACGACGATCATCAACTTGCTGACCCGCTTCTACGACATTGACGCGGGCACGATCCGCGTCGACGGACACGACATACGCCAGTTAAAGCTTGACGATCTGCGGCGCACCTTGGGGATCGTGCTGCAGGACACTTTCCTCTTTGGCACGTCGGTGATGGACAATATCCGCTACGGGCGGCTGGATGCCAGCGATGACGACGTGATCGCGGCAGCCACACTGGCTAATGCCGATGGATTTATCCGCCGGCTGCCTGAGGGCTACCAGACGGTGCTCTCTGAGAACGGCAGCAACCTTAGCCAAGGGCAGCGTCAACTGCTGGCCATCGCACGGGCCGTGCTGGCCGATCCGGGCATTCTGATCCTGGATGAGGCGACCAGCAGCGTGGACACGCGCACCGAGCGCCATATCCAGGATGCGATGCTGCGGCTGATGGAGGGCCGGACGAGCTTCGTGATCGCGCACCGCCTTAGCACCATCCGCAAGGCCGATCAGATCTTGGTCATCGACGATGGCGAGATCGTGGAGCGTGGGACGCACGAGGAACTCCTGGCGCAACGTGGCTTCTATCACCATCTCTACGTCAGCCAGTTCAAGGGCCAGGAGGTGCCTGAGCTGGCGGAGGTCGCGGACTGACCAGCGTCTCTTTCGTTGAACGGCCTCCGGTAGAAACTAAACGTCTGTCTCAATGACGCTGTGACAGGCGATGACAAGCGCCTCTGGCGGTCCGGATTGCGGTAGGGTAGAGTAGAGCGCCTCCAGCAATGGTGTAAGGAGCAGTGTATGTCAACATCGGCCCACCCGACGTATCCTGTCTTCGTGATGTGCGGACGCGACGCTAAACGTCGACGGCTGCTCGAGGTCATTGATCCTGAGGGTCATTACAAGTCTAAGGCACTGCTTTCCTTTATGGGTAAGCGGTTGATCGACTGGCAGCTCGAGGCGTTGGCCCAATCCCCCTATGTGGCCGGGCTCTACCTCATCGGTCTGACCGAGGCCGACGCCACCTTCGATATGCCGGTATCCTACGTGCCCAGCGAAACCACGGCAGACTTCCCCGACAAACTCGTCGCCGGATTGGCTTATCTCAACGCTGTTGGCCAGGCGCCGGAGATGGTGGTTATCAGCAGCTCCGATGCTCCTGCAATACGGGTGGAGAGCATCAACGCTTTCTTCGAGCAACTCGCCGCCTATGCGGGTCATGATTTTGTCCTGTCGCTCGTGCCGGAGCAGGCCGTCACAGAGCTCTTTCCCCGATCTGGACGGGTGGTTGCGCGCTTCAGGGACTGCCAAGTCTTTCCCGGGGAGCTGTATGCCCTGAGCCCACGGGCGATACGGATCGGGCAGGCGGTGATCCACGATCTCAACCGGCTGAGGCGCAAGATCAACCGCGAGTGCCAGAGAATCAGCCTGGGCCCGATGATCCGCTACATCGGCCGGCGGCCCCCGACGTGGCTGTTCATCGCTAAGTATCTGCTACGGCGAGCGACCTTACGGGATGCCGAAAAGGCGTTCACTGCGGCCTTCGACTGCAGGACGAAGGGGGTGATCATCCGCGACGCCGGTTTTGGGATGGATATTGATCTTCCCGAGGACTATGAACGGCTCCAGGTCCTGGTCGAGCGGAACCTCCAGGCAGCAGACGCTAGCGAGGCGGCCGAGAACTGTCCGGCGGCGATGGTCAGCGAGTGAACTGGCGATACTTAGTGCGCTCTGGACGGGCCGCCGCGTCGCCGAGTTGCGCGCGGCGATGGGCCTCGTACTGTGAGTAGTTGCCGTCGAACCAGATGGTCTGGCGGTTGTCCTCGAAGGCCAAAATGTGGGTCGCGATGCGATCCAGGAACCAGCGGTCGTGGCTGATGACAACGGCGCAACCGGCGAAGGCCTCCAGAGCATCTTCCAGAGCCCGCATCGTGTTGACGTCCAGGTCATTGGTTGGCTCATCCAGCAGCAGCACGTTGGCTCCTGACTTGAGCATCCGTGCCAGGTGGACCCGGTTGCGCTCACCGCCTGAGAGCTGGCCCACCGGTTTCTGCTGATCGGCCCCGCTGAAGTTAAAGCGTGCTACGTAGGCCCGCGAGTTAACCTCGCGCTTCCCAAGTTTGAGGTGGTCCTCTCCACCGGAGATGGCCTCCCAGACGGTCTTGTCCGGCACCAGCACGTCACGACTTTGGTCGACATAGGCCAGCCGGGCCGTCTCTCCCACGCGGAGCGTGCCGGCGTCGGGTGTCTCCTGCCCGGTGATCAGCCGGAAGAGCGTGGTCTTACCAGCGCCGTTAGGCCCGATGACGCCTACGATGCCGCCGGGAGGTAGGTTGAAGTTCAGGTCCTCGAAGATCAACCGATCACTGTAGCGCTTGGTTACGCCCTGCGCTTCGATCACCACGTCGCCGAGACGCGGTCCCGGGGGAATGAAGATCTCCAGATCGCGGGCGGCGCGCTCGTAGTCCTGATTCAGCATGTCCTCATAGGCGTTGATGCGCGCTTTGGACTTGGTGTGGCGGGCTCGGGGCGACATACGGATCCACTCCAATTCACGCTCTAGCGTCTTCTGCCGCTGAACCTCGGCCTGTGCCTCCATCTCCAGGCGGCGTTGTTTCTGGGCCAGCCAGGAGGAGTAATTGCCGCGCCAGGGAATGCCGTGACCGCGGTCCAATTCCAGAATCCAACCGGCGACGTTGTCCAGAAAGTAGCGGTCGTGGGTCACGGCGATGACGGTGCCTGGGTAGCGCTGCAGGTGTTGTTCCAGCCAAGCCACGGTCTCGGCGTCGAGGTGGTTGGTGGGCTCGTCGAGTAGCAGAATGTCTGGCTCACTAAGCAGCAGGCGGCAGAGAGCCACGCGACGCCGCTCGCCGCCGGACAGGATCTGTACTGGAGCGTCGCCGGGTGGGCAGTGAAGCGCACCCATCGCTTGCGCCAGCTGCGCGTCAAGGTCCCAGGCATTCAAGTGGTCGATGCGTTCCTGCACCTCGCCCTGGCGTTCCAGGAGTGCGGTCATCTCCTCGTCGCTGAGCGGTTCGGCAAAGCGTTCGTTGACGGCGTCAAACTCACGGAGCAGGGCGACCTTTTCGGCGACGCCTTCCTCGACGCATTGGCGCACGGTCTTGGACGGATCGAGCTGCGGCTCCTGCTCCAGAAATCCGACGGTATAGCCGGGCGCCAACACTGTCTCGCCATTATACTCCTTGTCAACGCCAGCGATGATCCGCAGCAAGGTTGACTTTCCCGAGCCGTTGAGGCCGAGGACGCCGATTTTGGCGCCGTAGAAGTAGGATAGTGAGATATCGCGGAGCACCGGCTTCTGGTCGTAATAGCGGCTTACGCGAATCATTGAGTAGATAATCGTCTCATTGTCGCTCATTTGTGTTTCCTGCCTCCGGCTCGGTTTGCGCATCCTGTTGTGCGGGGCAGTATAACACAGATGGTCGGATTGACCTGTCCGCGACGAGCCCCTATACTGGATCCAGTGGCAGGAGCGGTTGCAGATCGATATTATCATACTTGGGAGCCCGTAAGTGACTGCGAGATGAAGATACTCCGGCTTATACTCGGGGACCAGCTTACGAGCCGGATCAGTGCGCTGGAGGATGTTGACCGCGAGCATGATGTCGTGCTCTTGGTAGAGGTGCATGCTGAGGCCACCTACGTCCGCCATCATAAACAGAAGATCGTTTTGGTGCTCTCGGCAATGCGCCATTTCGCTGAGAAGTTGCGCGAAGCCGGGATCCAAGTGGATTACGTGCGGCTCGATGACCCAGGCAATACCGGCTCATTCACAGGAGAGGTCGAGCGAGCCTTGGGGCGCTACGAAGTGGATCGGATCGTAGTTACTGAGCCTGGCGAATGGCGGGTTCAGGCGATGGTGGAGACCTGGCGTGATCGCTTTGGGCTACCAATTGAGATCCGCGACGACGATAGGTTTTTCTGCTCGCGCGCTGAGTTTGCGGCGTGGGCGGCTGATCGCAAGACGCTCCAACTGGAGTACTTCTACCGGCATATGCGGCGTAAGACTGGATGGCTGATGGACGGCGGTGAACCGGCTGGTGGACAGTGGAACTACGATGCGCAGAATCGCGAGGCGCTACAGCCAGATATCGATATACCATTTGCCCGGCGCTTTACGCCTGACGCGATTACCGGTGCTCTGCTGCGGATTGTTGGCGAGCGGTATTCTGATCACTTTGGCGATTTGGAGTCATTTGGGTGGGGTGTGACGCGGACCGAGGCGCTCGTAGCGCTGCAAGACTTCATTACCCAGCGTCTTCCCATGTTTGGAGCTTACCAGGACGCGATGAAGGCTGGAGAGGCCGTGCTCTTTCACTCACTCCTGTCACCGTACCTCAATCTCGGTCTGCTCAGTCCTCAGGAGGTCTGTGAGGCGGCGCTGAAGGCCTATGCCCAGGAGGCTGCGCCGCTTTCCGCCGTTGAGGGATTCATCCGCCAGATACTGGGCTGGCGCGAGTATCTGCGGGGCATCTACTGGCTGAAGATGCCGGATTATACGGAGACGAACTACCTCGCCGCGGATCGCCCGCTGCCAAGCTTTTACTGGACAGCGGAGACGGATCTGGCCTGCCTGCACGAGACGATCGTAGCGACCCGTCGCAACGCCTACGCGCACCACATTCAGCGGCTGATGGTGACCGGCAACTTCGCCCTACTGGCCGGCATTTCCCCTGCTGAGGTGGAGGCTTGGTATCTCAGTGTCTATGCTGATGCATTTGAGTGGGTCGAACTGCCGAATACCCACGGCATGGCGCTGTACGCTGATGGCGGCCTCCTAAGTTCCAAGCCATATGCGGCATCAGGCGCCTATATTGATCGGATGTCCGACTACTGCCAATCCTGCCGCTACAGCCCGCAGATCAAGCTGGGACACGGCGCGTGTCCATTTAATATACTCTATTGGCGCTTTCTGATTGTCAACAAGCAACGCCTGGCGTCCAATCCACGTATGGCACTGATGTACGGTACATTGCAACGGATGGATGCCGAACGGCGCCTTAGGATTGTCGACGAGGCCGAGGCTTTTCTGGACCGACTGGATACGTAGGTCAGGTATCCAGCAGATTCTCGATGAGGTCCTCCAGCAGGTAGAATCGGTCGGATCGGGCCATAACGGTGCTTAGATACTGGTACATACTGCGGGTCTCAGGCGTAACGTGAAAGCTGTTCCAGATCTGCTCGAGCCAAGCCTGACGGGGTTCGCCGGGCGGAAGCGGTATGGGATGGTCGTTGGTGGCTACGGCGATGAACTGAGCCATCTTCTCGCGCCACTGTTTGAAGCGTGCATCGATGTCCGCTATCTCCGCAAGCAGAGCGACCTCGACCCGGCTCAAAATGGCGACGGTCGTAGCATAGCTGATCTTGCGCCGCGAAGTCGCGTCAACCACCGTATCCGGGTCGCGATAGCCGTCACGGATGGCGAGCGCCTTGCCCCGTTCGGTAGCGGCCATGCCCGCCAGAGGATGGCGCATTTGCAGGAGCGATGTCTCTAAGCTTGCTAGCCAGACGATCGACTTCTCGTAAAACTGGGGGTCGCGACGTTGGTAAAGGTTGATCAAGATCGGCAGTTCGGCAAGGTGCCCAAGCAGCTTTTGACGGGTGAGTGCCAGCATAGCCACCTCATCTATTCAGGCGATAGTGCGCTTCGAGTTGTGCCGTCCGATTGCTCAATAGTATCCCATTCGAGGCCCTCTTCGCGCACCACCAGACGCAGTCGCATGACAGTACCAGACGAGGCTTGGTCCTTTATGTCAGCTGTGATGATGGAAGCGTCGATGCGGGGTGGAACTCCCAGCTCCTCATATGCAACCTCCCTGGCGGTCTGCTGAAGATCGCGGGCGATCGCGGTCAGCTCCGGTCGGGATAGCCGAGTCTCAGTGGTAACAGTCTCGGCTGCTTGTAGAAACGCGCGGTCAACCGCGCGCGCCACATGTTCGCGGTTCTCTGACTGCTGGGCATCGCTGGGCCTACGAAGTGCTCTCAGCTCCGCTTGTAGGTTCTTACGAAAAGCCTCGATAAGTTTGTTGCGTTGTTGAGGTTGGAGTATAGTCAGCCGTTGCTCCAATGCACCCTCAATGGCGCTGACGATGGCGACGGTGTCACGCAGCTTAGGCGCTTCGCCCTCAGCATAGCCTGTGATGAGAACGGGCAGGTTTAGGGACAATTCGGGTATGCGAATGCGCGGTATGCTCATCCCTGACAGCAAGGGGTTGCTCCGATAGTACTCGGCGATTGCGGTAGTCTCTTCGTCGGCGATGCGGCGAGCGTGGGCGACGCTCGCCAGCAGAGTGCCCATCAACTGGCCTAGATCTGCCATCGAATCATCCTTTCTCGATGGATTGGCAAAGCTTGTCGACCCTGTCTTATGAAGTTTAAGAAAATAATCAGGTAATAGATGCTTTGGTATCATGGACTCTAGGAGGTGGTCGATGTGCCCAAGCAATTGCAACTTAATCTA
>PWVB01000123.1 GCA_003562365.1 Anaerolineae bacterium
CTGCTTCATTGTGCGTTTGAGGGCGTCTGCCTGTTCAGGCTTCGTGTCCAGCTTCACCTGCGCGATCAGTTTCATGTAAAAATGATAGTACGTATGTTCAGTTTGTCACGTATACAAAGGAAGGGCGCATTCATCTCCCCGTTGAAACTCCCGAGTTTCCTGCACCAATGATTATGGGTCAAGCATCGTCAGCTGGATTGTACCATTACCGGCGCCGGTGTCCAACGATCCCTTCGCGTTTGACACCCGGACCACCGTGGCTATGATGGTTGTAAAGCGCTGACCCACGTCCGGCGTCCCGCCGGGCTATTCATCTAAGCGGGAGGGGGCTATGATCGACCACAGCGCCTATCCAGTCGCGACTGTTGAGGACATCGTACGGCTGCGTCGCCGTCTCGACGCGGCAGCGCTGCCCGCCAAGACCTCCGATCGCAATCTGCTGATCGGAAGCTGGAACATCCGCCACTTCGGGCGGGTCTATCGGGACTGGGAGGAGAACCCCGGTAGCCCCAAGCGCAACCTTCGGGCAATGGCCGCCATCGCCGAGGTGGCGCGGCGCTTCGATGTGCTGGCGGTCCAAGAGGTGAAGCGCGACACTGCGGCGCTGCGCATGCTGGTGGGCGATTTCCTGGGGCCCGATTGGGGCGTGATGGTCAGCGATGTCTCAGCAGGCTCGGGGGGCAACGTCGAGCGGCTGGCCTTTGTCTACGACAGCCGGCGAGTGGTGCCTTCGGGGCTGGCGGGCGAGATTGTGCTGCCGCCGACGCCGGAGGGCGATCCGGTGACGCAGTTCGACCGCACGCCCTACATCGTGGGCTTTCGAACGCAGCGCGAGCGGTTCACGCTGCTCACCGCTCATATCAAGTACGGAGCGGTGCCAGAGGACCGGCTGCCCGAATTGCAGGCGCTGGCCTCCTACATCGCCAGCGAGATCCGCGACCGCTCGACCGACGCTTCAGAGGAGAACAACCTCATCGTCCTGGGCGACTTCAACATCGACCGCCGCGGCGATAATCCGCTTTTCCAAGCGTTCGTCTCGACGGGGTTGATGGTCCCTGAGGCGCTGCGTCAGCTGAAGACTACCTACGGCACCGAGCCCAAACACTATGATCAGATCGCCTGGTTTATGGGAGAGGTGGACTTGCTGACGACCGGCCGGGCCGGCGTGGTGGACTTCGTCGGCGCGGTCTTCCCGGAGCTGACGCCCCTTCAGATGTCGTATCGAGTGTCGGATCACTTCCCGATCTGGGTGGAGTTCCGCATAGACCGCAGCACCCAGCAGATGGCCAACACGCTGGGGGTCGATGCCGGAGCGCCAGACCCCTTCGCCGGGGTGGCGGACTAGGACGGGCGCTGCGCTGGTATCCACCGTGCAGAATACAGGGGCGGTTTGATCGGTACGATCAAACCGCCCCTGTCCCGGTTAACTTTCCGTCCGAGTCAGTAGTCCTAAGGGCTGGGCGGTCCAGACGGCGGGCCGGGTGGCATTGGCCGCGGCGGCGGCACCATGCCCAGATCGATCACCTGGGTTACTACGGTGAGGGCATCAGTGATGCCCACGGCGTATACGATGTGGGAGGTGTGTGGCTTTAACGCTACCTCCAGTCCCAAAAGGACCTCGTCCTCGCCAGCAGGTGAATTCGCGTCATCAGCAGCGGGCCAGATCACCGCCTCGTAGCCACCCGGGCGGATGTCCAGCGGCCCGGCCTCCTCAGGATTTTTGAGCCCTTCGATCAAACCGACGACCCGTCCGCGGCTCCAACCCCGGTAGAGTTCGATGTCCACGGCAGGGGCGGCGGCGGTGTGGCGCACCGTCAAACGCGTGTGTCCTGCCACGGCGGGGTCGACGTCGTTGACGAAGCGCGTTGCCGTGATGCCTCGCTCGTCCAGGTCACCTTCGCCAGGCTCGCCATCCGCGGTCAGGTGGGCGAACACGGTGTAGTTACCGTCCACCTCAAACTCCACCGCAGCTTCGATCACGGGTGTTCCATCACAGGAAACCGTCGCATCGGCCAGACTGACAATGACCGTGTAGGTACCGCCCGGTAGCAGCACCGGCCCAGCGAACTTGCCGAACTCGACGTCCGGGATACAATCTCCGTCGACCGCCACATCGACCGGAAGGGCATCGTCATCGAATCCCAGGGCCAGCCCGGGTATGCCGTGACCGACGTAGACCGTAGCTTGTTTGTCCGCGGCCACCGTAGCGAAGCTCAGCGACAATAGCACCAGCACCAACCCCAGCGATATGATTGTCTTTCTTCTCATCGTTACAACCTCCTTGCACCGGTTATACTTTGAACGGAATGGACCTTAGGCTATGCCGGATCAAGCGCTGCTCACCACCTCCTTTCCTGCGGCGCAACGTCATAGCGCGATGTCGTCTAGTCGTTCTCCCTATGGGCGCAGCGTGAAACCGGCCAGCGGGCCAGAGAGCGTCACCGCCCGGTCCTCTATCTGGGCGCCTGCGCGCCACCAGTAGCTGCCTGGTTGCACCGCTTGGCCGTCTGCCAAGCGGCCCTCAAAGGCGAAGGCAGGATCCGCAATGAAGTCTGATCGCCAGACCAGCGTCAGCGCGCTGCCCTGCAGCAGCTCAACCCAGTAACGGGACGCCGAGGGATAGGGCGTCCACTTGAACTCTATGGGCTCCTGCGGGGTGATCGCACCCGACGTCAGAAAGACGTCGGGCGGTGGATTGATCTGCTGCAGCCCGAGCAGCCCGATCTCCAGATCCGGAAGGCGGATAACGTCGCCGGCCTGGACCGGCGTCGGCCCGATCCAGGCCCACGCTACCACGTCGTCGAAGTCGAACTGTGGGTTCCTATGCTGTCTGAAGACCACCCGATAGCCGTCGGCGGAGGCGGGCAGCGCCTCAAAGCGGTAGTCGCCTGTCGTGACCTCCACCTCCCGCAGCACCTGATACGTCGGATCCTCCAGCAACAGGGTCACCGCCGGACCTGGCGGCGTACCTTGCAGCACGACGCGTCCGCTGACCACCGCGGACTGGGGCGGCGGGGCCGTTGTCGGCGATGGTGTCGCAGGCGGCGCCGTCGCAAGTGGCGTCGAGGTGACCGTCGGCGAAGGCCACGGCGTCGGGGTTGGGGGCGCGGTGGGCGAGGGCTCCAGGGTGGGGCTGGGCGCGGGCGTTGCCGTCGAGGACGGCTGCGACGGTTCTGTGGGCGGAACGATGGCGGTGGCGGTGGATGTGGGGCTAGGCGATGGTACCGGCGCAGTCGGCGGCTCCGTCGCCTGCAAGCTGGGTGCGGGCGAGGCCGCATCCGGTGATGCCGACGGTGGCGGAGGCTGGTCCACCAGATCGCCCGGGTCGGTTTCAGCTGCCTCCGGCGACCTGAAGAGTGGCTGGGTGGTATCGCCGTTCGCCAGCCCTGCACAGGCAGAGAGGAGGAGGAGCAGCCATAGGCTCATTACCATCGGTGGGCATCCCAGCAGCCGTCTCATCCGTGCTGCCGACCTTCCTCGGCACTGTTTCCAACCCCAAAGCCGGCGCAGCGATGTCCATCGTGCGATGCTGTAGGACGTTGGTCATCCATAGCGTCTAGGGCGCACTGTGGACCGAGACGGCGTCGATGTACAGATTGGAGAAGTCCTCCGCCGTCTGGCTTAGGAAACGGAGCCGGACTGTCTGTCCGGCATAGGCAGACAGGTCGACGGTGCGCTTGGCCCATCCGCCGGTGTCGGCCGCGGCACACAATCCATATTGATCCACCGGCGTGTCATCCAGGTAGGCGCCGCCATAGGCGGCATCGCAGGCCCAGATAGACTCAATCCAGTGCCAGTAGACGAGCTCGGGGCTTGCTGAGGGCAGGGTGATCTCCTGCTCTATATAAGCGCGCAGGTGTGAATCGCCGCCCAGCCAGGCCAACCAGGCGCCGTCGTAGGGGGTCACCGTGGTGCCGCGCGGAAGCTCATTTCGATGCACGATCAAGGGAAAATCGAACCAGATACTGTCCTCAACCTCGGTCCATCCGGTGCGGCCCGCTTCGAAATCGCCGTTGACGACGACGTTGGGACCCCGAGGGCTCGGGTTGGCTACCAAAGGCAAATAGACCGCAAAATCAGCGGTGGGAACGGGGACGGCACCGACCGTAGGCGTCAGGCCCAAAATCAGCAGCCACACCGAGAGCAACAGGGCAGGTAGACGGCGCATGGTCAAGGGCGACCTCCTGGTGGGGATGGCCGATCAGGCGGGCCGGGCAAGTTCGCCGGCGGCCCCGGCTCGCTGGGCCGGGCATCCGGGGGCGGCCCGGGTTGCTCCGGTGGACCTCCCAAATCGGCAGGCGGCGCAGGGTTCTCGGCCGGGCCGGGCGGGTTCGCCGGCGGCCTTGCTTCCGGCGGCCGCCCTCCTGTCGGCGGGGCCGATCGTTCGGCAGGCGGTCCCGACTCGATTGGCGGGGTTGGGACCCGCGGTGGGATTGGAGTCGCGACACGAGGGCCGCTTTCGATGGTGGGCACCGTCTTCTTGGGGGCGTCGGCCCCGGCTGCGGGACGATCTGTAGGAGGTCCCGGCAGGATGGGCAGCCCCACCGGTGGGCCGGCGGGCAGTTCGATGGGGGCTTCAGGGCTGTCGCTCCTGGGCGTCCCCGTCACGGGCGAACCCTCCGGCGTGCCGAGGGGGGGCTCGGGCAGCGCGGCCTCTTCCCATGGCTCGCCGTCGTCCGGTCGGTCGCTGGGAACGGCCTCTGGCCGGCTGATGGGTAGGTCATCCCCGGATCCGCTGGCCTCGATGGCGTGCTGCACTGCTGACTGGGCGCTTGCCGGGACCTTGGCGAGCACCAACCTCAGGATGTCCAAATGCTCCAATCGAGTGCGGGCTAGGTAGTCCAGCAGCGCATAGCGCTCTGGACCGCTCGTGTTGTAGATGATCTCGATGACCGCTGCCATCTCGTCCTTGTAGCCCTGCAGCGCGATGAGGGCATTGCCGATGTCGCCGTCCTCCAGTTCATCTTGGACCTCTGCCAGTCGCTTGTTGGCGAGGTCTAAGCGGAGCCTCGTGGCCGCCTTGGCATCGCGGGTCAGGAGCTTCTGGACGTGCTCGAGTTTCAGGTTTAGACCGTAAAGCAGATCACCCGGGCCGGCCGCTGAGGCGGCGCGGTGGACTCCGTGAGTCACGAGAAAAATCACGGTAAGGATGGCCAGCGCACTGATGAGGGTGCCGGCCCGCAGGCGGAAGACCGGCAGGCGGAACTGCCACAGACGAGAAAGCGGCGGTCGCGATGCTGCGCTTCGATCCGGCAGCTTCGCCATCAGCTCCTGCTTGGCGCTCTCGGCAAAGGCCCGCCGCGGAGACAGCTGGCCCAGGGACGCCAGCGGCTGCCTTAGGGAGAGCAACTCCAGTAGCTGCTGCCTGTATTCGGGATACTGAGCCAGCCTATCCTGGAGCGCTGACTCACCGTGCTCCAGCGCATCCAAGCACTCCGCCAAGGCTTCGTCAATGGATCTAGCGTGCTTCTGTCGACTCATTTTGGATAATCTCGCGTAGTCTCTCTAAGGCTCGATGTTGCAGTACCCGGGTGGCGCCGACACTTCGCTTCATAATGTTGGCACATTCTTTGTGACTGAGTTGGTTGATAAAGCGCAAGATGATAATCTGTTGATAATCGGATTGCAGCAGGCTGATTGCTTCGACCAGTTGATTGGCCTTGGTGTGCTGTGCCGCGATCCCCTCAACTAGGCCGTCCTCCTTGTGGAGACCGTCGGGCAACGGCATCGGTTCTCGTCTGCGGTAGAAGTCAACGACGAGGTTCTTGGCGACGCGATAGAGCCAACCGCGAAAGCTGCTGCTGTTCCTATGCCTCCGGGCCATCTTCGGCAGCCGTTCCCAGGTCCTAACGAAGACGTTGGCCGTGATGTCCTCCGCTTCCTGTGGATCGCCCACTCGGTAGGTGACGTAGCGGTAGATCTCATCGAGATATCGCTCGTACAATACCCCGTAAGCCTCCTTATCGCCCTGCGCTGCCAGGCGCAGAAGATGCTTTTCCGAAAAGTCTGAGCGTTCTTTCGACATCGTCCTATTCTATATAACGGATAACCCTGCAAAACGTTACAGATCAACGCTGCTGGTGGGCCAGGTGTTTGGGGGCGGGTCGCTGGCAAGCCCTTTTGACGCCGAGGCTTCAGGCGGCCGGCAAGCCGCGCGGCTTCGGTAGAAGGTGCGGTGAGTCCGCGCCTGAATGTCAGATGGGTTGCCCCATAGACGCAAGCATACCACGAATCGGTTGCCGGGAGAAACGTCGGGTGCATTGCAGCTTGGGCAGGACTCCGAGCACCGAGCCCCTGGAGACCTGGTTGGCGGTTGCCCTCAAGTTGCAGCGCTTCGGAGAGGGACACCGGGCAAACGGCAAAGACGGCCTGCCTCGTGCGACTTCGTCTTGAGGATGTCGGTGGTTCTGGTATAGTGGGATGCGGGACGGTAAGCTGTTTTGTGGGCGAACGCCTTGCGGCGCCCTTAGTATGTGGGATGCCGGTGGCGGATCCCGTCCACAGGTCCGTCCCTGACGTAAGCTAGTGGTTAAGGAGAGCCTATATGAGTGACGAGCAGATCCATCTGACCGAACTTGGAGATGACCAAAAAGCGCCACAGGCCGAACCGGCTGCGGAGGCTGCTGAGACATCGGCAGAGTCCGCTGAGACACCGGCGGAAGCTGCTGAGACATCGGCGGAGGCTGCTGAGACATCGGCAGAGGCTGCTGAGACATCGGAGACTCCCACGCCAGCGCGGGACGACAACGGCAAGATCGTGGGCACCGTCAAGTGGTTTAGCCCCGCCAAGGGGTATGGGTTTATCGCCCGCGAGGGCGGCGATGATGTCTTTGTCCACTTCTCGGCCATCGACAGCGGCGTGATCGGCGGCTTCCGCACGCTGCGCGAAGGCGATCGCGTGGAGTTCGAGATCGAGCAGACGCCCAAGGGCCCGCGCGCGGAGCACGTGCAGTTGGTTTGACCGCGCGACTTCACATAGTCCACACTACCGCCCCACGGCGTGGGGCGGTAGTTGCATTAGGAGTATTTGCCAAATCCGGCGGTCGAACTAGGATGGTGTTCAATGTCGGTGTCGGCGCCCAAGGTTCAAATGGGCCGATTGCAGGGAAACGAGGAGAGTAAGGGGTCAACCATGAAGCAGCAGGCTAAGCCGGTGGAAGCGAGGATGCTGCGCCGGGCGCTCCGAGCACTGGCCGATCCCCGTACGTTGGTCTGGGTGCTCGTCTTGTTGGTCAATGACCACTGGCTGCGCTGGTCGGTGCCGGACGGTTGGCGTTGGCTGAGTTGGGTGGCGGGTAAATTGGGTGATGTGGCCTGGCTAGCCTTCGCGCCGCTGATCGTAGCGGTGGTGCTTGTGATGCTCGCTCCCGGCTGGCGGTGGTTGGTGCAGCGCCGCACGCTTGCACCGGACACGTGGGTGATCGGCGTAGCGATCGCGCTAGTAGGCGGGGTCTTCGCGTTGGTGAACGCATCGCCGGCGGCGGCGGTGGTCTTTGCCCGAGGATTCCGTGCGATCTTTGGATGGCGGCCTCTGCTGGTCCGCGATCCGACAGACCTCCTGACGCTGCCGGCGCTGGCTCTCGCTTGGTCGGCCTGGCAGCGCGCTGCTTCGACGCAGGGCCCGCGATGGCGGGTACGCATACGGCTGGGATGGTGGGTACTGGGCCTGGCTGCGCTGGCAACCCTCGCTAACGCTGGCCCGCCCGATGAGGGACTGGTCTGCGTGACGCTGGACGGCGGGCGGATCCTGGCCGGCCCGCGACATGCCTACGCAGTAACGCCCAACTATGTGAGCGCTGATGGGGGTCTCACCTGGTCGCGAGAGGCCGAGATTCCGGATGTCGATGGCCCAGCGCGGTGCCCGGTTCGGGAGCCTGCGTGGACGCTGGCGCTCCCTGAGGCTGATCGCTTTGTCTATCGGTTCACTTCTGGCGAGGGGGTGGCTCGCTCGATTGACGGCGGCACGACTTACGAGACGGAGCTGGACTTGCGCGGCGAGGACGCGCGGATGGCCTACTATCAGATTACCCGGATGACCGTCGTGGGCGGGCCCGGGCCTCATGACGCCGTCTTTGATCCCGCTAGCGGAAACCTGGTGGTGGCAATGGGCCACGAGGGGGTGCTTGTGCGCACCGCTGCAAGAGCGACTACTGGCACGTGGCAGTGGATAGCGGTGGGTGATTATCGCCCCGAGCCGCTCACGTCAGTAGGCCAGGTAGCGACGCTGCTGCGCGGCGAGCTGGGGCTGGCTCTGTCGGTCCTCTGCGTGACGCTGGGCCTGGCGAGCTGGCGACTACTGCGGACGGCCGGGCGTAGCATAGCGGTGGTGTGGGCCGTGGGCCTGCTGCTGGCTCTTGGGATCCTGCGTCCCGCGCTCGTCTCGGGGTACGGCGCGGTGATCGTTTTGGGATTGGTGGGCGCCTTTACTCTGGGCGCGCTGGTGCTGGCGGTCTTCGGTGGCGTACGCATCTACCGGCGCGGGACGCCGGGAGGGCTGCCGGATCTGGCCGCGGCGCTAGGCGTAGCCCTGGTGAGCGCGCTGCTCTTTTTGGCGCCGCTTGTGGCTTGGAGCGTGGGGCTCATCGCCGCGTATAGAACCGCGATGTGGATCACGCTGGTGGTGACGATGGTGGCCTGGTTGGCGGCAGGGACATTGGGAGCGGGCCTACTGTCGCCGCCCCGTTTGGCGAGCTGATTGGGGCGATGCGCAGATAGCCCCCCTTTTGGCTGTTGGTAAAGGACAGGTGTAATTTGACCTAGAAAACATTCCAAGAGAGGTGCTGAGATGTCAGAATTAGCTCGTCCAGGTGATTTCTGTCCAAATTTAGAGTGTCATGACTATGGAAAACTGCAAAGCAGGTCGCAGACGAATATCATCAAATTCGGTAAGACCAACACCGGTCGCCAGCGCTACAGATGCAAGACGTGCAACAAGACTTTCGTTGAAACCAAGGGGACCCTTTTCCATGGGCGACGCACGTCAGAAGACGAGATCGTTCGGGTTCTCAAG
>PWVB01000167.1 GCA_003562365.1 Anaerolineae bacterium
GCGGAGGCGCTGAAGATGAGCTCTGCCTGGGCCACATCGGTTGCCGTCACCCACCATGTGACCCTGCTTTCCCCCTGCGCGGGAACGGTCACCCGCTGCACAGGGGGCGTCTCCGGGCTGACGTCGAGTCCCACAACGGTGATACCAACCTCGGCCTGCAGATCGTCGGCGGTGTTGTTGCTGACATTCGCTGCGACTTGGACGTGATCGTCGACCACGAAGAATCTGGGCGCCACGGGACGGATGAGCAGCGGCTTGGTGGCGACGATCTCTGCCGTGCCCTCACCGACGATCGTCTCCGCGGTCAGGCCCACGGCCCGCGCAACCCAGGTAGTGAGGTTGTCGGGCAGCGACAGGGTCACAGTCGCTATCCCCTGATCGTCAGTCACCAGCTGGGGGTTCCAGAAAGCCGTGTCGGCAAAGGTCTCTCGGATCTGGAGGCCCTCAAGCCGTGGCGCTCCGGCTCCCTGGCCGACGGCATCCTCCATTGCCATCGCCGGTGCTTCTGCCACCATCTCGTCCATCTCCAGTTCCCGCGAGACCAGGGCCTGCTCGGTCATCTTGTCGGCGAGGTCGAGCGCCTCCGATAGCTCCTCCATATAGCGGTTGGCTGAGATGCTGAGACCGCCGGCGGTGCTGACCTGGAGTGCCCGCCGTGCATAGAATGCCGTCAAGATCTCCTGGGTGCGCGGCATCAGGCTTAGAATGGCCTTGTCAACCAGATCCAGAGACAGCTCGGCGCCGGCTGCAGGACGTCCCTCAGCGTCGTGTGCCGTCAATGTATAGGTCACGGTGTCTCCAGGCGCCGCGCGGGAGGGGACAGCGTCCACTTGGACGGTAAGGGCCTTAGGCGCAACCTCAACGTCCAGCGGCAGGATGCCCATCTTGAACTCCGCGATGCCGGAGCCTCCGGGCTTTATCAAAACGACCGAGACGTAAATGTTGGGAATATCCTGCTCGATGATGGGCAGGCGGTAGATCGTGCTGTTGCTCTGGAGGCGCAGCACCTGGTACCGCCGGATCCCCTCCCGTTCCACGGTGATCAAAGCCATATGTGGGGGCTCGAATGGTGACGGAATCAGGATCTCGGCGGTGTCGCCCACCCGGTAGGTCGATTTGTCGCTGACCAAGGTAATGCGGTCGTGGTTCTCGCGGCGCCAGGAGACACGATCAGGACCGGATGCCCAGACAAAGGTCGAGGTGCGGATCTCGGAGGTGCGCGGGGTGGGGCGCGCCGGTTCGGCTGTGACACGATAGGCGCCGCCCGTGGGCGGGACGAAGCGCGCCGCGGCCTCGCCCAGGTGGTCCGTGGTGACCAGGGCTGTATCGATTAGAGTCTCCCGGGTCTCCCAAGACCAACGTCCCCCGCCTCCCTCACGTTCGACAAAGGTGTTGACCCACTCGCGATGATAGAAGGTGAGCTTGATATCCCGATTGGCCAGCCGCTCTCCCTGCCAATCCACAGCGACAAGTTCGATCTCGCTGTCGCCGCCGGCTCGGCCAACGTAGGTGCTGGGCCGCAGGCCGATGTAGTAAGGTCCAGGATGCACGATCAGGCTGGTTCGCCCGGCGATCTCCTGATTATCCGGTCCGGTGGCCAATGCTTCAAGGATAACCCGTTGTGCCCCTGTCTCCAATGCCTCCGCCAGCTGTTGGCCGTCAACCGTGATGGACAGACGCCCCTGGCTGTCGGTTGTGCCTTGGCCCTCCAGCAGTGCCGCCCGCGCCGGCGGTTCTTCCCACCAGCAGTGCCAGCAGCGATACGGATTGTCACTATCACTAAACGTGTAGGTGCCGCCCCAGGGTGGCGCGAAGGTATGCGGTTCGGCAAGCAGCTGCCAGGTGACCGGCGTGTCCTTAAGAGGGCCGCCGAAGAAGTAGCTGAGGAGGATTGAAGCTCCCAGATCCTCGCCCCGCTGGATCTCGGGGCTGTCAACGCTGACGGTGACCTCAAACTCCGGCGGGCGGTAGGCCGCGACGGTGAAATAGGCCTGGCTCTGGCGGCTTCCGATGGCCGTGCTGATGACGTAATCGCCCAAGCTGGCGTCTTCCGGGAGACTCAGTGATCCCTGGAATGTGCCAAGCTGGCTCAGCGAGAGGCGTTCCTCGTAGAGCGTCTCCCCCATTACGCTGCGGATGACCACGTCCACGAAGGTGCCGCGGGGAAGGCTGTAGTGGGCATCGGTCTCGTCGCGGATCACGCCTTTGAAGTGCACCTGCTGTCCGGGTCTGTAGATGGCGCGATCCGTGTAGAGATATCCCCGTGCCACCTGAGCCGACACGCCCTCACTGACGCCGAAATCCCAGGGGCGAATTCCCCGCCCCCAGTCGCTGGAGACCGCGGCAAAAGGCTCGTCGCTGTGGACCACGATAGGACCGTGATCACGGGAGAGGCTCAGTGTTGCCACGCCCTCGGCGTCGGTTCTGAGCGCCTCGCGCACGCCTCGGCGGACGTCGGTGACCGTCAGGGCCAGGTCCGAAAGCGGGTCTCCCGTGGACAGGTCGGTGGCCCACACGAGAAGATCCTGAAGGCCGGTCTTGAGCGTCAGGTTGAACTGCGAGACCACCAGGATGTGGCGCTGGGTGCGCTGGTAACGGTCGCGCGCCATCTCCGGGGCGTCGATGTCGAGCAGGTACACCCCCGGCGGCAGCGGGGCACCGGCGGGCTCGGCGAGATCGATGACGGTGTGTTGTTGCTCGTTGAGCGGTGATACAAGGGGCAGCTGCCACTGGCGGAGTAGTGCATCCCGGCCCGGCGTCTTGTCACGATCCTGCCACTCCCACCGCATATCGGTCAAGGCGCTGGAGGGAAGCTGGAAGAGCCGCAGGTCGATCTGTTGAAGATTGACGTGGGCCACGGCCAACTGCGTAGGTAGGCCTGCGTCATAGGTTGCGACAAACTCTGGTGTCAAAAGCTGATAGGTGGGCGGCAGGGCCGACGTTCTGAAGCGGACGGTGCGGCCTTGGGGGATGGTGTTGCCATAAGGATCGGCGATTCCGTCTGAGATGGTGATGCGGTAATCAGTCGACGGTTGCGCTCCGAAGTGGAGTACGAAGGTGCGATTATAGCTGGCGTAGTAGGTGTAGATCTCTGTAGGCGATAGCGGCGGTGTCATTGTCAGGTTTGGTAACACCGTTGTGGGGTCGATAGGTGCGTTGAACACGATCCGGAAGTCGGTGCGCGCTGGTGCGTTTCGCTCGCCGTCCCGCGGACGGGTCTCCACGATCCTGGGCAGCGGGACCGTCCTGAACTGCCACCTGAAGGCGTCCGCCATGCCGGTGCCTCCCGCGGCAGCGGTGAGGCCAGCCTCTAGCGCGACGGCATACTGTGTATCGAAATTCAGCGGTCGTGTGGGGGTGAAGGTGAGTCTGGCTCCCTCCACCTCAACGCTGCCCTCGACCTGGCGACCGGCGAGGCCGTCGGTCCGCAGGCTGAAAGCCTGCTCGGCCGATCCCGGATCTACCGGTTGGTTAAACTCGACGGTGATGGTAGTCTCGATGTCGACGAGCGTCGCGTCTTGCCGCGGCGCGACCCACACGATCTGCGGAGGGAGGGTGCTGAAGCGCCAGGTGTAGTCCTGGCGAAGCTCAGCACCTGAGACATCCTGGAGCCCGCTCGCCACTGTGATGCGCTGGGTGGCGCCTCCGGCCAGAGGGGCATCGGGCCTGAAGATGTAGATGGCGGTATTGAGCCACTCGCCTTCGCCGGTGAGCGGCGGGTCGAAGGCAAGGGGATCCGGCAGACCGGCCATGTCGCGAATGGTCGTTAAGGGGACGACGGGCCGGTTGAAGATGACGGTGATGGGCGTGTCGGGTTCTACATCGGCGCTATCGGGCGCGGGGATCACCTGAGCTACCTGCAGATCGCCGGGGGTGGAGAAGCGAAAGGTGTAGGGGTGTGCCAGCGGCTCACCGGTGGTCGCGCGGGCGC
Organism: Anaerolineae bacterium; assembly: GCA_003562365.1. Lineage (GTDB taxonomy): Bacteria > Chloroflexota > Anaerolineae > B4-G1 > SLSP01 > PWVB01. The sequence goes on from PWVB01000167.1 coordinate 3,932, forward strand.
CTTGTGTCAGGATTACGTCGAAGGCGGTGTCGCGGGGCAGGGCGGATGCCGGTGTGAAGTGAACCGTTCGGTCATCGCTCCAGTTCAGTGTGCCCTGGACCGTTTCGGTTGTCCCGGCACGCTCAACCCGTAGGGCGCCGGCTACAGCCTGGGCGTCCATAGGCTTATCGAACGCCAAGACGATGTCTCCATTGGGTGGCAGGGTCTGTCCCCGCTTGGGACTGCGGGCTACGAGGATTGGCGAGAGCACCTCTGGTGAGAGGGGCGTAGAGGCAAGCACCGGTCGCGGGGGCATCGGAGTCACCGTTGCTTGCGGTGTTGCGGTTGGAAACGGGGCGGGCGGGTCGGGGGTGGCCGAACTCCCTTTACACCCCACCAGGAACAGAGCCAGCAAAGCGACGACGGTCAGGTTGCGCAGGTGTCGTGATCCGCTCATGTTCACCTCCTTCTAGATTTTAGACGTTTGGCGTGAGCGTTTTGTTCCGTCGTTATTTCGCTTTGGGGCTATGCCAGTTCACGATCGAAGCCCCACCGCTCGAACACATCGTCGTAAGTGGTAAGGATCTCCTCTCGGGTAAAGCCGACGTCCTCCAGCGAATAGTCGTGATTGCTCTTGTGCCGGCGCGACCTTTCGGTCTCCTGTTTCAGGATATCGGCGAACTCCGGACTGATCTCCAGGCCGAACCGCGTGTAGATCTCCGTGACGACCTTCTCCGGATCGGCGACCAACTCATGGAAGTTGACCAGAACCCGACTTGCCTCAGGCGCCAGCTCGAGGCGTTCCACAGGATAGCGGTACCAGTGCTGCGTCGACTGAAGGATGTAATCCGGATGCGGATAGCGCTGTTCGGGCTCTGCCAGCATCCGCCACCAGTGGGCTGACAGACTGGCGTAGGAGGGGACGACCTTCAGCGGATTGCGCGCCAGGTAGATGATCTTCGCATCGGGGAAGTACTCATAGAGCGCATCAACCTTGGGGCTGAAGAAGGGATTCTTGGATAGGATGCGGCGGTCCTCGTGATGCGCGTACAGATGCCGCTGGAGGCACCGTCGATAGAAGCCCATCACCCTCCTCTTCTCCCGCGGTCGAAGCCGGGTGTCAAAATAGACGTAGGGGTAAGTCGCCTTTGGGAATCCGAAGAATAGGCCGGCAATGATGGTTGATCCCTGGTGGATGAGGAAGTACTCGTCTTCCTCGGGTATCATCAGGCTCATCTTGTGCATCATATTGGAGCCCCGGACAATATGGTGGTCGAACCATCCTACAATGCGGTGTAGGAGGCCGCCGAGGGCGCGATCCAGTGCCGACACTGCGCCCGCAATCTTTCGCTGAGTGATGGAGGGCGCTAGCAGGATCTCCCAGAGTCGGATGCTCAGGAAATTCCGCTCATCCTGAGCGATCAGTCGGTGGAGAAAGGTGGTGCCGCTCCGAGGATTGCCCACGATGAAGACCGGCTCGCGCACCGCTTGACGCCGATATCGGCGGAAGAGAAGCTCGTCCAGCCAGAACCCCGCCCAGGTCACCAGCTCCAGCACGATATAGACGGAGTAGAAGATGAGGAGCACGAAGATGCGCTTGGGCGTTAAACGGGCCAGCGTGTTCTTGGTCCGGAAGAAGACCAGATAGGTGATGCGGAGGAAGCCCTTCAAGCTATATGACACGGATAGTTTCCCTCGCTTAAGGCTCAGATAAAGGCCGCGGCGTCTCGATGGTGACTGAACCTAGTGCCAGAACTAGGATTCTTGGGTCAACGTCTTCAATTATATCATCTTTCTGCGTGACAGAGCGTCAGATGAGGTGTCGCCGCGGCTCGGCTTTGAGGTCCTCGGCTTTGCATCTATACTTGGTTTTAGGGCCACGAACTGGCCGCAGACGTCATCGCAGAGGTTCCCTCTAAAGGAGGATCTAGATGCTGATTGGTGTTTCTCCGTTGATAGGCCCAGAGTTGCTGGCTGTGTTGGCTCGGATGGGGCATGGGGATGAGATTGTGCTGGCCGACGCGCACTTTCCCGGTGAGAGCTGTAACGCGAGAGTCATCCGGGCTGACGGGCTTCGCGTTGCTGACCTTCTGGACGCGATACTGCCGCTCTTCGCCCTGGACACATATGTGGACAGCCCGGTTGTGATGATGGCGCCTGTGTCCGGCGACACGTTGGATCCTGCCGTTGAGACGGCCTATCGTCAGGCGATTGATGCGCATTGGCCGGAAACGCCGCCTATCGCGCGTGTGGAGCGCTTCGCTTTTTATGAGCGGGCCCGGGAGGCCTTTGCCGTTGTGATGACGGGGGAGACCGCAAAATACGGTAACGTGATTCTCAAGAAGGGCGTCACGCCTGTCACTGGGCCCTAGGGTTCGGAGAGGGCGCCGAGGGGGCGCCGAAAACTTGATCCTGAGGCGCGTTGTGCTAAAATAAAGGTCGTGGATACACGGATCGTGTTTATGGGTACACCGGAGTTTGCACTCCCCACACTGGAGCAGCTCGCCGAGCATTACGCCGTGGTGGGCGTGGTCACGCAGCCCGATCGACCGGCAGGTCGTGGGCGGCGGCTGGTGATGCCCCCGGTGAAGGAGTTAGCCGTCGCCGAGGGGATCCCTGTTTTTCAACCTGGGCGCCTGCGCGATGCTGAGGCGATAGAGCGTGTTCGAGCCTGGGCGCCGGACGTGATAGTGGTGGCTGCTTTCGGGCAGATCCTGCCCCCCGCCGTTTTGGAGTCGGCGCCATTCGGGGTGCTGAATGTGCACCCCTCGTTGCTGCCGCGTTGGCGGGGCGCTGCGCCGATTCAGGGGGCATTGCTCGCTGGCGACGCGGTGACCGGTGTGACCATAATGAAGATGGATGAGGGGCTCGATACGGGGCCGATTCTTGCGGCGCGCGAAACACCCATCGGTAGGGGGGAGACGGCTGGGCAGCTGGAAACGCGGTTGGCCCATCTGGGTGCCGAGCTGTTGCTGGAGGTCCTGCCGGCCTATCTTGGTGGCTCGCTTAAGCCTCGACCGCAGCCTGAGGAGGGCGTGACCGTCACCCGTCGGATCCGCAAGGAGCAGGCGCAGATCGATTGGGCGCATTCAGCAGAAGCGGTACATCGGCAGATTCGCGCGTTTGCGCCGGATCCCGGTGCTTACACATTCTGGAACGGCACACGAGTCAAGGTACTGGCCGCGCAGCCTGTCCATCCGGCTGTGGCGCCCCAAGGCGAGCCTGGGCTGGTCTTCCTATGGAAGGCACAGCCAGCTGTTGTCACGGGTGCCGGGCATCTGATCCTGGCGCAGCTGCAAATGGCCGGTAAGCGACCGATGGACGGCGGCGCCTTCGTGCGCGGGCGACAGGAGTTGGTGGGGACGGTGTTAGGTTCCCAAGAGCCGGGCGAGTGAGCAGTACGAATCGCCCGGTTGGCTTTTTAGGCCGTGTCTTTGTCGGTAGCTCCGCATGAGCTAGACGAAGATCGCGGAAGAAAGCGGATTGCTTATCATATCTGGGGGTAGGGGCTAAGGAGGTTGTATGTCTGGTCATAGCCATTGGTCAACGATTCGTCGCAAGAAGGAAGCAAACGACGCCAAAAAGGGCGCTATGTTCACCAAGCTGGCCCGCGAGATTGTCATCGCGGTGCGGGAGGGGGGTGGCGGAGATCCGGAGACAAATCTTCGCCTGCGGTTAGCGCTGGACAAAGCGCGTTCCATGAGCATGCCGAACGACAATATCGAGCGCGCCATCAAGCGCGGCACCGGTGAGGACAAGAGTGCCGGCGAGATTGTCCAGGTCATGTATGAGGGATACGGTCCCAACGGCGTGGCGATGATGATCGATGTCGTCACGGACAATCGGAACCGCTCGGTGGCTGCCGTGCGGCACGTTCTGACGCGCTCCGGCGGCTCTTTGGCCGATCCGGGCGCTGTGGCCTGGCAGTTTCAACGCCGCGGCTCGATCTCTGTTCCGGGAGACGTTGACTTCGAGGAGCTGTTTATGGCAGCGGTCGAGGCCGGCGCAACCGACGTGATCGAGGGAGGCGGTGAGGACAATCACGAGGTCTTGACAGAAGCTACCAGTCTTCACCAAGTCAGCCAGCAGTTGAAGGAGATGGATGTCTCTGTCGAGGAGGCTGAGTTGGTGATGATGCCTCAAAATGAGATGGCGCTGGGGCAGCAGGAGTCGGTGCGCATTATGCGGCTGATTGAGGAGCTTGAGGATCTTGAGGATGTCAAGCGCGTCTTCTCCAACCTCGAGATGACCGAAGAGGCTGTCGGCGCGTATGCCGCCGTTGCCGGGGACTGATGCGTATCCTGGGCATTGATCCTGGAACCGCGAAGACAGGCTATGCGATTGTCGATGAGTTGGAAGGGCATCTTCAGCTGGTGACGTTGGGCGTGATCACGACGCCCGCGAAGGACTCTCTTGCTTCGCGGCTTCAGCAGATCTATGCTGAATTGGTTGAAATCGTTGCGGCTCATTCGCCGGACGCCTCGGCGGTAGAGGAGCTTTTCTTCAGCCGTAATGCGCGGACGGCGATGTCGGTGGGGCACGCTCGTGGCGTGGCGCTTCTGGCTTTGGCTGATGCGGGCCTTCCCATCGCTGAGTACACGCCGATGCAGATCAAGCAGGCGGTGACTGGCTATGGCAATGCTGGTAAACAGCAGGTTCAGGAGATGGTGCGGGTGTTGCTTGGCCTTGCAGAGACGCCGCGCCCGGATGATGCCGCCGACGCTGCGGCGGTGGCGATCTGCCGCCTGCACCGCGTGAAATTGGACAGCTTGCTGGAGGCCTGAGGCCCCAATACGTCTGCTTCGAAGGGTTATAAAGTCGAGATTGATCCGAATAATGTTCAGCGCACATTGCTTCTACAATGTGCTGGAACTGCTAGATGGGCCTGGAACTGGGGGTTTGCTAGGCGCATTGAGGCCTGTGAAGAAACTGGAAAATGCAGCAATGCTGTCGAACAGCATCGTCAGTTAAATGCCCTGAAAAAGACGGAGTATCCTTGGTTGTACAATTACAGCAAATGCATCCCCCAGGAAGCTCTCCGCGATCTAGACAAAGCC
>PWVB01000421.1 GCA_003562365.1 Anaerolineae bacterium
AACCTCGCGGAGGGCCTGTCCGGCGGGCTGGAACCGGTGATGATGGCCGTGGTTCTGACCGCCGGAGCGACCCTGGCGCTGCTGATCACCCGTGCGGTCAGCGCGCTGGCCCGGGAAGCGCAGGGCATGCGCGTGGCCGACTATGTCGACCGCCTGATTCACAACCGGGCCATTGCCGCCGACTTGGCCTTCTACGAAAGTCCGCTGTATTTCGATACCCTGCAGCGCGCCCGGCAGTCCGGCAATCAGCGCCCGGCCCAGGTCATCTCCAACCTATTGATGATGGCTAAGAATGTCATCATGCTGCTGGGCGTGATCGTGCTGCTGGCCAGCATCAGCTGGACCCTGCTGCCGTTGATGGTGGTTGCCATCGTGCCGGCGCTGCTGGTGCGGCTGCACTTCACCCGCATTCTTTACGAATGGCGCAAGCGGCGGACCCAGCTGGAGCGCCGGGCCGGTTATTTCGACTGGCTGTTGACTTCCGACCTGCACGCCAAGGAACTGCGGCTGAACCAGCTCGGCGCGGTCTTCCGCGACCTGTACTCCGATATTCGTCAAACGATCCGCGGCGAACAGTACGGCATCAGCCGCCGTCGGACGCTGGTTGAGTCGGTAGTCGGCGTGATTGTCACGACGGTTTTTTTCGGCGCCTTGGCCTACCTGGCCTACCAAACCGCCGAAGGCCGCAACACGGTCGGCGACCTGGTCTTGTTCCTGCTCATCCTCCAGCGCGCCCAGAGCATGGGCCAGGAGCTGGTCGGGCAGGTTTCCCGGCTGTTCGAGGATCACCTCTACATCAACCAGCTGTTCGAGTTCCTCGAGGTCCAGCCGCGGATCACCAGCCCGGATCATCCGCAGCCGCTGCCGCCGCAGCGGGGCGTGGAAGTGTTCATGGAGGGGGTGAACTTCACCTATCCTGGCTGCCGTGATCAGGTACTGCACGATATCAACCTGCGCATCGAGCCGGGCCAGGTCGTCGCCCTGGTCGGATCAAACGGATCCGGAAAGACTTCGCTGATCAAGCTGCTGTGCCGGCTCTATGAACCAACATCCGGACGTATCATGGTGGACGGCCGCGACGCGCGGGAATTTGATCTTGAGGAATACCGCTCGCTGTTCAGCGTGGTGTTCCAGGATTTCGCTCGTTACGCCACGACAGTCCGTGACAATATCCGCTACGGTGATCTGGGCTGCCCGGGAGACAGCCCGGCCATTGCCGAGGCGGCGAGGCTGGCGGGGGCTGCCGGGTTCATTGATCTTTTGCCAGCGAAGTATGATACGTTTCTCAACCGTTCCTTCGACGGTGGTGTGGAGCTGAGCGTGGGGCAGTGGCAGAAGATCGCGCTGGCGCGCGCCTTTTTGCGACCGTCCCGCCTGGCCATTCTGGATGAGCCGACCAGCGCCATCGATCCGAACGCTGAATTCGAATTGTTCGAAAATTTCCGCGAGCGGCTTGGTGGCCGTTCGGCGTTGATCATCAGCCACAGATTGTCAACGATTCGCCTCGCGGATTACATTTACGTCATGGAGTCCGGCCGCATCGCCGAGGCAGGAAAACACGATGAATTGATGTGTATAAGGGGCGCCTATTTCAAGGCGTTCAGCCGACAGGGCAAGTACTACCGAGACAAGGAGGTCCCGACCGGGGCCGTTTTCGAAGATTGATGGGGTATTACATGAAGCTGATTGCTGGTTGTTGGGTATCGGGTTGCCTGGTGTTCGGGCTGGTTTCGGCTGTGCTTGCTAAAAGCCCGGGTGCATTGGATTTCGAAGACCGATTTATACTCGGTGAGAGAGCTCTGCAAATGGCCCCGGTCACCCGGTTTGCCGAATCTCGGCAGACCAATGGAGCCCTGGTCTGGGATAACGGCGGCTTCATTACCCACCCTGGCGCGGGTGTAGATGGGGCGGATATTAGCATGGCGTCTCAGGATGAGAATTCAGCCGGTTCCAACGTCCGGCAGTGGGAGGACAACGAGTTCTTCCGTGTTGCTGATCGATTCGAGGTTGCCGATAACGTCGGAATAGTTCATGTGTCCACTTTCGCCTATGAACCTATCCAGGCGTCACCGGCATGGACGTCAAAGAACTTGCGGATATGGTCGGGTTCGCCCGGAGAAACAGACAGTGAAGTGCTGTTCGAGCGCGAATACGACAGTTTGGATGTTGTATTCACAGGCGTCTACCGGGTTCTGCATCTTGCGGACTTGACCGATGTTCGCAGGCCGATTTACGAAGTTATTTGGGATATCACAAGCGCTGATCAATCAGCGCCGCTGTGGCTGGAACCTGGTGAATACTGGATCGACTGGCAGGTTGTGGGCGGCGAGACTGGGTGGTCCATTTATGTGATGGAACCTAATCCGGACGACCTTGATCAGCCTACCACGGTCTTCGGCGATTCCCTGCAGCTCCAGCCGGACGGTTGGGCAGCCTTGAATGTAGCAACCCCGTTTTTGGTGTTTGGACTATCTGATCACTTGTTTAGCGATCGGTTTGAGGCGTTGGGGCTGCCGGAAACCGAGGTTCAGTAGCGCACCCTCTCTGCATTTGACTAACTTTAATATCTGTGGGAGCTTTACTGACATGGAAGCGGGACTCTTGTTTTATCACAATCTCACTAGGGGAATTTTCCAATGAATGCAAGGATAGCGCTGCGGCCGGGCAACGTGCTCTCTCACACGATCGATGGAGAGACGGTCATCCTCAATCTCGACAATGAAAAGTACTTCACCATGGACGCGGTTGCCACCAGATTCTGGGAAGTCGTGCTGGAACATGGCCAAGGTGAAGCGGCGGTTGATGTGCTGCTGGAGGAGTACGATGTTGATCGCGATACGCTGATGGAGGATATTGATCGGTGGGTGGAGGAGAGCATCGGGCTGGGCCTGCTTGTGCGTGACGGCGGAAGCGATTGACCCGGGATATACGCTGTTCGAGATTCCTGGCGCAACCTGAGAACAGCGGGGCCAGCCGGTTTTGCGAAGGCTGAAGTGGGCGTTTTATCTGGGCACGGCCTGGCTGGCCCTGCGGCTGATCCGGCTCTCGCTCAATATGCTAGGCTACTGCCGGACAGTGCGCCTGCTGGCGCGTCTGTCGCCAAATCCCACACGAACAGGCTACACGTCAAGCATGCCCATTGCAGCACGAGCCATTGGACGAGTGGACGATTGGTGGCCACGCCAACCGCGAGGCTGTCTGCGGCGCTCGCTGTTGTTCTGGTGGCTGTACCGCTGGCTGGGCTACCGCAGCGAAATCCGAACCGGGGTGCGTCGTGAAAACGGCGAGTTCGAATTGCACGCGTGGGTCGAAAGTAACGGATGGGTGCTGAACGACAGAGCCGGCAAGGTCAGCCAGTATGCGCCACTCTGGGACGATATTTCCTCAAGCGTGATCGAAGGAAAGAGCCGGCGGTGAGTGCCTTTGTTGTCGTCGTGCATTTCGATGGCTCGCCTGTGGATCTCGAGCTGACCCGCGACCTGGCGCGTATTGTGGCCTACCGGGGGCCTGATGCCAGCGGGGCTAAGGTAGCCGGCAATGTCGCTATGGCGCATCATTCGATGCAGTCGATGCGTACCTGCCGCACGGATGCACAGCCGATGGTGGCCGGCGACGGACAGAGTCTCATCGTCTGCGACGCGCGCCTGGACCAGCGCACTAGCCTCGTTCGAGCCCTCCGGGACAACGGAGTGAGCGTGGCCCCCGATTCCCCGAATTCACGACTTCTGCTGGAAGCCTTTGCGCTGTGGGGAGAGGACGCGCTGTCCCGCATCAGCGGCGATTATTCCCTGGTGTTTGTCGACAGTCGGCGAGGCCGGCTGATGGCCGCAGTTGATCCTTTCGGGCTCCGAAGACTGTATCACGGCAGTTTTTCCGGCGGCATGGTCATCAGCAACGATCCCTTGCCGATCATGGCGCACCCGAACGTCGATCTTGGCCTGGATCGCCTGGCCTTGGCTGATTTCCTGTTGACCGGGTGGGTGTCTGGGGTCGATCGAACGCTGACTCCCTTCCGATCGATTCGCGAATTAGCCGAGGGCCATCGCCTAGTCTTGGGCCTCGACTCCGGTGCCATCGATATCGGTAGACACTGGCAGTTTCCCCTGCAGGACAAGGCGCTCTATTACCGCTCTCTGGCAGATTATGGCGAGCACTTTCGGGGCGTTCTGAAAGAGGCGATCCGCGACCGGATCGACGCGCCTTCGGTGGTCGCGCCGATGAGCGGGGGCATGGACTCCACCACGGTTGTGGCTTTGGCTGCCGAAGTGATGCGCGAGGGCGCCGGCCCCGATTGCTTTACCGCGGTGACCGCGGTCCAGCATGACGAGGATCCTGAAGGTCTTCTTGCGGTAGATGTTTGTCAAATGCTGGGCGTGCAGCATCATCGCATCGAAGCCCGACCTGGCCGGCCCCTCGAGTCGTGGACTTGCTCACCATTCCCGTGCGCCAGTTTTTTTTCGGTCTACGAGAACAACCAACGAGTCGCGTCGCGTTTTGGTCGGCTCAGTATCAACGCCAGCAGTGCAGACTATGCGTTGTGTCCCGAACGGTTCAGCATCGTCGGCCAACTGCGTGCGACCGGGCTAAGAGATACCTGGCGTGCCCTCAGGCTGGTGAAGTCGCGGTACGGATTCCGCCCGCGCCTGGGCACTGGTCTCTATTCTCGTTTGCGCGGGAGTCGTCAGGCAAATCCCTATACAAGACCGGCTTATCCATACCCCGCCTGGTTGTCTCCCGATCTGGAGGGGGAGTTGGGACTGCGGGACCGCTGGGAAGCACACTGGTCCTACTGGCCCTCTCCGGAACACCCCCTTCGACCGACCGCCCACCGGATGATCACGGGCAGGGGACGGTTAAGCATGCATTCGGTTGGATGGCCCCTGGACTTTGCGCTGCCGGATCCGGCCGATCCGTTCGTGGACCAACGCGTGATCGAGTTTCTATGGTCGCTGCCCCCATTGCCCTGGTTTTACGACAAGCACCTGACCCGCACTGCCATGCGCGGTCGACTTCCTGAGTCCGTCATCCGCCGGCCCAAGGCCCCGGCGCGTCGGTGGCTACCGAAAGTGGGTGAGGAAGGTGTGGACTTCTCCTGGCAGCCCGGCCGGCTCATCAGCGAGCTTCTCGACGTGAGCAAGCTTCCCGATCTCAATTCCGGCGGCGTCTCGGCGGTTGATTTTCACCCCATGTTCCTGAACAAGTGGCTGCTTGCCTTTGAGGGTAGTATTCATGGGAAGTTGGGTAAACGGGCGGCATTGGGCGTTGTGTGAACGACGGGTCGATTTGATGCCTCAAGCGCCGGATGCGACACGGCGCAAAAAAAACTTGACTGGCATCACTAGAAGCATTTAGTATCTGAGCCTCGAACTGGCTAAACCATAAGGAAACCGAACCGTGAAAAAAGAGTACTCTACCCCCAAGATTGGCTCTCTCGGACAGCATGCTGACCTGGTGGCCGCAGGCGGTGCATCCGATGACGTCGACGGCTTCTTCTTCCGGGACAACGAAAAATTTGCGTCTTTCGGGACCGAGCCGGGTCCGGGAAATAGCTGATCGCCCGCTGTCTTCAGGGCCCAAAAAGGCCGCCTGACAGGCGGCCTTTTTTAAAATCACATAATCATGTGGAGGCGTTATGCAGTCAATTTGAATGTCTGCCTGGCTTTTTTGGTTGACGGTTTACAGTTTGAGTTCGAATCTTCTTCCTAGTGTAGATTGATCGAAGCGTTCGATTGCTTCTCCTGACTGATCGCAAATCTTCCCCTTCCATTGCCAAACATAACCTGAATTGATCCAGTGCGCATGGATCTGAGCTTTGACGCGGGTGTGCGGCTGGACTTCAACCGCGCGGGGAAGCGGCATGAAAGCTTGCCCATAGATCAGCGCCGGCTTTTCGGGATGATTTGAAAATCCTATGCCTGGAGCCAGTTCTGCGTCGAACCAGGATGCGATGCCGTGCAAGATACCGGGGCGCTGTATTTCCCAAGACAATGACCCATGAACTGCCGGATGGTTGATGCGCTGATAGTCCAGTGAAGCCCACGGCTTCCCTTCTGCCAACAACTGATCCGGACGAAGCGCGACCTTGCTCCAGTTGTTGGTCTCGAACTCAGCGCCAGCTCTGAGGTCGAGTCCGAACGTGTTGTCTCGCCAAGGTTCTGTGATTCGGCCATACTCTTCCCAGTGCTCCACTGGCGCGGCAAACAAGGCGTCGTGGCATCCAATCAGGGTTCCGTTTGGCGCAAGCAGCCGTTCTCTGGCGTCGATGATGCTTGGGATGTGCTGGTAAAACATCGGGAGAACGCCGCGCAGATCGGAGATGATCACGTCGGCGGGTTCGTCGAGATTCAACTCTGTTGACAGGCCCTTGATGCATTGAATCTTCGCCGTCAAGCCATTGTGCCGGACAAACCGCTCGGCGAGCCGAATAGATGGATTGGACTCTACGGCGATGACTTTTTTTGCACCGATCTTGGCCGCAAGCATGGAAAAGATACCCGGGCCGGCGCCGATGTCGAGTACCACGTCCCCTGGCTTGATCGCCTTTTCCATCGCCGCGATGTAGGTTTCGGTCCGCCTTTTATCCAGGACCATCTTTCCGTAGGCGGTGAACGTGTAGCCGTTCAGCTCTGCTGACATGCCGTTAACTCACTTCTTCCATGGAAAGAGTCCCAACAAGTTTTTCCAAGCTCGGCCTTAGCTCGCTCAGGTTCCACGGCCTGCGGTACTCGTAGACCTCTATTGCGCCCAGGATTCGGCCGCCAAAATCATGCACCGCAGTCTGATCGAAGAACAGGTGGCACAGGGCCGGTCGGTAAATCGAGTGCATGAACGCCTGATAGGCCTCGATTCCCCGAATCCGTCGTATATCCGTCGATCGACCCGGCTCGGCTCTGGTCAGGATCACCAGTTTGTCGAGCGGCTCCGGTTCGCTCTGCAAATCGTCCTTCTGTTGAAGATGGAATTTGTCTTCGCGGGCCAGATCACGAACCAGCCCCTCCTTGCTCAGGCCAAGCGCGTCCAATGCGCTACTCCATAACTTGAGGCGGGGCGGTCCAGGGTAGAGCAGGTACGTCCGATCCTCGGGTTTCAGGACGGCCAGGTCGTCACTGAACAATGGCAGGCCCAGCCGGTAGTGCAGGCAGGCGGTGAGAGTTGACTTGCCGGCGCCCGATGCTCCGGTAAACGCCACGATCCCGCTAGCGGTCTTGACTGCGCTGATATGCAAGGGCAGCCATTGCCGCTGATGCAACAGGGCCCCCAATACGGTGCCCAGCAAATAGGTTCGGACATCACCATCGGCTGCATTGTGCTTGGGTTGGGCCTGGACACGGCGGTCTAACGTGATGCGTTTGCCATCCTCGATCAGGTAGCGCGCGATGTTGGGGCTGCCAACGAGGCATTGCCGGTCGTTCGTTTGCAGCCAGGGGGTCAGCTCCCGGCCGTTGGCCAATGTCTGCGGTACCTTGCCCAGAACGATTTCAGCCCCATCCGGATCGCCCGAATGGGGATCGATGGCTACCAACTCAGGGATTTCGAGCTGCGAGCGGATGGTCAATCCGCAGGTCCGGTACCAGTGCCACGCGGGCTGATGGAGAGCCTTACCTCGTCTCTCGAGACTGTTGGCGCCCAGTCGCTCAGAGCAGGCCCCGGGAACAGTGTTGCTACTCATGATGGTGTCAATGGGGATCGACTGCCCGCAGAATTTTCGCAACCGTGGATTGTATACCTTGCGCCGGAGGATGTGAAACCCTACCCTGTCGTTCCTGAAGGCATTTATCTTTCGGCCTTATCTCGATCAGGGGCAATCCCCACGCTGTGATAATCTGCCGGTTGCATAGCACCGCGACCTATTTGCAGCAACGATCGGCCTGGAACCTGTGAGACATACGAGTCTAAACGTCGAAGCCGTCCTTCAGCGCCCCTTCCAGCTGGAGCTCTCGATTCAGGGTGACACGGTCACGCTCAGCAGCGGTGGACAGTCTTTGCGTGCGACGCCTCATGCGCTCGCCATCCTCGAGGTCTTTGAAACGCCCAAGACCTTGAGAGCGGGGCTTGAGGAGCTTTCTGCCCGATCCAGCGGAGCCCGGGACTGGATTCGAATGAACAACCAGGTGTTGGCCCTGGCCCGCTCCGGGTTCCTCAGCGCGCCCGAGACGCGTCAGGTGGCTCTCCCCTCGCATACGGGCAGCTTTTCCAGCCCGGATATCCACATCCGCATGCTCAACGACCGGGCGAGGACCCTGGCCTATCAGCAGGCGCTACGGGAAGTCGTGCAGCCCACGGACGTGGTGGTCGATGTCGGGACCGGAACCGGGGTTCTGGCGGCTTCTGCCGCGCTGGCCGGGGCGCGCCACGTTTATGCGGTGGAGAGAACCGGCAACATGCCTAGACTGGCGCGCGAGTTCTTCCGGGCCAACGGCCTGGCAGACCGGATTACTCTGATCGAAGGCGATTCCAGCCGAATCGAGCTGCCCGAGAGGGCCGATGTGATGGTCAGCGAAATCATCGGCAATGACCCGCTGGCCGAGGGCATCCTGTCGACCACCGCCGATGCGTGCAGGCGGCTTCTGAAGCCGAACGTGAGGCTCATTCCGTATGGTCTGCGGCTTTACGCCTTGCCCCTCAACGCGCCGGCGGGCCTGTTCGAGCGGGTGGTGTTCACGGCCGAACAGGCCGAGCGTTGGCGCGAGTCCTACGGCCTGGATTTTTCCAACTACGCGGCCGACAGTTCGACCAGAAACTTTTCCACTACGATCAACACGGCCCGCGTCAAGGACTGGCCCAGGCTGGCTGCGCCGATCTTGGTCGAGGCAATCGACCTGAGTGAAGATATGCTGGAGTTGATCGAGGCCAGCTGTGTATTCGAGGTCGAGGCGGACGGGATGATAAATTGCGTGGTCCTGTATTTCGAGGCCCAGCTCGCTCTCGGTGTTTCTCTATCCATCCACCCCGATCAG
>PWVB01000504.1 GCA_003562365.1 Anaerolineae bacterium
AACGCCCGGGGAGCAGATATCAGACTCTTCGGAGCAATCTGCGTCGAAACGTGAAAATATGGCTGCAGAAAGGCAGCCTTCCAAACCGTGTCAAGTTGGCACAGTTTGGTAAACCAGGACCAGGTATGGAGTACGGAGAGCGCCGCTGGATGGAGATCCCGGATTTAACGGATAGAGTGGTCGTCCTGCCTCTTGGTTCGCTGGAACAGCACGGGCATCATCTACCTTTGCTCACCGATTCGATGATATGTGACGAGATCGTGGCGCGGGCGCGGATGCAGCTCGATGATGTGGCGCTCTTTCTGCCCTTGATTTGGATCGGTGCGTCCGAGCACCATTCCAGGTTTCCCGGTACGGTGAGCGTTAGTCAGGAGACGTACACCGACCTCTTGGATGAGATAATGGAAAGCCTAATCAGCAGTGGGTTCACGCGTATTCTCCTTCTCAATGCCCACGGCGGAAATGCGCTACCTGGTCGGTCTGCGCTCTATCGAGTGCAGTTGCGGCACCGCGATCGCCGTGATCTATGGTTGGTATTTGCCACGTGGTTTGAGCTGGCAGCACAGCAGATCGCTGCAGTGCCAGTCCTGGAACAAGAGCGTGTCACCCACGCTTGTGAACTGGAGACGAGTCTTGTCCTTCACCTGCGTCCTGAGTTGGTCGATCTGGCGGCGGCCCGGGGATCGAGAGTTTCGTTCGAGTCGGCATTCTACTCCCCAGACTCACGTTGGACCAGTCGAGTCACTGTGACACGCCCCACAGATCATATCAGCGAGACCGGCAGCTATGGATATCCTGAGTTGGCAACCGCGGAGAAAGGTGGGGCCCTGCTTGAGGTGGCTGTTGCTGAGGTGGTCGCGTGCGTCCGCGAGGTAGCGGCTTGGGCTGTGTTTGAGCCACGGTGATGACTGTAGCGGCTTGGACTCGACCGCTGTGAAGCCCCTACTGTGCAGCACTCATACTGAATCTCTTTTCTTGACAACATATTTGCCCGAACATTATAATAGCATGCAGAAGCGCGGATCAGGAGGGCGCGAAGGTGATTGACGGTGTTGGTCGGTCTGTGAATGTTCGGAAGGCGATCAGATTTCGTCACTGCGAGGAAAGGAGCGTGCCAAAGAGCTGATCAAGATGCTTTGTTGTCCGGTGATGGCGTGTGCTGGTCTCTTTGTGAGTGCCTAACGCCCGCGGAGGATGAAGATGAAGAAGATCTCTCGACGACAATTCCTGTTGATCTCGGCAGTTGCCGGCGCTGGCGCGGTTCTGGAGGCTTGTGCGGCCCCAGAAACGCCCATAGCTCCGGTTGACGAAGCGCCGGTAGAGCCAGCACCAGCAGCAACGCTGCCCCCTACGCCGACGCCTCGACCGCAGCCATCCCCCACGCCAGTTGCCGAACAGGTCTGGCCTCGCCAGGATGTGCCCCGTAATAGAACCCTCGCGTTGATGAGTGGTGTGCACCCTATTGGCATCGGCAACCCTTACGCGAGTGGCTACAGTCATCAGCAGGGTGGTGCGGGGCAGATGGAAGCGCTTTTCTACTACACGGCCCTAAATGACAAGGTCATCCCGTGGCTGGCCGAGAGCCACGAGTATAATGGTGATGCCACGGAGATGACACTTCACATTCGTAAGGGCGTACTCTGGAACGACGGAGTGCCCTTCACCGCGCACGACGTCGCTTTTACCTACAACTACCTGATCTCCCACGTACCGTCTCTTCGTGACTCGTCGCTGGTGAATAACGCTGTCGAACGAGCGGAAGCTCTGGATGATCATACGGTCAACTTCATCCTGAAGGAACCGAATCATCGTTTCCACTTCACGCATTGTACCTATCGCTTCGACCGCGGCATCTACTTGATCCCTGAGCATATCTTCAAGGACATTGCGGAGCCAATTGAGTTCCTGATGTGGGATCCGGAACAGCATCCGGAGTGGCCCGTTCATACCGGCCCCTATAAACTGGTGCGGACCGAAGAAAACTACAGTGAATTTCAGCTGCGGTACGAGTGGTGGGCGAATGATATCGGCCTGGTCGACCATATGCCGTGGGTTGAACGGACCTCACACATCCCGCGTCCGCCGGATGAGACCGCCGCGCAACTCGTTCTTAACGCTGAGGTTGACTGCACGATGGGACTCACACCAGCCCTGGCTCAGCCGATTCTGAGACAGGCCGGGGACCGGATCATCTTTCATACGGGACTTGAGAAGCCCTATGGTTATGTTGATTGGTGGCCCATCTCCCTCTACCCTAACAACTTCACCGAGCCCTATGACGATGTGCGAGTGCGCTGGGCGTTGGCCTACGCCATTAACCAGCACGCTGTTGTGGACATTGCCTGGGACGGTGCGGGTGATGTTGCCTTCACTCCTTTTCCCAACTACCCTGGCTTGACCAAGTTCTACGATCATCCCGATTTCGGCGCGGTGATGGAAGAGCACAATGTCCTGGAGCAAAGCCAGGAAAAGGTTGACGCGCTTATGACGGATGCCGGATTCGAGAAGGATGCACAGGGCTTCTGGGCAAAGGACGGCCAGCGCCCGGATTGTGACATCTACGGTGCGGTCCCAATCTTTGCTGATCTTGCACCCATTACCGCAGAGATGCTACGTCAGGCCGGCTTCGAATCCAACCACGCGGCGCCGCCCGACGTGTGGACCTTGAAGGCTAACGGTGAGGCGGAACTACACTTTTTCGGCCACGGCGGTAGTGTTGCTGATCCTTTCACCACGTTGGATATGTACCATAGCCGTTGGCGGGCGCCCACTGGTGAGGACTGCGGGCCGAACCGTCCCCGCTGGGGAAACGAGGAGTACGATGCAATCATCGAGGAGATGAGCCGCACGAGTCCCGACGATGAGGCAAAGGTGCAGGAGCTGTTCAACGGCGCGATGGCTATCTGGTATCGTGAGTTACCCGAGATCCCGCTGGTGCAGTGGTTCCACCGCATAGCCATGAACACAACCTACTGGACCGGCTGGCCGACTGAGGATGATCCCTACAATACCGCTTATTGGCACCTTACTTTCCCGATCACGCTTTGGAACCTGCAGCCGACGCAGTAGACGGCTTGAATGACGCTACTCGACCGGGGACTGTGAGTTCAGGGCAGTCCCCGGCTGGCCATCGATGGTCAAAGCAGTGACCAGCCTAGGAGGCTATTCCGATGACAGATGAGACCGATCTTCTCAATATTCTCCTTATCCTCACCGACCAGCATCGTTATGATACGTTGAGCTGCTATGGAGCTGAGATATGCCGGACACCGCATATCGATCGCTTGGCAGCACGCGGGGTGCGTTTCGATCGGGCCTACACGTCGACGGTGCCTTGCTCACCGTCGCGCGCGGCGCTGTTCACTGGCGTCTATCCGCACAAAAACCACGTTCTTGTCAACAATGAGGTGCTCAATCCGGACATTCCGAATCTGGCATCAGAACTCCGGCAGGCAGGCTACGCTTTGGGCTATGCCGGGAAGTGGCACGTCGATGATCCAAAAGTCGCGACCGACTATGGGTTCGAGGGCAAGGACTTCCCGGGGTATGGATACCCGATCTACCAGGGGATGCTGGAGGGCTTCCGTTTCGGTCCTCGTGCCGGAAGCCCAGGCGCGACAGACCATTATGAGCGCTATCTCAACTCCCACGGTTATCCGATTCCCGAGATTCTGGAGACCCACTACGGCGATAATCCCGGCAAGCAAGGGCAGGAGATGTACGCATTGCACTCCGGCGGCTTGGCGGCCAGCTTCGAGAATATGGTTGCTGAGGACACGATTGCCCTTTTGCAGACGATGAAGGAAGGACAGGAGCGTGAAGGTACGCCGTTCTTTGTTTGGGCGAACTTCTGGGGCCCCCATACACCTTGCCTGCTACCCGAGCCCTATTACTCGATGTATGACCCGGCGGCGATCCCGGTCGATCCAAGTTTCAACGAGACCTGGGAGGGTAAGCCCTTCGTGCAGCAGTTGGTTGAACGCTATTGGGGCCTTTCGGAAGGTGGATGGCATCGGTGGCGCGAGATTGTGGCCCGGTACTGGGGCTACGTCACAATGATTGACGACCTGGTAGGCCGAATCCTGGACGTACTGGAGACACTGGGGTGCGCAGACAACACGTTGGTTGTCTTCTCCACGGATCACGGCGACAACATGGGGGCCCATCGACTAATCGAGAAAGGTCCTTTTGCTTATGAGCAGTGTTACCGACTCCCGCTGGTTGCAGCGCATCCCGACTGTGAAGACCCTGGTAGTGTATGCGACGAGTTTGTCTATCTTCAGGATCTCTATCCCACCTTCCTGGAGATGGCGGGGCGGCCTTTGCCACAGGAGCCGGACACGGCCAGCATCTTGGCGCAGCTGAAAGGTCGCACGACCTCCGCCGAACGGGACAGCATCTATGCGCAATTCTTCGCGCAGCTCTTCCGTTACGAGCAGCGCATACTGCGGACGCGTACCCATAAACTCGTCTACAATCATGCGGACATCGGCGAGCTCTATGACCTGGTAAATGACCCCTGGGAACTGCACAATCTGATCGATCGGGCTGAGATGCGCTCGGTGCAGGAAGCGCTGCTGACCCGGATGCGCGAGCATATGGTCAGGCTTGAGGATCCCATCTTAAGAGACTTCGATGCCATCCGCCACGTCTACTGACCTATCTGCCCCGGCGAGGCGGTCATTATCAGTGGACACGATCTGTCCGACGCCTACATGATCCACCGCCTGGGGCCCATCTACGGCGTTGACGAGCCCGCCGATCAGCTCCCGGCTGCCTGTGATTGTGACACGCTTCAACTGGCGACGAAACACACCGTTGGCTTGATTGCCTGCCCTGCCTTCTCAACCGGCGCATTCGGCTATCCCAAGGACCTCGCGGCCCAGATCGCCCTCACCACCGTGCTTGACGTGTCGCGGGCGCTGTTGGCGGTCAAGCTGATCCGCTTTGTGCTCTTCACCGTCGCTGATCTCGAATTGCACTAGTGGGCATTGTGCGAGCTGGCGCACGCACATGGCTTGCAGAAGGAGCCATAGATACTTATGACGACCTCACACCGCCCCATCGCCCTGATCACCGGCGCCAGCCGCGCCATCGGCATCGGCGTCGCCATCGCCCGCGCTTTGGCGCGCTCTGGCTGGGACCTTGGCCTCACCTTCTGGCGTCTATATGATGCGACTATGCCTTGGTCAAGTGATCCCGAGGAGGTCGCGGTCTTGCGCGCTGAATGTGAGGCCACCGGAGCCCGTACCGTCGCTGTCGAGGCCGACCTGGCGCAGGTCGACGGCCCCGCCCGCGTCTTCAGCGCCGTCGAGCGCAACCTCGGTCCTGTCACTGCGTTGGTTATGTCGCACTGCCACTCCGTCAACAGCGACATCCTCACCACCACCGTGGAGAGCTTCGACCGCCACTTCGCCGTCAACGCCCGTGCTACCTGGCTCCTCGTGCGCGAGTTCGGCAAGCGCTTCCGTGGCGACTTCGGATCAGGCCGCATCCTTGCCATCACCAGCGACCACACTGCGGGCAACCTGCCCTACGGCGCCAGCAAGGGCGCGATGGATCGCATTGTCCTAGCGGCGGCGCACGAGTTCAAGGCGCTGGGGATCTGTGCGAACGTCATCAACCCCGGTCCCACTGACACCGGCTGGATGACCGACGAGCTGATGGGCCAGGTCCGGCGCGACACGCCTCTAGATCGCGTCGGCCTCCCAGAGGACTGCGCCAACCTCGTCGCCTTCCTCTGCTCACCGGAGGGCGGTTGGATCAACGCCCAACTGCTCTACAGCAACGGCGGCATTCAGTAAATCGAAAGGTGTACCCTATGCCCAAGAAAATCACTTTTATCGGCGCCGGCAGCGTTACCTTCACCCGTGACCTCGTCCGCGACATCCTGACCTTTCCCGCTTTCTGCGATTGTGAGATCGCCCTGATGGATATCGACGCCGAGAATCTCGCCTTGGCGAAGCAGGTCGTCGACCGGATCGTTGCGGCGGGCGACTACCCCGCAATCGTCACGGCGACCCTCGACCGCGCTGAGGCGCTCGATGGCGCCGACGGCGTTCTCACTACAATCCTCACCGGCGACGACGACGATATACGCACCGACATTGCCATTCCCAAGGAGTATGGCATCTCCATCAACGTCGGCGATACCCGCGGTCCCTCCGCCATCTTCCGCTTCCTGCGCACATGGCCCCCGATGCTGGAGATCATCCGTGATATCGAGACCTACTGTCCCGACGCCATCTTCCTTAACTACACCAACCCGATGGCTATGCTCTGCCGGGCTATCCAGGGCGTCTCTGACGTTGTCGCCAGCGGCCTCTGCCACAGCGTCCAGGGCACCGCCGAGACGCTGGCCCGCTGGATCGGCGCGCCGATGAACGAGATTACCTACACTTGCGCGGGCATCAACCATCAGGCCCACTACCTTGAGTACAAGTGGAACGGCAAGGACGCCTATCCTCTTATCCGCGAGGCTATCACCACCCGCCCCGGGATCTACAATGAGGAGCAGGTGCGCAACGAGATGTTCCTCCACCTCGGCTACTACGTCACCGAGTCCAGCGGACACAACTCCGAGTACAATTGGTGGTTCCGGAAACGCCCCGACCTGATCGAGAAATACTGCACCCACGGCACCGGCTGGAACCCGGGGCATGATTGGATGGAGCGTTGGAATGCTCGGGCCACCCGCAGGGAGCGGCGCATCAACGAGCTCAACCGCTTCATGTCGGAGCCCATCGACCTCGAGCGGGGTCGGGAATACGCCGCCTACATCTTTAACGCCGTCTTTGGTGATAATGAGATGTTTGAGTTCAACGGCAACGTCCGCAACTTTGGCCTAATCGACAACCTACCCATCGGCTGCTGCGTCGAGGTGCCGATCCTGGCCAACAAGGGGGGCCTCAAACCCATCCACGTCGGCCCGCTGCCGCCCCAGCTCGCCATCCTCAATAGTGTCAATGCCCAATGTGAGGAACTGGCCGTCGAAGGCCGGCTCGAAGGTGACCGCGACAAGATCACCCAGGCTTGCCTCTTCGACCCCCTGACTGCCTCGCTCCTCTCGCTCGCCGAGATCAAAGAGATGGTCGACAGATTGTTCCAAGCTGAGGGAAAGTGGTTGGGTGACTTTGCCTAGACCTACACGCTATCCGGGGCACGGACATTCCCCGCGCCGCCGTTCATAGCAATCGCTTTAGTGGTTCCTTATCTAAATCCCAGCCGCTCCGGCGGCGCTAGAAGATGGAGGATGCCGATGTGTGATACACTCGTAGCAACGGGCGCCATCACCGCCGATGGCGTCACGCTCTTTGGCAAAAACTCCGATCGCGAGCCTAACGAAGCGCACCATCTCGTTCGCTTTCCCGCCGCCGAACACGCACCGGGCAGCACCGTCGCCTGTACCTATATCGAGACTCCCCAGGCGCCGCATACCTACGCTGTTCTGCTGGCCAAGCCCTTCTGGATCTGGGGTGCCGAGATGGGGACCAACGAGCACGGCGTGACCATCGGCAACGAGGCGGTCTTCACCAAGGTGCCCTACGGTAAAGAGCCAGGCCTCATCGGCATGGACTTCCTGCGCCTGGCCCTGGAGCGCGCCGCGACCGCGCGCGAGGCGGTCGACGTCATCACCGCACTCCTCGCCGTGCACGGGCAGAGCGGCAGTTGCAGTGTCCAAGGGGAGCTCTTCTATCACAATAGCTTCCTAATTGCCGATCCCCACAACGCCTGGGTTTTGGAGACCGCCGGACCCCATTGGGCCGCCAAGCGGGTCGAGGGCGTCTACACGATCTCCAATGGCTTGACGATCACCGATGCGTGGGACCTCGCCTCGCCCGATCTCGTCTCCCACGCCATCGAGGAGGGTTGGTGTGAGGGCCCGGATGACTTCAGTTTCGCACACTGCTACACCGATCCCGACAACACCACCCTCAGCGACTGCCACCTGCGGCGCGCCCGTACGACCGGCTTGCTGACCGCCCAGAAAGGGGCAATTACCGTCGGTACGATGATGATGGTGTTGCGTGACCATGGGGGCGTGGAGGAGGGGGCCTGGTCCCTGGATCCGGCACTGGCCGTAGGTCAGGTCTGCATGCACGCGGTTTCCGACCACCTCAGCCAGACGACGGGGTCGATGGTTTCGCACCTCCGCTCCGACTACCCGACCCACTTCGTCACCGCTACTGCCGCGCCTTGCACCAGCCTCTTCAAACCCCTCTGGGTCGACATCGACCTGCCCAACATGGGCCCCGTCCCCGATGGCGTCTACGACGCGGCAACCCTCTACTGGCGTCACGAGGCGCTCCATCGCGCTACCCTACGCGACTATGCTGCCCGCATCCGCACCTATACACCCAAGCGCGACACGCTGGAGAGCGGTTTCCGCACCCATGCCCTCTGCATCGCCGACCGATGCTCCACCGAGCGCGCTACCTTCGCTGCGCGCTGCTTCGCCGATGCCGCCGCCGCCGAGGCCCGCTGGCTGGAGCACATTCTCGCTGCACCGATCCGGAGGCGCGCCCACGACCCCTATGACCTGGCCTGGGACCGGCACAACCGCGAGGCACGGATGCCGGCTTAGACCTATGCTTCTCGCTAAGGTGCAACCTGGAAAGCTTGTGCTACGGTGCAGTGACCCTATCTGTCCGGGAACTCTTTCTTGACCATTTGGACTTTTGACAAAACGAAGGAACTGTGGAACCTGTTAAGGTATGTCTATCGAAGAATACCAAAGCGGGTTCCAGCAGTTCCGGCAATCATTGTACCAGAACTTTGACAAACGAGCAGATACGGCGATGGAGGGGATAGCGCAGCGATTCACCAGACAGGATAAGTGGATGTGGGGGGTGGGGCGTTGAGGAGCGGTACGAATTGGGGTCGGGGTGACAAACAGATGGGTTGGACGAGTTTTGGGGAGCGA